>DASRQT010000504.1:0-12596 GCA_035696485.1 Polyangia bacterium | reverse complement strand
TACATCGACGGCAACTGGAAGACGTCCTGGATCCTCGGCGAGACTGACCAGGGCAAACCCGCCGCGCTGGTCTCCAACATCTCGTCGATCCTGTTTGTCCCCATCGACGGTGACGGCGACGGCGCCGGCGGCACAACGGCTACCGGCGCCGCCATTGGCGACACCTTGCTGTCGTTCACCGGCCGCGCGCTCGTGCCCAAGCAGCGGCTGTCGATCTTCGTCAACGAGAAGGCCGTCTCGACCCTGGAGATCGATACCGCCAACAAACGTTACGACGTCAACGTGCCGGCCGGCGTCTTCAAGGCGGGCGAGAACCGCGTCCGGCTGACGTTTCGCTCGGCCGCGCCTGTCGCTGGCGGCAAACGCAGCGCCGCCGCGATCAGCAGCGTCACCGTCGGCCCCGCCACGGCCGCGCCGCCGCCGGCGACCACTGTTCCCGTAACGGTGCAGGACACCACCTTCGGCGCCTCCCGCCGACGCGCGCTGACCCTGGCCGGCGCGCCCCGGGGCGGGCGCGTGTCGTACTACCTGCAGCTGCCCGAGGGGGCACGCCTGGCGCTGGCGTACGGATCGAAGGCGCCCGGCGCGTCGGTCCTGGTCCGGGTGGCCGTCGACGGGAAGCCGGCGCGCACCGTCCACCAGGGCGCCGTCGGCAGCGCCTGGACCGACGCCAGCATCGACCTCGGCGCGCGCGCCGGAGGCGGCGCCTGCCGCATCGACCTGGTCTCGCGCGGCGGCGAGGTGGCCTGGGCCGCGCCGCGTCTGCTGGTGAAGGCGCCGGCGCCCGTGGCCGCGCCGACGACGCCACGGTTCGATCGCATCTACGTCTGGATGATCGACACCCTGCGCGCCGACAAGGTCCGCGTCTACAACCCCAAGACGCGCCTCGAGACCCCCAACATCGACGCCTTCGCCGCCGATGCCACGCGTTTCGAATGGGCCCAGGTCCCCGGCACCTGGTCGTTGCCGTCGCACGCCTCGCTGCTCACCGGTGTCTACCCGGTGGTGCACGGGGCCGTCGCGCACGAGGCGCGTCTCTCCAAGACGGTCCCGTTCGTCGCCGAGGACATGAAGAAGGCCGGCTATCGCACCGCCATCTTCTCCTCGAACGGCTACGTGTCGGCCAAGTGGGGGTTCGAGCGCGGCTGGGACATGTACCGCAACTTTATCCGCGAATCGCTGCCCAACGGCGCCGACTACCTGTGGAAGACCGCCAAGCCGTGGCTGTTCGCCAACCTCAAGAAGCCGACCTTCGCGTACCTGGCGACCGTCGACCCCCACGTGGTCTACAACCCGAAGAAAGAGTTCCTGGCCAAGTACTGGCCCAAGCCCTACAAGGGCCCGATCAAGCCAGCCATCTCGGGTGTTCAGATGGGCTTCATCAAGGCAGGCAAGCTCAAGATCAACGACAACGACAAGGCGTATCTCGAGGCCCTGCACGACGCCGAGATCACCCAGAGCGACGCCGCGTTCAAGGTCTTTATCGACGACCTCAAGGCGGCCGGCATCTATGAGACCACCGCCATCATCGTCGTGTCCGACCACGGGGACGAGTTCTACGAACACGGCAGCCTCGGGCACGGACACACCGTCTACCAGGAGCTGGTCCGCGTGCCGCTGATCATCCGCGCGCCAGGCCTTTACCCCAGGGGCAAGGTGGTGCATGCCGACGTCGAGGTGATGGACCTCTATCCGACCATGCTGGAGCTGGCCGGCATCAAGCCACCGCCCGGGACGACCGGGGCGACGCTGACGCCGCTGCCCTACGACGAGATCGGCACCAGCCCGCGCGCGGCGCTGACCATCGACGGCGGGGTTGCGCGCGGCCTCAAGGTCGAGCGTTATCGCTTGGTGCTGGCCGGCAAGGTCGAGCTCTTCGACGAATACGAGGACCGGCGCGAGCAGCAGAACGTCGCCACCGAGCGCCCGATCGCGTTTCGCCACATGCGCAACATCTTCTCACTGCTGCACCAGCACGAACACAACTGGAACAAGGCCCGCTGGGGAACCGCCGCGAACGTCACCGACTCCATCAACAAGGACATCGGGCTTGACGGTCACCTTGCCGGCGAGCGGCAGGCACAGACGCCTACGTCGCGCTGATCCCGGCGGTCCGGATGACCTCGGCCAGCGACGGGATTCCGCCCAGGCCGCCGAGGTGGCGGCAATTCAACCCCGCCGCCGTGTTCGCGAACGGCAGGCACCGGTCCAGCCCCCAGCCGTGAATCACGCCGTAGGCGAAGGCGCCGCGGAAGACGTCGCTGGCGCCGGTGGTATCGAAGATCTCGATCGGCAGGGCGGCGTGCCTCACCACGGCTTCGCTCTCGAGGCCGATGGCCCCTTCTTCGCCCAGCGTGATGACCACGGTGCGCGGGCCCATCTTGGTCAGCTCACGCAGGCTGCGTTTGACGTCGGACGAGTGCGAGATCTCGGCCGCGAAACGTTCCGAGCCGATCACGACGTCGCACAGATCCAGGAGCTCGCCCATGCCGGGGCCGAGGTGGCGTGCGTCGAGCAGGACCGGAATGCCCAGCGCCTTGGCGCGTTCGGCGGCGGCGATCTGGGCTGACGGAACGCGGCCGTCGATCATCAGCAGGGCGACCTCGTCCAGCAGATTTTTGGGCAGCTCGCCGGGCTCGAGCGGGGTGGTGCTGCCGCGGGTGAAACGGACGGTGCGCCGGCCGGTGCGTTCGTCGACCATGATGAACGAAGCCGGGGAGATCTTCCCGGGCTCGATCAGGACCTGCGACGTATCGACTCCGAAGTCCTTCAGGCCGCGCAGGATGATCTGGCCGAACTCATCATCGGACAGCCGCCCCACGTAGCGCGCGATCCCGCCGAACGCGCACACCGTCGCCAGCGCGGTGCCGACCGCGCCGCCCGCCTGAATGCTGAACCGGTGCATCTCGACGACCGATTCCATGGAACGGGGACCTACCGCTAGCTGGTCGACGGTTGCCTGGCCGATTCCGACGACCCGATCCGGTGCTGGCATGCACTCCAAACTATCACGGGCGACCTGACTTGCCAGGTTCCTCGCGGCCTGCCCGCGGGGGCCCGTCCGTCGGGGCTGCCGTCAGCCTGACGCCGCTGGCGGCCGATTGGGGCAGGAGCGGCCGGCCCAGCAGGCCCTGCGAGCGGACAAACCGTTCAAAGGCATCCACGGCCTTCACATAGCTGGCGCTGGCGTAGTAGGAGCGCCCCAGGTAGTAGAGCACCTCCGGGCGCCGCGCGACGTAGGCCGCGTTTTCGGACAGCTGCTTCAACTCCTCGATGGCGTCGCTGTAAAATTCGGCCTTGTAGTCGAGAAATCCCGACAGCAGGGAGAAATCTTGTCCCAGGCCCGCCCACAGCGGCTCCGGCCACTTCTCGAGGATCTTGTAGGCCGTGGCGTAACGGTGGGCTTTGACGGCCGCGGCCACCTCGGCATATTCGCTGCTGGCGCGCGCCACCAGCGCGGGCTGCGCGGCCGCGACCGCGGGCGGGACCACCGGAGGTTGCAGATCTCCGTCGGGCGCGAGGGCAATCTCCGGATCGCGGTCCAGGCGCGTCGCGACCAGATCCAGCAACAGCCGCGCGTGCCGGGCCTCCGGTGTGTCACCGGCCGCCGCCGCCCGGCGCGCCCACAGCTCGGATTCACGCGACTTGCCGTGGGCCAGCAGGCTGCGCGCCAGTCGCCCGGCCTGTTCACTGCGGTCGGGGCCGTCGTACCCCTTGACCACCTCGCTGAGGCGGCCGTAGGGCCACAGCGGGCCATACACCTTGGCCAGATAGGGGTCGAACTTCGCGTATCCCAAGAGGTCGCGCGGGGCGCCGAACTCGATGCGCGCGTTGTCGTCGGTGTTGTCCGGCGACCCGGCGGTGAACGATTCCAGCTCCTCGGGACCAAGCAGCAGGTACGCGAGCACGTCGTGCGCCGAGCCGAGCCCGCCACGTCTGGCCTCGGCCCGCGTCGCGGGATCGCGGAAGGCGTGATCCAGGACGGCGCGGTCCAGAGTCAGCGGCGTCATGCTGGCGATCAGGATGGTGTCGGACGACAGATCCTCGGCGGCGAACACGTACACGTACGGAAACTCCTCGCTGACCGTGCGGTAGATGGTCTTGATGTTCCACGGCGCCATCTCGTAAAGCTGCGCCCACTGGCAGAAGATGCCTCCGGGTGCGAGGCGCTTCTTGACGTCCTGGAAGTATTCGCGCGTGAACAGGTTGGACACGCCGGTCAGCCACGGGTTGGACGGCTGGCTGACGATGACCTCGAACTTGTCGCGGCGCTGGCCCAGGAAATTTCGCCCGTCGCCGACCCGGGCCGTGACCTTGGGGTTTTGCAATGGGCGGTGATTGTCGTTGTCGAAGAATCGCGACGCCCGATAGATCGCCGGCTCCAGCTCGACGACCTCCAGCGAGGCGATCGGGTATTGCGTGATGGCGCCCGCGGTGACTCCCGAGCCGTAACCGACCAGCGCCACCTTGGGCGGCGCGTCCCCGCGATACAGCAGCAGAGGCAACAGGCCGACGATGATCTGCGTCGCCATGTCGCCGTCGTTCGACGCGTCGACCTTGCCGTTGTTTTTCATCGAATAGGTCTTGCCCCACTGGTCGACCGACACGGTGGTGGCGACGCCGTCTTCGTAGAAGACCAGCTTCGGGTGTTTCCATTCCTTCTTGTGAATCTTGCGGTAGATGTACTCGCGCGCGATCGACACCCGGAAGAACCCCGCCGAGAAGCTGACCAGATCCCAGCGCGGCAGGATGAGGCCCAGCAGCGCCAGCGCCACCGCGGCGCCGGCTCCCACTGTCCGGCGCGCCCGCGGCAGACCCGGCGCGACGACGAACAGGGCGGCGGCCAGCAGCAAGCCGCCCAGCACGGCGACGTAGATCCCCTTCTGCAGCCCCAGCACCGGCAGCACGACAAAGCCCGACAGGAACGACCCGACGATCGCGCCCACGGTGTTGAGCGCGTAGGCCGAGCCGACGTCGCGCCCGACGGTGTCCAGCCGCGACGCCGCCACGCGAATGGTCAGCGGAAATATCCCGCCCATCAGGATCGTCGCCGGCAACACCGTGATGCAGGCCAGGATGAACTGGCAGACCAGGATGGTGTCGACGCCGAAGCTGGTCGATTCCAGCAGCCAGGTGAAGACGTACGGGATCTTGTCGGTCACCAGATACGACAGGCCGATGGCCGTCGCGATGCCGAGGTGAAGCGCGGCCAGCCAGCGGACAGGGTGATGTGTCCGCTGGCTCCAGCGTCCGAACACCGCCGAACCCGTCCCCAGGCCGACCAGGAAGGCCAGCAGGATGACGGTAAAGGAAAAGATCGAGGAGCCGATCAAGACCGCCAGCGCCCGCGTCCACAGCACCTGCAGCGTCATCGCGGTGGCGCCCGACACCGCGAACGCGCCCAGCGCCACCCGGCGCGCCAGCGGCGTGAGCACCGGCCCGCTGGCCATCGCGGGGGCATTGCCGCCGCCGGTTGACGCCGCCTGCTCCAGCAACTCGTCGATGCCGGGCGCCGGCGCCACATCGGCGCCGCGACGGCGAGCCAGCCGCGGCGCGAGCAGGATGGCCGCCGACAGCGCCAGGTTGAACGAGGCGGCGGTGACGTTGGTCCATCGGACACCGAGGGTGGGCAGGAAGACGAAGCCGGCGAAGAACGATCCCGCCACCGCGCCGAACAGGTTCACGGCGTAGAGCGTGCCGATGCGCAGCCCGACCCGCCGCAGCTCCCAGGGGTGCTGAACGAAGTGCCGCGAAAGAATCGGCAGCGTGGCGCCCATCAAGGTGGTGGGGAGGAGCAGCAGGCCGGCCGAGGCGACGAAGCGCAGGCACGACAGCAGGGCGTACCGATCCCCGAACGTCGACCACAGCCAGCGGTTGAGGCCGGGATAGAGCGTGATGACCACGGGGACCAGCAGCGCATAGAGGCCGATGCAGGCCTCGACCAGCGCATAGGCCCGGGCCGGGTTCTTGAGGCGATCGGCGAAACGGCCCGTCAGGTAGGACCCCAGGCCCAGCCCGCCCATGAAAGCCGTCAGCACCGTGGACACGGCCAGCGTCGTCGACCCGAAGACCAGGGTCAGCATCCGCGTCCACAACATCTCCAGGACCAGCCCCGACGCGCCCGACAGGAAAAAACAGGCGAGGATCACGACCCGCATGGCGGGCCCCACAGTAACAGACAGGGCCCGGCGAAGCCGGTAAGGTCCAGGGCTGCTAGATTGCGGGCAACCTGAGGTATCCCTTGTCGGTCGAAGATTTCACACCTCCTATGCTGGCTGCGGTCGTCGATTCCCGGGTGGGAATGGGAGAGATCTCACAAACCCCCAATGACGCGGCCCTGGTCGACGCGATCCGCCGCGGCGCGCCCGGAAGCCGCGAGGCGCTGTATCACACCTACAAGCGCCGGGTGTTTGCCCTGGCGCTGCGCATCGTCGGGTCGATGGACGCGGAGGAGGTGGCGCAGGAGGCCTTCATCCGGATCTTCCGCGGGCTGCCAAAGTTCCGCGGCGACGCCGCGCTGGGGACATGGATCTACCGGCTGGCCGTGAACGCTGCCCTGTCGCACCGGTCGCGCCGGTCGCCCACCCCGGCCGCGTTCGAAGCCGACGAGGTCGAGACCAGCGACCTCGCGCCCGAGCCGCGCGGCGACGCGGTGTTGCGTTCGCGCCTGGAGAAGGCGCTGCATGCGCTGCCGCCCGGGTATCGGGCCGTGATCGTGCTTCACGACGTCGAGGGGCTCGAGCACGAGGAGGTGGCGAAGATCCTGGGTTGTCACGTCGGCACCTCCAAGTCGCAGCTGCACAAGGCGCGCGCCAAGTTGCGCCTGATCCTTTCTGGCGCGGGGATCACCGCCGCCGCTCTGCAAGACGGGTAATCAAACGGAACACCACGCAAAAAAATGACCGCCTCTGACCGCCACGTCCTGGAACAACTGTCCGCGTTCATCGACGGCGATCTTCGCCCCGGCGCCGAGGCAGCGGTGCGCGCGCACCTGGCCGGCTGCGCGTCCTGCGCCCGGGCCATCGCCGAGTTGCGCGCCATCGTCGGCGCCGCGCGCAGCTTCGAACGCCCGGAGCCACCGCCGACGTTGTGGCCATCCATCGAAGGGGCCCTGGCGCGGCAGGAGGGGACTGGCGGGGCCTTCCTGGGCTGGCGACCGTTCGCGTTCGGTACGCTGGCGGGGGCGCTGGCGCTGGCGCTGGCCTGGACGGGGGCGTCGTGGCTGGCGGGCGGCTCGCCCCTGGTCGCGCTGCCCGCGGCCTCGCCCCTCGCCGACGCTGTTCTGGTCGCCACCCGCGAGACGCCGGCCGATCCCTTGCTGGAAGAGGCGGAAGCGGAGTTTGCGCGCGCGGCGGCCGCCTATGAACGTTCGATCGAAAAGCTGCGCGGGCTGCTGGCGCGGCAGGAGCCCCTTTGGAGCGCCGACGCGCGCGCGGTCTATGCCGGCCGCCTGGCGCGTCTGGACGAGGCGATCGCGCGTTCGCGGGAGCTCGCGCGCCGCCGTCCGGGTGACAGCACCGGCAACGAGATGTTGTTCGCGGCCTATCAGGACAAGATTCAGTTCCTGGCCGCGGCGGTCCATCGCGGGGCGCCGGGTTTGGGCGGAGGAGGACCGTGACGGTCGATGTTCCGCTTACGCGCGCGCTCTGGCCGCTATCGTTCGCGCTGGTCGTCTTGCTGGCGCCGCGCGCGCGCGCCGCCGATAGCCCGCGCGACGGCGCGTCCGGGCCCACCGGCCCGACGGCGACAACCGTGGATCAGCGCGAGATCATCGTCCCGGCCGCAAATGCCGAGATGGTCCGCATCGACAACCCGCTGGGGCGTGTCGAAGTCCGGGCCTGGAACCGCCCCGGGCAGATCCACATCGTCGCGGAGAAACGTGCGACCAACGCCGAGGCCTTGAGCCGCCTGCGCGTTCACTACACTGCCTGGCAGAGCGGCGAGGTCCAGATCGACACGCGCGTCGAGCTGTTCGGCCAGCAGCGATCGCTGCCCCTGTCTGGCAGCGGCATCGACCTCCTGGTGGAGGTGCCGCCGGAGCTGGCGATCGCGGCCAAGACCTTCGGCGGCGATCTATCGGCCAGCGGCCTGCGCGCCGGGGCCCGGCTCGAGACCACCGGCGGGCGCATCGGCATTTCGGACGTGCGCGGTGGTGTGGTCACGCGCCAGTTGCAGGGCGGCCAGACTGTCACCTCCGTGGAAGGGGACGTCGATCTCGACGGCGTCGAGGGCAACATGGACCTGCGCAGCCTGGGCGGCGGGCGGCTGGACGCCCGCGTCGTCGATGGGCGCATCCGCGCCGAGGACATTCGCTCCGCGGTCGTCCGGCTGACGACGACCACCGGCGAGATCGTCTTCATCGGGCTGCTGCGTCCCGCGGCGCACTACGATCTGCGCAGCTATGCCGGCGATATCCACCTGGTGCCGGCGGCCGCTTCGGCCCGGTTCGCGCTGCGCGCGCGCTCCGGCATGCCAGTTGAATCGGGGCTGCCGCTGCGGACGGTCTCGCGCGACGGCGAACGGTTGCAGGCGGTGTACTCCAGCAAGCGCGGTGCAGGGGCGTCCCCGGGCGCGTTGGTCGAGCTGACCTCCGTCCTCGGCCGCGTCGTCATCCAGCCGCGCGAGGCAGCCGCCCGCCCCACCGATTAGATTCAGAACCAAGAGCTCGGGCAGGCTTTGCCGTCCCTCCCTCACGCGCTTAACCCAGCCCGACGCGGCAATTCCTTACGCCAGGGAAGTGGGGAGGTGCTAGTGTAACCTAGGGCTTACGATGCGCTTCGGGATCTTCTCCGACACACACGCCAACATTGAGGCGTTGCAGGCGGTCATCACCGCCTTGGAGACGGACGACAACAAGATCGACCGTCTGATCTGCCTGGGCGACACGGTTGGCTACGGCGCCAGCCCGAACGATTGCTGCTCGCTGATTCGCGAAAAAGCGGCGCATACGATCCTGGGCAACCATGACGCCGCCGTGGCCGGGCGTATGGACTACTCCTACTACTACCACGCCGCCCGCCACGCGCTGGACCTGCACGCCCGCTCGCTGGAGCCGGACAATATGCGCTGGCTAAAGAACCTGCCCTACGAGGTGCGCGAAGGGGAGGTTCATTTCTGCCATGGCTCCCCGCTCAATATCGAGGAGTTCGACTACATCTTCGCCCGCGATCAGGCCGCGCAGTGCCTGGAGATCTGGGAGTCGCTGGCGCAGATCACCTTGATCGGCCATTCGCACCTGTGCAAGGCGTTCGCGCTGTCGGCCGACGCGGTTCACGAGGTGGTCTCCGAGAGCTTCGAGCTGCGTCCGGGATGGAAATACATCGTCAGTGTCGGTTCGGTCGGCCAGCCGCGCGACTACGACCCGCGCGCCAGTTACGTGATCTACGACTCCGAGGCCAAGCTGTTCGAGTACAAACGGATCAGCTACGACATCAAGACGTCGGCCGAGAAGATCTTCAACTCCGATCTCGAGCCCAACTTCGGGCACCGTCTGTTCATCGGCGTGTAGTTTTGCGGCGGCGTTGGGCGATCGTGGCCCTCGCGGCCGCAGCGACCATCAGCTTGATGTTCTTCGTGCTGCGCGCACCTCTCGGTACACCAGCGCTGGCGCTGGCCCAGACGCCCGCCGCGCGGCGCGTGACCAGCACCTGCGCCGCTGACGATCCGGTTCCGACACCCGTCGCGTACCTCGGATGGGATCGCTCGGCGCTGGTGGCGTGGGAGACGGTGGAGCAATACGGGGGAGTCGTCCCTGACATCGAGGAGGATCGCAGCCACGCTCCGCCGGCGTGGTGGCGGTATCCCAGTGCCCTGCGGTCAGCGCAGCTGCTGGCGGCCGAGG
This sequence comes from Polyangia bacterium, assembly GCA_035696485.1. Classification (GTDB taxonomy): domain Bacteria; phylum Myxococcota_A; class Polyangia; order Fen-1088; family Fen-1088; genus DASRQT01. The sequence continues at coordinate 2,755 of DASRQT010000504.1, read as the reverse complement.
CCAGGGATCCCAAGGGACTTTACAGCGTGGTTGATGCCACGGAGCTGAAGCAGGGCGACATCCTGGTCCGGACGACGGGAGCCGGTGCCTGCGGGAAGATGGCCATCGTCGTCGGCCAGGTTGGCGCCGACTGGATGACCCTGGAGGCGGACGGGGACGGGACCGCGACCCGATCGATGAACCCCGTGTATTTCGTTGGACGCGACGGCGGTGGCAAGATCCTGCGGCCCGAGGTGCAGGCCTTTCGCATTCGCGTGAAGAAGGACAACACCCTGGGGCACGTGCGCGAGCTGCGCCGCGATCTGGACCACCTGGAGCGCACCATCGCCGAACGGCCGCCGCTTATCGCGAAGAGTGGACGCGCGGTGGTGGACGAAAAAGTGCACGACCTGCTCGACGAAGCCTGGTCACTCAGCGCCGATCCCGCCTTCGCGGTCGAGCGGCGCGAGCTGGCCGGACGGGCGCTGGCCCTGGGCGCGGCGCTGGATTGGCCGGGCGCCGCGCCGCTGGCCGCGGCGGTGCTGGAGGATCTCTCGCGTATGATGCCCAACCAGCCGGAGGTAGCGGTGTCGCGCGCGGCCACCCTGCTGCTGGCGGGCGACCCTGACAAGGCGGCAACGATCGCCCAGGCGGCAGTGCGCGTCCCCAACGTCGGACCGCGCGCCTATTATGTCCTCGGGCGCGGCCTGCTGGCGGGCGGACAGATCGCGCCGGGGATCGCGGCCTTGCGGCGCTACCTCGAGCTGGATCCGGCCGATCCCAGGGCGCAGCGGCTGCTGGCATCGAACGGCGCCGACCCCAAGCTGGCGCCGCCGCCTCCCCCCGAACCCGGTCTCACCTTCCTGGGCGGCACGGAGCGCGGCGGCGTCGAGAGCGTCCCGTTCGATCTGCGGATCCGCTGGCCACTGACGTGGCGGATCGTCGCCAAAACCTCGGCGCCCGAGACCGGGATCATCCTCACCCTGACGACGGAACGGGTCCTGCTCGACGACGGCGACACGCAACGCGGTTCGGTCGTCATCTTTGCGCAACGTCCCGGGACGCCGGCCGAACGGGCGACGACGGTGGCGAAGGCAGCGCGGTCGATGTTCCCCACCGCCAAGCTCAAACCACTGCCGCCGCTGCTGCCGGGCGGCAGGCGCGAGCAGTTTCGCGAAAAACGCGACGGTGCCATCCATCAGGGCGAGGTGACCACGCTTGAGCACAATGGCGTGGTCTATTTCCTGGTGCTCAACACTCCGGCGCGGGCCTACCCCAAGCTCAAGGACGAATACGCCGAGCTGGTCCGCAGCCTCGAGTTCCCGTCGGCGCCGCCGACGACAAGATAGCGCGCGAGCAAGACGTCCCTGACAAAACGTGATGGAACCGAGGGTTTCGGTGCCGTCCTAGGGCCCTGAGCACCTTGAGGTGTCTGGGTTTCTGCGACCCCCCCTACACGAACCCGGCATCACCCTCATGTCGCGAGAAAGACGACCCGCACCCTCGGTTCTTTAGCTCATCACGATTAGAACTTAAGGCCGACTACGTCCCCGTCAAGGCACGAGGGCCGGTGATGATACGCACCAGCACCATCACGACGGCGGTGACCAGCAACACGTGGATGAAACCACCCATGGTGGCCGCGCTGACCACCCCCAGCGCCCACAACAACAATAGAACCACCGCCACCATCCAGATCATCGTCTCTCCCCCCGCGAAGGGACACCTTCGAGCAAAGCTCGCCGGGTCCCCACGTATCTAAGCTACATTTTTCCCAGCGCGACCATGGCGCCGCATGAGCCTGTCATTAACCTGATTACCAGACATGCCAAGTCAAGCGAGCCCGCCGAGCCATCCTGGGCAAATCCCCAGCATTCGCAGCCTCGTGCTCACCAACCTGTCGATCCTGGCCGTGGGGGTCGGTTTCTTCCTGATCTATCGGTTCGCCGCAGCGCTGTTCAGCTTGTTCGTCGGGCTGACCCTGGGGATCGCGGTCAAGCCAGCCGTCGAGTGGCTGCGCGCGCGAGGCCTGCGGCGTTGGGTCGGAGCGCTGGCGGTCACGCTGGGGTTGGGGGCGCTGTTCACCGGCCTCGTGCTGCTGGTGTTGCCGATCCTCCTCGATCAGGTCGGCGTTCTGCTGGCCAACGGTCCGCACCAGTGGGACGCCCTCCGCGTCGACATGTTGACGTCGGGTAGCCGCACCGTTCGCCGGCTGGCGGAATATCTGCCGGCGGGTTTCGCCGGAAAGGCCGCCGTGTCCCCGGCGCCCCTGGGCGCCAGCCAGCTGCTGGGCTACGGCGAGGTCGTGGGGCGGAACCTGTTCACGATCGTGGCGGTGCTGCTGCTGGGCTTTTACTGGACGCTGGAGGGCGACCGGCGCGTGCGCGAGCTGTCGTTCTTTGCGCCGCTGGAGCGTCGCCGCGAGATCCGTGCCTTCATCCAGGAGGCCGAACAGAAGGTTGGCGCCTACGTACGCGGTCAGACGGTGGTGTGCCTGGTCATCGGCGTGCTGGCGTTCGCGATGTATTCGCTGATCGGGTTGCCACACGCGCTGGTCCTGGGCGTCATCTACGCGTTCGGCGAGGCGGTACCGGTGCTGGGGCCGATCATCGGAACCGTGGTGGCCGGCGTGGTTGCGCTCTCGGTCAGTTCGGCGCTGGTGGCGTGGGTGGTGCTGGCCGCGATCGCCTTGCAGTTGATCGAGAACTATCTGCTCCTGCCGCGTGTGATGGACAAGACCGTTGGCGTCACCCCGCTGGTCACCATCCTGGCCATC
>DASRQT010000503.1:0-2232 GCA_035696485.1 Polyangia bacterium | reverse complement strand
GGGACTCCTCGAGTGGTGTCGGGTGCAACACCGGTCGGGCCGGTCGCCAGGCCCGGGACATGCGCGCGACCCATGATCGCAACAGCACCAGGCTGATGGGGACGATCACCCGCAGCGGCCGGATGCCTGACCGCCACGCCGGGCCGTACACCGGCCGCACCGCGACGTCGGCGACGCGCGCGCCCGCGATCTTGAGCCGCGCCAGCAGATCGTTGGGGTAGCCATAACGCGCGAACATCTGCCTGGGATCAATCGCGAGCAGCGCGCGCCGCGAGGCGGCCGTGTACCCGCACTGGGAATCGAAGACGTGCCAGTAGCCCGACGAGAGCCGGGTCAGCAGCGACAGCACAACGCTGCCCAGCGCGCGGTGAACCGGCATCGCGCGCCAGCAGCCCGGCCACGCGAACCGGTTTCCCTTGGCGTAGTCGGCCGCGCCGGTCACCACCGGGGCCAGCAGGCGCGGCAGATCGGCGGGGTCCATCTGGCCGTCGCCGGCCATGACCGCCGTGACGTCGGCCCCAAGCTGCAGCGCGCGCGCGTAGCCTGAAGCGATCGCGGCCCCCACGCCGCGGTTGCTGTCATGGACGACAATTTCCAGGCCGCGCCGGCCGCTGCCACTTTGCGCCCGACGTTCCAGCCGGCGCGCCAGCGCCGTGGTCCCGTCGGTGCTCGCGTCGTCGACCACGATGACGTGGTCGATGAAACCGGGGATGGAGCGAATAGCTCCGACCAGCTTGTCGACCTCGTTGAACGCGGGAACCACCACCGCGATCGTGCGTCCGCGAAACATGAGGGCCGACACCACCAAACCGGCCGGTCGCTGTCAAGGTGGGGCGACTATGGCGCGGCTTTTTTCTGACGCGGTTTGCGTTTGTCGGGCACCGCGGGGTCGGGCAGCAGGGGCGGCGGGTTTCCCATCGGGATCAAATTCACCGACACCGGATCCTCGGAGGCGATCAGCTGCTCGAAGTCCTCGTAGCCGGTCTTTCTGAGGATGATCTTGACCGAGCTGACACCGTTGAGATCGATCGGCAGCGCCACCGGCGTCGCGGCCACCGGACGGGTGCTGCCGGCGATGAAAATGTCGGCCCCCGCGGGCTCTGATTTCACGAACACGTGAAACCGGCGCGCCGGATCGCCGACCGGTGCAACGGCGGCGGCGGGCTCGGACCCGTTCATGACCGTCCCGCGCCACATGATGGCCCCGCCGATCCCCAGCACCAGCACCGCGGCGGCGGGGACCTTCCAGCGCCCCTTCGGTTTGAGCGACAGGTCGTCGGCCGGCGGCGCGACGTGCAAGCCCTGTCTGGGGCCGCTGCGCGTGATGGGCGGGACCGTCGGAGAGCGCATCGACGATGCCGAACCGGTGACGTGCGAGCTCGTGTTGGTGATGGGGCGGGCGGCGGGTGCGGCGCTGCCCTCGATGGGGAAGAGCTCGTACAGAAGCTGCGCCAGGTGGGTCGGTTGAAAGCGCGCGCCGTGCACGACGTCGTCCAGCGCGTCGGCCATCTCGGCCGCGTCGGCAAAGCGATCCTCGCGGTTGCGCGCCAGCGCCTTCAGCAAGATGGCGTCCAGCTCCGGCGGGCACATCGGATTTTGCTGCGACGGCGGCGGGACCTCGCAGCGGCGAACGCGTTCGATGGTCTGGACGTCGTTGGTTCCCTTGAACAGGCGTCGGCCGGTCAAGACCTCGTGCAGCACGATGCCGCACGAGAAGATGTCGATGCGCGAATCGACGTCTTCGCCCTCGGTCTGTTCGGGCGCCATGTAGGCGTATTTGCCCTTCATGGTGCCGCTCTTGGTGGTCTCGGGCGCCTCGCCCAGGGCCTTGGCGATGCCAAAGTCCAGCAGCTTCACCGAACCTTCATACGACATCATGATGTTTGACGGCGAGACGTCGCGGTGGATCATGCGCAGCGGCCGGCCGTTGTCGTCGTTGAGGTGATGGGCGTAGCTGAGCGCGCGGCAGGCTTCGCGACCGATATAGGCGACCACCTCGGGGCGTGGCGGTCCCATGGTCTTCCAGATGGCGCGCATGGTCTCGGCCAGATCGCGCCCGCGGATGTACTCCATGGAGATGAAGTACTCGCCCTCGACCGCGCCCAGCTCGAAGATCTGGACGATGTTCGGGTGGTTGAGGCGCGCGGACATCTTGGCCTCTTCGACGAACATCTTGATGAAGGTCGGTTCGTCGGAAAGATGCGGGAGGATCCGCTTGATGACGAAGACGCG
>DASRQT010000502.1:0-19188 GCA_035696485.1 Polyangia bacterium | reverse complement strand
GAGTTGAGCTCCGCCATCGTGCGCGCCGCCGACTCGTCGGTGACCGGTTCGTCGTACAGCGAGAACTCGAGCTCGATCATCCCGAGCCGGATCCGATCTTCGTGGGTGAGGCGGTGCTTGTTCCGCTTGCGCCCGTTGACGTGCAGCTCGGCGTCGCGATCGGTGGTCGCGATGTTGAAGTCACGGCCGTCAAAGTGAATGTGGGCGTGGCTCTCCGCCAGCAGCGGATCCGGCAGGACGATGTCGGATTCGTCACTACGCCCGAGCGACGTTATTTTCTTGTAAATGTGATAGACCTTCACGCCCTTCCCGGGCATCTGCATCCGTAACGTCGCCATCTCGTTCGATCCTCTCCAATCAGAAGGTCCACTCGAGCCCGAGGCCGAATGGCACCGTCTGAAATCCAGTTTGCAAGCCGGGCAGGGTGGGCCTCAAGTGAAAGGTGGTGGGGACCGGCTCCGGCGGGGCGGTCGCGTCGGAAGGCGGCGCGGTTTCGGTTCCAAGCTGCGTCAGCGGATGGTAGTTGCGGATGGCGTCGATGACGCCCCACACCGCCACGGCGAAGAACAGACCGCCGCTGACCAGCTGGACGCGCAAGAGGTTGGTCGACAGCGTCTCGTCCGAGCGGTCGATCTTGTCGTCCGGGCACGGGCGCGACAGTCCACCCGCGTCGATCGGCTGAACCATCTGGCAGCGCCGCCGCGGCGCGAGCCCGAACATGGCGAAGTTGGTCGAGAACGCGGCCAGCGAGATCGCCGCCAGGCCACCCTCGATCCCGGCGTACGTCCACCCCTTGCGCCGCTGGCCGTTCTGAAACTGCCCGGCGCCGAACGGAATGAAGTTAATCAGGTAGGAATTGTGCTGATAACGAATGATCGTGGCGCGCTCGGCGCGCAGCCGGTCGGCCTCGCGCGCGCGGCGCGCCGCCAGCGCGGCCTCGCGCTTCTTGCGATTGGCCTCCAGCGCCGCGATCTCGTCCTCCTCCTCCTTGAGGACGGCGTTGAAAAAGTCGACCACGCGCGGCGGATCCAGCAGGGGATCGAACCGGTAGTCCGGGCGCAGCTCCAGCAGCTTTCGGAACTCTCGTTTCGCCTCCGTCGGGCGACCCTCGAACAGGTTGGCGACGCCCAGCATGCGGTGCGCCTGAACCACCTCGCCCTCGCTGTCAAGGCGCACCTCGGGGTAGAGCAGCTTGCGCAGGATATCGATCGACCGCTGGTACTCCGCCCGCGAGAACGCCGTCCGCCCGCGTTCGAACTCGACCGACGGGCCGGCGGGCGCCGCCGCCGCCAGCCTGGCCCCGGCCAGCGAGACCGACAACCCCAGCAAGACCGGCAATAGCGGTGGCACGGCTGGCACTAGTTGCTGGCCTTGACCTTGACCACATGGGACAGCCGTTGCCCGGCCCGCACCGTCACCTTCTCCGAGGTGAAGGTCTCACCGGTGTCGACACCGACCTCAACCTCCTTGCTGGGATCGTCGGTGGCGAAGAACGGGACGTCGATGTCCTGCCCCGGCTTGGCCGACGTGCCGGCCCCGCCGCGGCTGTGGTCCTTGACCATGATCCGCGCCTCCGGTAGCTCGGGGTCGGTGGTGACCAGCAGGTGGGCCGGTTTCCATTTGAGGCGGCGGGCGATGATGTTGTCGGGCGGCAGCGGGCGATCGGGACCGATCTCGGCCCTCTCGACGAAGCAGCAGCCCGAGGGGCTGCGGAATTCGATGACATGGTTGGTGGTCCACGGCACGGTGATGCTCTTGTGGTCGGTGTCGTAGGCGAACTGTTTCTCGCCATTCAAGTACACGTCCACGTTCTGCGGCGTCGGCCCCAGCGTGAAGGTTCGGGTCGGCGCGTTCGCGGCTGCGCGCGCCGATGCCTCCGTGCCGCGGTCGGAAACGCCGCCGCGTCCGGCCGCGCGCGCCGGGCGCGCGGCCGTCGGTTTGTCGGCCGCGGCGGCGCCGGCAGGTAAGGCAGGCGCGGGTGTCATTGGCGGCACGGGCGTGTACGAAGGCCCGGACGTCCCGCTCGCCAGCGGTGGTTTTGCCGCGGGCGTCGGGTAAAGCCGGGTGATGCCAACGGCGGCCGCCGCAAGCACCGCCAGGCTGGCGGCGGCGAGCGCGACATTCTTGAGCCGCGTGCGCCCTTCCAGTCGATGCAAGGCCGTCAGCACGCCGCGGTGTTCGGGATCAAAGGCCAGCACGCGATTCCACAGCTCCATCGCCCGCGCCGATCGCCCCTCGCGCAGGTGGCGGTCCGCGGTCACGACCAGGCCGGTCGCCAGGCGGGTGGGCAGAGCCTGGTTGTAGCCCTCGGGATCGTGGAAATACCCGCGCAGCTCGACCCGGACCTCACCGAGGCCCCCGTCGACGAGGTATTCGGTCAAGTCGGCGACAAGCTGGCCGATCTCGGGATATCTATCGTCGGGGTTGCGGGCCAGGGATCGCGCGATGATTCTGGCCAGGCCGTCTCCAACCTTCGGGTTGAGCGTGCGCGGATCGGGATACTTGGCGTCGCTGATCCGGCGCAGCACCTCGTGCGGATTTTTCCCGAAGAAGGGCAGGCTGCCGGTGGCCAGCTGGTACAGCATGATCCCGACCGAGAAGACGTCGGTGCGGAAATCCAGGGGACGCCCCTCGATCAGCTCCGGCGCCATGTAGGCCGGCGAACCGAGAAGCTGGCCGGTGACCGTCATGCGCTGCCAGTCGACGACCTGCGCGATCCCGAAGTCCATCAGCTTGAGCAGGCCGTCTTTCCGGATCATCACGTTCTCGGGTTTGATGTCCCGGTGGATGATCCCCAGAGAATGCGCGTGCGCCAGCGCGCCGCCGATCTCGGCCGCGATCAGCGCCGCTACCTCCGGGTGCTCGGGCGGGTGGGTGGCGGCCCACTGTTTCAGGGTCTGGCCGTCGATGAACTCGGTGACGATGTACGAGCTCTCCGAATCCATCCCCGAGTAATCGAAGATCTCCAGGATGTTCTCGTGGTGAAGCTGCGCCACCGCCTGCGCCTCGCGTTGCAGGCGCGCCTTGGATTCCGGTTCGGCCGACAGGTGGTGATGCAGGATCTTGATCGCGACTTCCCGGTTCAAGGTGTGGTCCTGCGCTCGATACACGATGGCCATGCCTCCCTGGCCCACCTCTTGGAGGAGTTTGTATCGCCCCGGGATAGCCGCTTTCTCCATAGTCACCACGACGACCGTGTCATAGGACTAGGCTAAGGTCCGCATATTACGGATCTATCACTAGCTGAGCAAGCACCCTCATCGCGAATCGGATGTCAGAGGGCGCCGGAGCCGTCAATCGGGTGGGCCATGAAGTAGGGCAGCGCCTCGGCCATCAGGTCCAGATCGGGGTCCAGCTGCTTGCCGATCCCCTCGGTGACGGCGATGGCAATGTTCACGATCGTGAAGGTCGGGTTCACGCGAACCCGGTGGCGGCGAAGAATTCCCAGCATGTCGAGCAGCACCTTGCCGACCTGAACCTCGCCCAGTCGCTGCCCCCAGTAACGGCCCACGAACTCGATGACCGCGGCCCGATAGCGTTCAAATGCTTCGGGATTTGTGGGCTGGCTATCCCCCGGCGCACCGGAAGCCGCGGCGGCGCGCGCGGCCCGGGCGGTATCGGACATTTCGTACATGAGCCGCGCCATGGTGTCGCCGTCGCGCTGCGCCCAGGCGACAAAGAAACGGGCGAAGCCGCGCCGGTGAGGGTCGTCCAGCTCGCCCACCAGGCCCAGGTCCAGCAGCGCCAGCCGGTTGTCGGGCGTGATGAGGATGTTGCCCGGGTGCAGATCGGCGTGAACGAACCCGTCCTCGAAGATCATCTTCATGAGGGTCTGCAGCCCCAGCCGCGCGATCCGCTTTGGGTCAGACCGCGTCGCCCGCGTGGCCAGGATCTTCGTCCCCTCGATGTAGCTCATGGCCAGGATCCGCTCGGTCGACAGCGCGTCGATGATCTCGGGAAACACCACGTCGTCGTTGCCGCGGAAATTGGCGGTGAAACGCCGGTTGTTTCGCGCCTCGATGCGAAAATCCAGCTGCGCGAAGACCGCGTGCCCGAATTCCTCGACGGTGTCGACCGGCGCCAGTGTCGCGATCGACGGGATGCGGTTCAATACCTGGGCGCCCAGACGCATCACGGCCAGGTCGAAGGTACACAGCTCCACCACGTTGGGGCGTCGCACCTTGACCGCGATGATGCGCCCGTCGGAAAGGCGGGCCTTGTGCACTTGCGAAACCGACGCCGACGCCAGCGGCACCGGCGCGAACTCGGCGAACAGCTCGGCCATCGGATGCCCCAGGTCGGTCTCCAGCGTGCGCACGACGTCGGCGAACGGGAACGGACCGACGTCGTCCTGTAGCTGCTCCAGCGCGCGCGAGACGTGTTCGGGGATGAGGTCCGGCCGGGTGCTCATGATCTGCCCGACCTTGATGAAGGTCGCCCCGAGGTCGCGGAACAGGTCCAGCACCACGTGGCCAAACCAGGCCTGGCGACGAGCCTTTCCGGACCGGCGGACCAGCAAAACCAGCCATCCTGCCCACCAGCGAAACCAGTGCTTGCTCACCAGTAGCCCGATGGTCAGCGCGCGTCCGGCCAGGCGCGATCGGGGCAAAGACTTCGCTGCCATTGCCGGGAATTTTATACTATCCACCCCATGACCGCCCCCGCCGTGATTTCCGACCTCCGAAAAGACGAGCCCAAAACAGCCGTCGAAATGTGGCAGCGACGGGTCCAGCGCAGCGGTGCAAAGGTCGCCTTCCGCTACAAGAAGGACGGGAAGTGGGCGACGATAACCTGGGGCGAGGCCGACGCCGCCGCGCGCGAGATCGCCGCCGGCCTGGTGGCGCAGGGGGTGGTCCCCGGTGACCGAATCTGCTTGCTGTCGCAGACCCGCCTGGAATGGCTGCTCTGCGACGTCGGCATCCTGCTGGCCGGCGCCGTGACCGTGCCGATCTATGCCTCCAACACGGCCGAGCAATGCGAGTTCATCGTCCGTGACGCCGGCGCGAAGGTGGTCGTCGTCGAGGACGCCGTCCAGCTGGACAAGCTGGTCCCGCTGCGCCACCGCCTGTTCACGGTGATGTCGCTGGTGCACATCGCGGGCGACGGGACGCTGGAGAAGGCGGACGCCAGGGGGCGGACGGTCGTCACCGTGGCCGAGGCGACGCAGGGGGCCGCCGACTTTGTCCAGTCGCTGGAGGGGCTGCGGGCGGCGGGGCGTGCCTGGGCCGGTGCCCACCCCGGGCAGCTCGAGAGCCACGCCGGCGCGGTCGGCCCCGATTCGATGTTCACGATCATCTACACGTCGGGGACCACGGGGAACCCGAAGGGCGTGGTGCTGACGCACGAGAACCTGACCGCCGCCGTCGCCAGCGCTGTGCGCGCGATGACCATGAGGGAATCCGACGAGCAGTATCTGTTCTTGCCGCTGGCGCACGTGCTCGGGCGCGAGCTGGAGTGGGCCCCGATCGAGATCGGCTGCATCACGGCGTTCTCGGAGGGGATACTGAAGATCAAGGACAACCTGGTCGAGATCCGTCCCACGTTCATGGCCGGAGTGCCGCGCATCTTCGAAAAGTTCTACGCCGGCGTACAGGCGGGCATGACGCAGGGATCGCCGACCAAGGTGAAGCTGGTCGCGTGGGCGATGCGGATCGGCAAGGAGGCGTCGCAGAAGCAACGCACGGGCAAGGTGGTCGGGCCGTGGCTGGCGCTGCGGCGCGCGCTGGCTGACAGGCTGGTCTTCAGCAAGCTGCGCGCGAAGCTGGGATTGGATCGCGCGCGCTTCCTGCTTTCGGGCGGCGCGCCGCTGGCGGCCGAGATCGGCGAGTTTTTTCACGCCACCGGCATCACCATCCTCGAGGGCTACGGGTTGACCGAGACGGTGGCCGCGGTGTTCCTGAACCGGCTGGATCGTTTTCGCTTCGGCACCGTGGGACCGACGCTGGACATCGTCGAGGTGAAGATCGCCGCCGACGGCGAGATCCTGCTGCGCGGACCGTCGGTGTTCCGGCAGTACTACAACAACCCGGCGGCCACCGCCGAGGCGCTCGACGGCGACGCGTGGTTTCACTCCGGTGACATCGGCGTGCTTGAAGATGGATTCCTCCGGATCACCGATCGCAAGAAGGACCTGATCGTCACCTCCGGCGGCAAGAACATCGCGCCGCAGCCGCTGGAGAACGCGATCAAGACCCGATCAGCGCTGGTCAGTCAGGCGCTGGTCTACGGTGACCGGCGACCGTACTGCGTGGCGCTGGTGACCTTGTCGGAGGAGGCGGTCAAACGGTTTGGCAACGGAAACCCGGGCAAGGTTTCACAGTCGCCCGACTTGCGCGCCGCTCTACAGAAGGACATCGACGGCCTCAACGCCAACCTGGCCCCGTATGAAACCATCAAACGCTTCGCCGTCCTGCCACAGGATTTTTCCGAGGCCGCCGGCGAGCTGACGCCCAGCCTCAAGGTCAAGCGCAAGGTCGTCATCGAAAAATATCAGAGCGCCATCGACGACCTCTATCGCGGTTGAGCCGGGTCTCGTTACTGCAAGCAACCGGGTCGCGTGGTGCCGAGAACGATGTCGTCGTAATAGAGGTCGAAGGCCGGTCGCCCTTGCGGGTGCCAGTCGTAATAACCGATGCCAAAGTCAGTGAACGCGCCGATGAGATCGCTGTTCATGCCGTTGTACAGCGGCGAGCCCGGCACGTGGCCGCCGGGATAGTCTATCTTCTGATTGGTCAACGAACCGACCACCTGCCCGTCGACCCAGACGTTGATCGACGTTGGCTGATCGTTGAACTCCCACTCCAGGCAGGTCCAGACGGCGACGGGGATGTCGGGGCGCGGGTAGGCCTGCACCTCGCCTCCCGGTGACCCGGAAAGCTTGATGAACCCGAGCTGCCAGCCGGTGCTGTGGTTGGCGATCGACAGGTAAGTGGGCTTGGGAAAGCCTGCCGTGCCGCCGTAGATCATGCCCATGTCGATGTCGTGCGGCTTGGGCGTGATGTAGAAATACGCGCGGCCAAAGTTGTGCTTGGCCATCGCCGCCGGCGCGTTCTTCCAGATGAGATAGGCGTAATCGGGCTGCGCCAGATTGGGATTGCCATGGAACTGCACGGCGTATTTGCCGTGGGCGACGATCTTCTGTTGCAGCATGAACGTGCCGCCGTTGGCGGTTGGCGTGGCCCACTTCCCGGGATCGATCTGGCCGCTCTCGAAGTCTTCGCAGAAAAGACCGGCGCACCCGCCGGGCATCGCGGCGTCGGGAAGGGTGGTGCCGCCCGCATCGGTAGCGCCGTCGGTGGGCAGGCCCGCGCCGCCGCTGCCGCTGGCGCCACCGCTACTGCTGCCGCCGGTGCCGCTGGTGTCAGCGCCGCCGGTGCCCGTGGTCGCCACGCCGCCGGTGCCCGTGGTCGCCGCGCCGCCGGTGCCGCTGCCGCCACCGCCGCCGGCTCCCCCGGTCGGTCCACTCTGGCTGTTGGTGCAGCCGGCGATGATTGTCAGGCAACCAGAAACAACAATGACCGCGCGCCGCACGCTACATCCCCGCGTCGGGCAAGGGCGACGGGCCGCCGTACATCGTGAACGAACAGTGGTGCGTGGTGGCGTCGCAGGTGGCGCCTTCGCTCATGCACCAGCAATTGGTCGCGGTCGCGCAGGTCCCCGGGTCCATTGTCCCCGAGCCAACGCAGGTGTGCGTCTTGGCGCTGCACACGTCGCCGCCACACGCCTTGCCGCCGCCGATGCAGTCGGTGTCGTTGGTGCACGCCATGCCCGGCGGTGGCGCCATCGACAGCCCGGGCTTCACGTTGCCGCCGCCAGTCAGGTTGCTGACGCGGCCGACCTTGTTGGTCGACAGTTCGGTGAAGTAGATGTTTCCGTCGGGGCCCAGGCAGATGCCTTGCGCCTCGGCGTTCGGCGTCGGGATCTGATACTCGGCGATGACGCCAGCCGGGGTGATGCGGCCGATGGCGTTGGCGGTCCCGGTCTCGGCGAACCACAAATTTCCGTCGGGGCCGACGGTGATGGGGCCTGGGCTGCCGCCCGACGGGACGGGGAACTCTGTGATCGTCCCGGTGGGCGTGATGCGCCCGATCTTGTGGCCGTCCTGCTCGGTGAACCAGACGTTGCCGTCGGGGCCCTTGACGATCCCGTACGGGCTGCTGGCCGGCGTCGGGATCGGCCACTCGGTGAACATGCCGGCCGGCGTGACCCGACCGATCTTGTTGCCGATGCTGCTCTGCTCGGTGAACCAGAGGTTGCCGTCAGGGCCGGTGGTGATCCCGAACGGTCCGCTGCCGGTGGTGGGGACCGCCAGTTCGGTGAACATCCCGCCCGGCGTCACCTTCGCCACGCGGTTGCCGTTCGGCTCGGTGAACCAGAGGTTGCCGTCGGGACCGGCGGTGATCCCCCCCGAGTCCCGCCCGCCAGGAACGCCACGCTCGGTGACCTGACCGCCGGGCGTTGCATAGCCGACGCCCTGCTGCTTCGTGTACCAGACGTTGCCGTCGGGGCCGGCGGCGATCCCGACCGGACCGATGTTGGTGGTCGACGTGTTGTACAGCGAGAAGGCGCCCGCGGGTGTCATCTTGGAGATGGCGCTGGGCTTGGTGCTCTGGTGGTTGAACCACAGGTTGCCGTCCTTGCCGGCGACGATCGCGCCCGGCTGGCTGGGCGTGCTGATGCTGAACTCGGTGAAGGTAACGCTGGGACCGTCGCCACCCTGCGATCCGATGTTGCCGCCGCTGCCGCCGCCGCTGCCGGGACCGCCGCCGCTGCCGGTGCCGCCGCCGGCGCCCGCGTCGGGCTGGCCGGCGGGTTTGCCGCCGCTGCCGCCGGGATCGATCGCGCCGGGCGCGCCGCCGCCGCCGGGGCAGACCCAGCCGGCGCCAACCCACATGCACTTGCCGGTGCCGCTGCTGCTGTTGCCGCCGCCGCTGCTGTTACCGCCACCGCTGCTGTTGCCGCTGCCGCGGCTTCCCCCGGGATCACCGCCCGTGGAGCCGGCCCCGCCGCCACAGGCACCCACCAGCGAAAGAGTCAGGGCCCAAAGCCCGCGCGCAAGAAGTTGTCGCCGCATGCTCTAAGCCAGCAGTTCCGGGACGCCGCTCGTCACCATCGGATCGCCGAGGCCGAACGACGTCGCTTTGCTGCCCATCGCGGTGAGCAGCGTGAAGGGGACCTTGCTGACGCTTTCGCCGACCAGACGGATGTGGGTGTCGCCCTTCAGCTTGCCGCCGGCCTTGCCCGACACCAGCACCGGGAAGTCCGTGCCGCCGTGGGTCTGCGACTCCGCACAGCAAGAGGTCGTGTAGAGGACGCTGTTGTCCAGCAGGTTGCCCGCGCCATCCGGCGTGTTCTTCATGCGCGTCAGCGTGTCGGCCAGACACGACATGGTGAACTTGACGCCGGTGTTGAAGCCCTCGGTCGCCGCCTGCACGCCGCGCGAGCTGGTGCGGTGGCCGTAGTCCTCGTGGAACGTCGACGCTGCCAGACCGCAGTCGGCGTAGTTTCCGTGGCAGGCCGGCCCGGTGAACGCATACGAGAACACGTGCGTCAGATCGCCGCTGAGCGCGAAGACCAGCAGGTCCGAGAACGCCTGCCCGCGCTTGCGCGTGATGTCGCCGTCGGCGCCCCGGGTGGGGTACGCCTTGTCGGGGTCGACGAGGGTGCCGGTCATGCGGGGTGTCCCGGCGGCCACCAGCTGGCCTTGCAGCTGGTGCAGGCCGGACAGGTGCTGATCCAGGCGGCGCTGATCTTCGACGCCCAGGCGCGCACGCAGCGCCTTCGATTCCTCGGCGACCGCGTCCAGGACCATGCGCCGACGCAGCAGCGACGGGTCGGCCGGCTTGGGCATGCCCATGGCCGGGCCCGTGCTGGCGTACTTCAGCAACGACTGAAACAGGCGGGCCGGGCTCTGCTCCGGCGGGTTCGGGGCGCTGGCCCCCGAAAACGAGACGTTCAGCCCCATGGCGATGCCGCCGTTCACCCTGGTCAGGCCGACGTGAAGGCCCTTCGGGTAAAGCGTGGTCTGGTTGGTGATGGCGCCGACCGCTTGATCGATCGTCGGCAGCTGCACGACGCCGCCGCCGGCGGTCTGCGCGCCGGTCAGGGCCTGCACCGGCATCGCCTGGTGCGGCGAGATGTCCGGTCCCTTGATCACCAACCCCGTGACCACAGAGATGTACTCCTTCACCGGCTGCAAGGGGGCGAGCTGTTCGCTGAGCTCCCAGGCGCTACCGACGCCGGTGCGCGCTGGCACCCAGCGCGACGGGATGATGCCGTTGCCGAAGAACCAGTTGCCGAACCGCACCGGCAGCGGCCCACCGGCCGCGTACGCGGTGCCGTTGTCGTTCAGCATGCCGCACAGGCGGGGCAGCGGCACGGCGACGGCGATGCCGCCTCCGACGAGACCCCGAAGCACTGTCCGACGAGAAATAACCGAACGACGTGAACGTGCCATGGCTGCTACTCCTTCTTGACGGCTTGCTTACGCTTACGGCTTGGTCGGTTCGACGAACCGGAAGGGATCGCTCGACACCAGGTTCGTGATCAGCTGCTCAGCCTTGTTGCCGCTGGCGGCGAAGTCGGCCGCCAGCTTGTCCAGGATGGCGGCGTCGCGAGCGCCGGCGACGCGGCTCTGCGCGTTCATGTACAGCTTGCTGACGAAGCATGGACCGGTGATAGCCGCGCGCCGCAGCACCGCGCCCATCTGGGCCAGGCCGTCGAACTTGGCGCCGTCCAGCTCGCCGCTGGCGTCGACCGCCTTGCCGTTCTCCAGGCTGCGGTACTTGCCGACGCCGTCGAAGTTCTCCAGGCCAAAGCCCAACGGATCGACCAGTGAATGACAGGTCGAGCAGCTGGGATTGACCCGGTGCTGGCTCAGGCGCTGGCGCATGGTCTCGGAGGGATCCGTCGGCGGCGGCAGGACGGGCACCACGTTGCTGGGCGGCGGCGGGATGCTCTGGCACAGCACGACCTCGCGGACGAACTTGCCGCGCCGGGTGGGCGCCGTCCGCTGCGGCATCGCCAGCCCGGCCAGAATCGCCCCGCTGCCCAGGATACCGGCGCGGGGAGAGTCGGCGGGAAGGTCCACCTTCCGAAATCCGTCGGTGGCGGCGGTCGGCAAGCCATAGTGCATCGCCAGCTCGTTGTTGACGAACGTGGTCTTGCCGTCGAACAGCGACAGGAAATCGCCGCGCGTGCCGAACACCAAGTCGTCGATACGCATCTCCAGCTCGGTCTGCATCGCCACCCGAAGCGTCGGTGTGAAGCCCGGGAACACCGCTGGGTCGGGCTGCGCGTCCTGCAGGTTGTGCAGCGCGTACAGATCGTCGACGAACGCCGCCAGGCCCTGGTGCGCGCGCGGGTCGGCCAGCATGCGCTTGGCCTGGGCGACGACGCTGTCGGCGGTCGCCAGGCCGCCGTTCTTACCGGCGGCGTCCAGGAGCGCGTTGTCCGGCACCGTGTTCCACAGCGTCGACGCGAGGCGCGACGCCATCTCGTAGCCGTCATACTTCAGCCGGCCGCCGTCCGCCGCGCTGGGAGCGCCGAGCTCGACCCGGTAGAGGAAGTTCGGCGACTGCAGAATCGCGCTGAGGGCTGCCTGCATTCCCAGCGTCATGGTCCCGCCCTGCTGCGTGGCCACCGCTGTCGCGAGCACGACCAGACGATTGGTCTCGTCGCTGGACAGCGGGCGGCGGTACGCGCGCCGTCCCAGTGCCGCGATCGCCTGCGACGCGCACATGGTGTCGGTCGCCGCCTTGGGTACGCACGCCAGCGCCACCGACGCGCGCGCCGGATCGGCGAGCAGCCACGCCGTGGCAGTCTCGGCCGCCGCCTCGTAGAGGCCGGTGCCCGACGCCGAGGAAACAATCGCCGATGAGCCGATCGACACGAACCCCTCGGTCGGCTGATCGGGATCCACCGCGCCGATCGGCACGCCCGCGCCGAACAGTTCACGCACGCTGTTGGCGAACTGTGACGACGTCAGACGGTGCATGTGCGCGACCGGTTGATCGCCGACGGGCGGCATGCCGGTCGGGCCGGTCGGGCCGGGCCCCATCCCCGGCATGCCGGGATTACCGGAGTTGCCGCCACTGCCGGGCGGCGTCATGCCCGGCTCCTGGACGGAGCCGGTGCAGCCGGCGGCCGACACCGAGATGGCGGCCAGCGCCGCGCCAATCAAGAGCCGTGAAGAAAACTGCGTCACGGGGCTATACCTCCGTCAATCGGACCCAAGGATTCGCGCCTATTTGCGCGTGTTTACAAGGTTGTGCGGGCGCCTGAACGGGACTCGAAAAAAGTTTGAACTGTTTCGCCCCGATGTGGACATAGACGTGGGCGCGAACGGGCGGCAGGCAGAAAAGATCGATATGCAGCGAGCCGTCTTGGTGTCGCTGCGGTACTTCTCTATATGAGATTCCTTTGGGCGCTCGTTGCGCTGGCCGCGTGCAGCGTATCGATTCCAGCGGCACCGACGAATGGAAGTGGAGGTGCTGGCGGAGCGAACGCGACCACCGACGCCGGGATGTCGAACGCAGGCGGAAGCGGCGGCGCATCGGTCCCGCCGCTGGACGCGACCGATCCGGCCGGTGGCGATGACGCCGGCGCGGGAGGCGGCGGAACCACCGGCGAGGTGGGCGACGCCCCCCGCGATTCAACCGACGCGATGACGACGACCGGATCGTGCACTGGCGCGATCGCGTGCGACGACTTTGAAGGCAACGCCGTCGGGGCGGCGCCCGCGATGTGGACCGTCGACATCGGTCCCGCCGGAGCCGGCACCGTGCGGATCGACACCGCGCACGTGTTCAGCGGAACCAAATCGCTGCACATAACGGTGATGCCGCGCATGGATCACAATCGCGCCTTCATCACGCGCATGCTCCCCACGCTGCCCGACAACACCTTCTATGGGCGCATGATGACGTGGGTGGTGGCCACGCCAACTCCCAACGTGCACTGGGACAACATCCGCGCCCAGGGCTTCTTCCCCGGCACGATGAACGACGGCCAGTATAACTACGGCGGTGGACAGGTCTCCGGCAACCTGATGGCGAACTACTGGACGCGCGCCGCCGACTGCTGGAAAAAATCGGAACGCCGGCTGCCGACCGGGAAGTGGACCTGCATCGAATGGCTGTACGACGGCGCCCACGACGAGATGCACTACTGGCTGGACGGTGAAGAGATCGCCGATCTGGCGGTGCCGCAAAAGGGCGACGGCTGTATACAAGCTGGCGTGAACATGTGGCGCGCGCCGCCCTTCCAGAAGCTGTCCCTCGGCTGGTACAACGCCCAACCGTCGCCGATCCCGATCGAGATGTGGATGGACGACGTCGGGATCGACACGAAGAGGATCGGCTGCCCGACGACGCCGTGACGGCTTACCAGGCGACGACCCCTTATCGGGTTGACGCTCTCGTCAGCGGGCGAGCAGCGCGGAGCCCTTGGGCACGTAGGTCCAGCGGACCTTGGCCATTCCGTTGATCTGCAGCTCGAGAAACCAGGTGTCGAACTCACCGGGGCTGCGATTTCCGCGCACCAGCTGGCCGTTGCCGCCCACCACCTCGCCGCTCACCACCTTGGCGTCCAGGCCCACCGGCGTGATCGCCACCCGCATGGTCCCCTGCGTGACCGCGGACTCCTCGGCCGTGGGCGCGCCGTGTAATTTAATGCGGAAGGCGTTCACGCCCGGGTGATCGACGCCGCGGGTGCCGTCCGCCAGCTTCATTCGCCAGAAGGCCATGTTCATCACCGGCGTCAGTGCCACGGTGGCGTCGCGCTTGCCGCTCTTGATCGTCGCCCGCACCTCCAGGGAGTGGGTGGCCATGGTCTGCATGGTCGCTGGCATATCGCCCCACTCGACCCGCAGCTCGAAGCCGTCCTGATCGGAGTGGAACTGGAAGGCGCTGCCGGCGATGTTCCAGATCGAGGTGGGCGTCTTCATGCTCTTACCGGTGACGAACTCGCGGGTGTTGGGATCCAGCACCTCGTACTCGACGCCGGCCAGCACCACCGTCGCGCCCGTTCCCGGGGCCTCGCCGCAGCGGGTCGGGCGCGCCGGATCGGGCGACAAGAGGCCGTTGCGCTGCTTGAACGCCTCGCTGCCGAAGATCGAACCGCAGACGAAGTGGCTGACCTCGACCTCGCCCTGCGGGCCACGGCCGGCGCCCTTCTTGGCGCGCAGCTCGCCGACCAGGCCGCCCATCGTGGCCGCGGTTCCCAGCGTCGTCTCGCCCAGCGCGCCGATCCAGAAGTAGTAGTGTGAGCCGCCGTTCCACTCCGTGTTGGTGGCGCCGGGCAGCACCGGGAACACACCACGGTCGTTGTCGAACAGGCGGTTGAGCGTGAAGCTGCGATCGTCGAACTGGCCCGAGGCGCGACGGGCGGCGTGGACCACCTCGCCGAGAGTACGGCCGCCGCTGGTCCCGCGCCCCCACAGGTCGAGGAAGATCGGGTAGGCGGGATCGGCGGGCCCCGGCTCGGCCGGCCAGGTGAGCGGTCGCGCCAGCATCCGGACCACGTTGTGCACCGTCAGCAGCGCCGCCTGCAGGTTGGCGGTACCGTTCGGCCCGGCCACCGCGTCCAGCGCCAGCGACAGCATTCGCATCTGATCGATCCGCTGCCCGGGCGGAAGGCTCGCGATCTCGGTCTTCAACTTGTTGAAGAACGACACCTCGGCGCCCGAGCGTAGGGGGCGCGGGTTGTTGCTGTCCTCAAGCTTGAGGTGCGACGCCATCGCCTGGAAGGTGCCGGGCGGGGTGGTGCAACGATAAAAGGCCCCCGTGTCCCATTCCACGTGGTGCTGCCCGGCGCTGCTCCACTTCTGCACGACCTCCATCAGGCTGGCGGCGCGCTGCTGGCACTCGGCCTGGCTCACGCCGGGGGTCGGAGGCTCTGCCCCGGCGGTGCGCGCCAGCAGCAAGGTGGAGATCGAGGCCCAGGCGAGCGCCAGCGATCGTCCCATCAGCCGAGGATACTGCTATGGCTGGCGCGGCGGTAGCTTGAGGAGATCGCGCAACGTGGCCGGTTTTTCGGGTGTCGCGGCGGGAGCTTTGCCCTTGGGGGTCGGCGTGGGTGTTGTCGGTTTCACCGGTGGCGTAGGTGGCTTGGGCTCAGCCGGTGTGGCGGGTGCGGCCGGCGTCGGACCCGGCTTGGGCGCGGGCGCTGGCGCGGCCACCGGTTTGGGCGCTGGCGTTGGTGCGGGTTTCGGCGGCGGCGAAGGGGCGGGGGCCGGAGCCGGCGTTGGCTTGGGCGCTGGCGCTGATGCCGGTTTCGGCTCGGGCGCGGGCCTGGGCGCGAGGGCGGGCGCCGGTAGTGCCGGCTTGGGTGCGGGGGCCGGCTTGGGCGGAGGGGGCGGCGGAGGAGTCGGCTTTGCGTTCTCTTCTTCCTTGGCCCGCTCTTTCGCGGCGGCGCGAGCGCGCACGCGCTTGCGGCTCTCCTGCTTCTTCTCTTCGTCGACGTTGACGCCCTCGATGTGGAAGATCACGCGCCGGTTCTTGGCGCGCCCCCACGGCGTCTGATTCGAGGCCCACGCCGCCTTCTCGCCGTGACCGATCGCCGCCAGCCGCTTGCGGTCGACGCCGCGCGCGACCAGAAACTCGACCACCGCCTCGGCGCGCAGCAGCGACAGCTTCTGATTCCATTCCGGCGGTCCGGTGTCGTCGGTGTGCCCCTCGACGGCGCAGCGGCCGATCTCCGGGTGAGCCTTCAGCGTCAACGCCACCTGGCCGAGGATGTTGTAGAAGGCATGGCGCACGCGTGACCTGTCGGTGTCGAAGAAGATCGGCCGCAGCGTCTCGAGCTCCTCCTTCCCGATGCGGACCTCGCCCTGTCCCTTGTCGGGGCAGCCGTCCTCGTCGTCCTTGCCGTTGATGGTCTCGGGTTCGTTGGGGCATTTGTCTTCGACGTCGGGGATGCCGTCCTTGTCGTTGTCGGGGTCGGGGCAGCCGTCCTCGTCCTCGAAGCCGTCCTTGTCTTCGGGCTCGTCCGGACACTCGTCGGTCTCGTCGGGGATGCCGTCCTTGTCCCGGTCGTCCGTGGGCTTGCCGTCGGGACAGCCGTCTTCGTCCTCGAACCCGTTGTAGGTCTCGGGTTTGTCGGGGCACTTGTCGTTGACGTCCAGGATGCGATCTTTGTCGTTGTCGGGATCGGGGCAGCCGTCGCCGTCCTCGAACTTGTCGAAGTCCTCCGGGTCGTCGGGACACTTGTCGGCCGCGTCGAGGATGCCGTCCTTGTCGTTGTCGGGATCGGGACAGCCGTCCTTGTCCTCGAAACCGTCCTTGTCTTCCGGATCATACGGGCAGCGATCGTCGTCGTCGGAGATTCCGTCGCGATCGATGTCGGGCGGCGCGTTCGACCACGCCACCGCCGCAACCGCGCGAATCGTCGGCGACCCGTATCCCTGGCGCAGGCCGGGCCCGGCGGCCAGCGTGAACCAGAGCGGGCCTATGCGATGCCGGGCGCCGACCAGCGCCTCCATCGGCGATTCCTTGGCCGCGGCGAACGGATTACCCGCAGCGGTTGCGCCCGCGAGCTCGGCCAGGACGGCCGTCCGCAGCAAAGGTCGCAGCTCACCCGCCAGCCCCCAGGTCAGCTCGTTGCCGAGGTCAATATCGTAAAGCCGGGTGGTCTGGCGCAACCGGAATCCCAGCGTCGCGGCGGCGTTCCAGGTGCGTTTGCGGTAGTCGGCGAAGGCGCGCGCCTCGCCGCCCGGCCCCTTGTTGTAGACCAGCGACCCGCCCACGCCGGCCGGGATCGACACCAGCACGGACGCGCCGGCGCCCAGGCCGCCCGAGGCCTCCCCATAAAGCCGTGCCTTCGCGCCCAGCTTGGGATTGCCGAGGCCAGCGGCCGATGGCGCCACGGCCGTGGGCGGTGGCGCTTCCCCGGTTTGAAACACCGTCAGCGGGATGACCAGCCCGATCTCGATCCGCCGGGTGATGCCGGCCGCCAGCGTGAGGTCGGCGCCGATCGCGTGCCGGATCAAATCGTACGTGGTCTTGCGTGAGGTCTGGATGGAGGGGCTAACGTCCTCCAGGACCAGCGGTTTCCAGGCGTAATCCAGGTCCAGCCCCACGCGCAGCTTCCAGGCCGGCAGCAGATCCGTGCCATCGACACGGAAGTAACGATTGGAGAAAGGGGAGGCGTGGTACTGACGCAGATCGACGCTTCCAGGCACCTGCGCCAGCCCTGTCGCAGGAACAAGCGAGGCGAAAAGTAACCAGGGGAGGATACGTCGCCGGTGCACGGAGCGGTCTCGGCCGAAGAAGCTAACAGGTTTTGCCAAACCCCGATAGAAACTGACTCGCTCGTTCTCCCTTGACACCGGCGCGGCGGAACGTAACGTACGCGAAATCTCTTGCAGACTTCAGGCACGTAGCTCAGTGGAAGAGCACTACCTTGACACGGTAGGGGTCGGCGGTTCAATCCCGCCCGTGCCTACCGCTACCCTCGGGGGCTTGCCCGCTGGTGGCGTGGGGGTCTTGTTGTCGGATACTGCCGCCCGTACTGGCGCCTCGACGTCGTTCTGAGGGCTGACGATATGGGCCAGATGGGCAAATTGCAGGGTTGTGTTGATTCGGTGCGTTGGGCACGGGGCGTGTATTTTGGGGCTTTTCGCGTGGGTCGGGCGGACTTACCCTCGGGGCGACGGTGAGCGAAAGGGTAATTCGGCCCCGAGACAAGGGCGATGTTCCGGATGATCCGCTGTCGCGGATGCGGCACTCGGCGTCGCACGTCATGGCCGATGCGGTGAGGCGCCTGCGCCCGAACGCGAAGGTCGCGATCGGGCCGTCGATCGAGTCGGGTTTCTACTACGACTTTGACACCGAGCCCTTCTTGCCCGAGGACGCCGAGCGCATCGAGGCCGAGATGCGCAAGATCATCGCGGAGAACCTCCCGTTCGTGCGGCGCGTGGTCACGCGCGAGGAAGCCCTGACGCTGTTTCGCTCGCGCGGTGAGAAATACAAGGTCGAGATCATCGAATCGATTCCGCCTGGCGACGAGGTCTCGTACTTCGAGCACGGCGACTTCATCGATCTCTGCCGCGGGCCGCACGTGGAGCGCACCGGTGACATCAAGGCGTTCAAGGTGCTTTCCTTCGCCGGCGCGTACTGGCGCGGTGACGAGCGCAACGCGCAGCTGCAGCGGGTCTACGGTACGGCGTTTCCGTCCGCCGACGAGCTCAAGGACCATCTAGCCAAGATCGAGGAGGCCAAGCGGCGCGACCACCGCACGCTGGGCAAGGTGCTGGATCTCTACTCGATGGACGATCTGGTTGGCCCGGGGTTCGTGCTGTGGCACCCCAAGGGCGCGTTCGTTCGCTATCAGATCGAAGATCTGATCCGGCGCGAAAATGTCCGCCGCGGCTACGATCTGGTGTACACGCCGCACCTCGCGCGCGAGCAATTGCTCGAGACGTCGGGGCACCTCGCGCACTACAAGGACAACCTCTTCGGCGGCATGGAGCTGGACGGACAGCGCTACCTGGTCAAGCCGATGAACTGTCCGTTCCACGTCGCGATCTACCGCTCGCAGCTGCGGTCGTACCGCGAGCTGCCGATTCGCTACTCGGAGCTCGGCACCGTCTACCGCTACGAACGTTCGGGCGTGCTGCATGGCCTGCTGCGCGTGCGCGGCCTGACCATGGACGACGGGCACCTGTTCGTGCGCGAGGAACAGATCGCCGAGGAAGTGGGCGTCTGTCTCCGTTTCTCGCTGGAGATGCTCAAGCTGTTTGGCTTCGAGGACTTCAAGCTTTACCTGGCCACGCGGCCGGAGAGCTTCATGGGCGAGCCCGAGGCCTGGGACAGAGCCGAGGCCAGCCTGCGCGCGCTGATGGATTCACTCGGGCGCCCGTTCGAGATGGATGAGGGGGGCGGCGCCTTCTACGGCCCAAAGATCGATCTCAAGATCAAAGATGCGCTGGGACGCGAGTGGCAGTGTTCGACGTTCCAGCTGGACTTCCAGCTGCCGGAGCGATTCCAGCTCGAGTACGTGGCCCAGGACGGGACGCGCAAACGTCCCGTCATGATCCACCGCGCGCTGCTCGGCTCGATGGAGCGGTTCATCGCCGTTCTGATCGAGCATCACGCCGGCGCCTTTCCGCTGTGGCTGGCGCCGGTTCAGGCGCGCGTGGTCTCGGTCAGCGAGAAGGCCGAGGCGTACGCGCACGAGGTCGTCGGACTA
>DASRQT010000501.1:0-4611 GCA_035696485.1 Polyangia bacterium | reverse complement strand
TGCGGATTCTGGTGGAAAACCATGCCCGCTTCCTTGATTTTCTCGAACGCCGCGTCCGGCGGCGCGACGTGGCCGAGGAGATCCTGCAGGAGGCCTTCGTACGCGGCATCGCCCGTGGCGCCAGCCTGCGCGACGACGAATCGGCGATCGCCTGGTTTTACCGCCTGCTGCGTAACGCCCTGGTCGATCATGTTCGCCACGCCGCCGTCGAACAACGCGCGCTGGCCGCGCTGGCCGCGGAATCCGCCGGCGATGCAGCGCTCGATTCCGATCCCGATCTGAAGGACGCCATCTGCCGCTGCCTGGGCAACTTGCTGCCCACGCTGAAGCCGGCCTACGCGGATGCTCTCCAGCGCGTCGATCTGACCGGCGGCAGCCTGCAATCACTGGCCGACAGCGCCGGCATCACGCCCGGCAACGCCGCGGTTCGCCTGTTTCGAGCCCGTCAGGCGCTGCGCCGCCGCGTGGAGCAAAGCTGCGGCACCTGCGCCACCCATGGCTGTTACCAGTGCGAGTGCCAGCCTCAGCACTCGTGACCTGTTGCGCGTGACGCCTCAGCGCGGCGCCGACGCCGCGCCGTAGATGACGACCGGCCCGCCGCGATCGACGGCCGAGTCGGCGCCGTCGCCCGCCGCGTCGGAGCCGCCGCTGCCACCGCTGTCACCGCCACCGTCGCTGCCACCGTTGCCGTCGGCGTTGCCGCCGCTGCCTCTGTCCACGCTGGCGTCGGTGCCGCCGCCGGTGCCACCGCCGCCGCTGCCGCCGCTGCCCTTACTGTCCATGGTCGAGGCATCCGTACCCTTGGCGTCGCCATCGCACGCCGGGGCTCCCATCAACGACGCGCCCAGCGCGAACAGCGCAGCCCGCGACAGCAGCCGGCCAGATCGATCGGGAAACGGCGCAAGACCAAAGCTGTCCGGTAGCGCTGCGTGGCAGAACGGGCAAACCGTCTCGACGATGCGAGCGTGACGCGCACAAGAGGGACAGGGTCGGAGCTGGGATTTCATGACTTCTCCTTCGGGTCAGGCTCCACGACCAGTTCGAAAAGGCCGTGGTCAAACGGTTCGCCCGGCGCCGCGGCGACCGGGATCAGGCGCTCGCGCAATCCCTGGCGCTGCATCTCCAGAGCGCGATGGTGACAAAGCGGGTTATTGCCGGCGCGGCCGAACAGCGAGAACGCCGTCCAGGTGCAGCCAGCCCGACACTCGTCGGCGTAGTAACAGGTGCGGCAGAACCCCCACAGATCCTCGACGGTGCGATCGCGCGTGTATCGCAGCGGGGCGGCGCGCTCCCAGATGTCACGCAGGGACGCATCGCGCACGTTGCCGCCCGCCCAGGCCGCGGTCGGCAGCGAAGGACACCCCTTGATGGTCCCGTCGGCCTCGATCCCCAGCGCCATCCGCCCGGCCGGGCACGACGCCATGTGGCCGCGCGCGAACCCCTCGCGCACGATCGATTCGTACGGGCCGAAATATCCGATGTTGTTTCCGGTCCAGAACGACACGCGCGCCTCGTCGCAGCGGCGCTTGAGCCCGGCCAGCAGCGGCATCAGCTCCAGGAGCTCGTACGGCTGCAGCAAGATCTCGGGGTTGTCCGCGCCGCGCCCCATCGCCACCGTCAGCATCATCTGCCAGCTGTGCGCGCCCTCGGCGATCGCGGTCTCCACCACTTCCGGCAGCTCCGGCATCGACAGACGATTGATCTGCGTGTTGACCGC
Organism: Polyangia bacterium; assembly: GCA_035696485.1. Lineage (GTDB taxonomy): Bacteria > Myxococcota_A > Polyangia > Fen-1088 > Fen-1088 > DASRQT01. Next base: position 2,894 of record DASRQT010000501.1, on the reverse strand, counting down.
CACCGGAATACCGGCCGCGCGTAGATTCGCCATCGCCTCGCGCGCCGCCCGGTGCGATCCCGGCACGCCGCGCAGCCGATCGTGCGTCGCTTCACAACCGTCGATCGACACGCTGGCGCTGCGCAGCCCGGCGCGCGCCGCCGCCTCGGCCCGCGCGCGCGTCATGCCGCGGCCGCCGGTGGTGGTGGTGGGCGTCATGCCGTGCTTCCGGATGGCGGCGATGACCTCGACCCAGTCGTCGCGCAGGTAGGCTTCGCCGCCGATCAGCGTGACCTCGCGGACGCCCAGCGCGGCCATCTGATCGACGAGATCAAGGCACTCGGCCGTGGTCAGCTCGTCCGGACGCGCGCGTCCCGCCCGCGATCCGCAGTGCCGGCAGGCGAGATCGCAGCGCAAGGTCAGCTCCCAGACCGCGTACAGCGGGCGCGACACCCGATCGATGTCACGCACCTCGGGCAAAAGCGGCAGGTGGCGACGCGCGGGCGCCGCCCGTGGAGCCAGCGGCAGTGAACGTGGGGCAGCCATGGCGGAGATTCGCTGGGTCGAAGGTATCATCTCAGGGGGACGGGCGGCAGCCGAGCTGAATCGGAATCAGCCTGGGACTGGCGGCCGCCATGGGGCCACCGGGACAGAAGGCCGTGGTCGCGCGGGATTGTTCCACCGCCGGCAGCACGCATGCGGCAGCCGGGCAGGCCTTCTCGCACGGTTCGCACCCTTCCATGACCCAGCGCATGTGCGCCTGATCGACGATGTCGGTCCGGGTTACCCAGCGAATGCACGGGTCGTTCGTGCACAACAGATCCGCGCGCACCTTTTGCGTGCAGGTGGTTGGCGAGACTGGAGAACAAAACGCGGCCTGGTTGACCGCGGACACGTAGGCGAATCGCAGACCCTCGCAGCGCCCGCCGGGATCGCACAGTCCCGGCATCACATCACCCCCACCAACGTCCGGACGAGCGTCTACCGCCAACCCACCGGTGCCACCGTCACGGTTCGGGCCACCGCCCGACCCGCCGGCGCCGCCACCACTGCCACCGGCGCCACCGCCACTGCCACCCGACCCGCCGTCACCGCCACCGGTACCGCCCATGGCGCCGCCGCTGCCGCCGCTCCCCGTCATCATCGTCCCGCCCGAGCCACCGTCGCCCTTGCTGTTGATCACTGTGTCGGAGCAACCGCAGGTGATCACACCCGCGGCAGTGGCCAAAACGGTTACCAAAGCTGATCGTTTCATGTAGAGCGTCTCCTGACCAGACCCCGATGCACATTCCGGTCCGCTGCCGCGGCCGCGCACAAAACCTCACCTACGCGTGCCGGCGCGCCGAATTTTCCGACGCTGCCCAGATCCCGCCCCTCAGTTTTCTGGTACTCGCCCTCGGCGACTAGGGAACGACGATCGGCGGCACGACCGGCATCGTGTCATCCTGAATGCACGACGCGAGGTCGAAGAACAGAAAGGCCAGCGCCTCTTCGCCCTTGGTCAGATTGACGCCGCAGCTCTCGGGAAATTTGGCGCCCGCCGGCACCCCGGGGGCCATGGTGGTGTCGTCAAAGGTAATGTGAGCGTCCAGGTGGGCGGCGCGGCCGCACTGCTTGTCGGCGGGGACGCCCGCCGGTGTGTTGACCGTGATGATCCGCGGGCGCAGGTTGGCGGCGCCACCGTCGGCGCCAGCACCACCGTCACCGCCACTGCCCGCGCCAGCGTCGAAGCCACCAAACCAGATCGTCGGGGACGACGCCCAGGCCAGTGCGGCAGGTGCCGTCACAGACGACACGTTGTTGAAGATTTGGCGGCTGGCAATCTGACCGTACATGACAGCCGGGTCGACGAACTTCATCCAGTCGGCCAGCGCCTTGCCCTTCGGAAAGCTGGTGTCGATCGTCATCGGCGCAATGGACGCGACACCGGACGGGACACCGAGGCCGGGGGTGGAGATCGAGACCGCCGTCGTGAGATCGGTATCGGACGCGTTCTTGAGCCACACATACGAGTAGTGGCTGCCAAAAATTCGGCCGCCCTTGGCAAGATAGTTGGTCATGGCAGAAAACGCCGCCGCGCTCTTGATGGTCAGCGCCTCGGAACACTCGCACGACAGCAGGGTCAGGTCGTGCTGGCTCAGCTTGGCCTCGTCGTTCCACAGCTCGGTCGCGTGCGGCATGTTGGGCGGCCCATAGTTGTTGACGGAACCCGGCATCACCATGACCGGGAGACCGCCCCGATAATAGGCGACCGCCTTGTCCTCACCGGCCACGCCTAGCTCGGCGGTGTCGATTCCGAGCTTCGGCAACAGGCACCCCAGCTGATCGCAGGAGCCGGTCGTCACCGCAATCCTCGGAATGTCTCCCTCCTGCCGGTTGCGCGGCAACCGCGTCAGGTTGGCATCGGTGACGGCATTGTCCTGGCACGCCGTCACATTGGGAATCATCACCTTGCGCCGCCATTTTCCGACCTGGAAAACCAGCGGGATGTTCACGCCCGCCGGGACGTTGCTAATCTTGAACTTACCTTGACTGTCGGTGACCGCGCTGGCGATCGGTTTGCCGGACGAGACCACGCCGCAGCGATCGCAGCTGATGCCGGCCGCAAACGGCTCCAGCGGCGCGTTCGGCACGTAGACCGTGACATTGTAAAGCGGCAGCTTGCCGTTCGGCGCGAAGACCGTCCCGCTGATCGACGTCGGCGCGCCCGCGCAGTTGACCCTCTGGCATTGAAGGTTCACACAAGGCGGCGGACCGGCATCGCGGGGCGTGGGCGGTGCGGCGTCGGACAGGGAGACACTGCGGTCCGCCACGGCGTCTGGCGATTGCGGGGGCAGTGGCACGCCGCCGGAATCCGAAGCGGCTGGGCTGCTGATCTTGGCGCAACCGCCGTAACCGATGACCACCACGATGAG
>DASRQT010000500.1:0-1819 GCA_035696485.1 Polyangia bacterium | reverse complement strand
ATCGATGCCGGTTGATCGCGGCCACAGCATCACCACCAGCATCGTCAACATGGCGCTGCAGGCGACACCGCCGGCGAACCAGAACCAGCGCGGGTGGCGCACTTCCGGCTCGACGTACGCCACCTTGCCCCAGATCCGGCGTAACGCGACGTCATCCGATGCGCGTTGCTTTGCCTCGTCCAGCGCGCGGCGCAGCTCGGCCGCCACCGGGTCGCGAGAACCATCGAGCCAGCGTGGATCCGTCACGCGGCCCTCCGCTTGGCCATCTTCAAGAGCTCGGCGCGCGCGTGGTGCAGGCGCGACCAGACCGTGTTGGTCGGGCAACCGGCGATCTTCGCGATCTCGTCGACGGGCAGCCCTTCAATCTCGAACAGGACCAGCGCCAGGCGTTTCTTGGGCGGCAGCCGTTCCAGCAGCGTGTCCAGCAGGTGCACGCGCGCGGTCTGCTCGGCGACGTCACTGGAATCGCCGGGTGGCGGCTCGCGCATCAGCAGCGTCGACACCAGCGCGTGCAGCCGCCGGCGTCGCACCAGCCGGCCGGCGCCGCGCGCCGCGATCCGATAGATCCAGGTCGACAGGCGTGCGTCCCCCCGGAAGCTGCCCAGGCTGCGGTACACGGCCATGAAGACGTCCTGGCAGGCGTCCTCGCGCTCCTCCGGCGGGACCCCCAGTGCGCAGATGAATCGGTGCACGGTCGCCGAGTAGCGTTCATAGAGCATTCGCCAGGCGGTGTGGTCGCCACCACGACAGCGCTTGACGAGATCCTCGTCCGTCGGTTGGCCCGCACTGCGTGGCGCAAGCTTCATGACCCCCGGGGTGTTCACCATTCCCTCGACACAAGATTAGTGCCAAGGGACGCTATTTTCGTCATCGAAAGTACGTTCCCAGCTCCAATCCGCTTCTCGCGTAAATACGGGGGGTTGCGAGTACGGTCTGGCTGCCGTCCGCGGTACCCCCCCCGGGAACGTTGAATTGGTAAGGCAACGCCACCCCGGCGGTGACCATGACCCGGGCAAAAAAGTGCCTCCCCAATGGCAGCCGGTACCCCACGCCGGCGTCCGCCCCGGGGCTAGACCGTCGAAATTCCCGAATACCTGCGGCCCCGTTGCTGCTGACCAGCAGAACGTCGGTGCCCAGGCCAATCCCGGGCTCCAGCCGCCCCACGCCAACTGGAAGCGAGACGAAGATCCCGAGACGCAGCGGAAGTCGACGAAGGCTGGCTGTTCCGTTCGACCAGCGGCCGGATTCTGCCGACGCGACGCCGCCCGTCAACGTCAGCCCGCCAGGGATGCGCCCGGTGCGTCTCAGGACGTCGAAGCCCAGCGTCACCTCGGGGCCGCTGGCCGTGGCGGCGCCCCGCCAGCCGCCGGCGACGACCATGCCGATCCGGGTAAAGGTTGCTGCGGCGGAGGCACCATCGAACGTGGGCGCGTCGGCGCCGGCAGCGCGCTCGATCGCGACGCCCGATGTCGCCGGCGGCGAACCGACGTCGTGCAAAAATCGATCGACGATCAGCGCGACGGTCTCCGCCAGCGCGGCGCAATCGGCGGTGTTGCCCTGCGCTTCGGCGGGCAGGAGGCGCCGCAACCGCGGCTCGCCGACATCGTCGACCAGATCTATCCTCATGGGACCCGCGGCGCCGCCGCCGGTCACCATCAATTGCATGAGGCCGGGCGCCGGCGCCTGTTCGATCGGCGCCACGACGGTGGGTGATCGGGCCACCATCGCCGCCGTGACCTGACGGGGCGAGGGACAACCAAAGTCGGGCCCGTCCGGCGCGGCCACCGTGACCGCCGCGCTCACCGACAGGGCCAGCACC
>DASRQT010000499.1:0-2982 GCA_035696485.1 Polyangia bacterium | reverse complement strand
TAAAGATCGTCGATGCCGACCACGGAGATATCGTCGGGGACCTTGAGACCGCGTTCCGCCAGCGCCGAGATGAGCCCGATGGCTATGATGTCATTCATGGTCACGATGCCGGTGGGCGCTTGCTTCTTGACCGCGATCTCGGCGGCCACGCGCTTTCCTACCTCGGCCATCTCCGAGTCGGCGTAGGCGGTGTTGACGCTCAATTCGATGACTTCGGCCGAAGCGTCCAGCCCGCCCTCGTGCATCGCCGCCAGATAACCTGAACGCCGATCCATTCGCGACACCGTGCGCGCCGGCGCGGTGACGTAGGTGATGGCGCGGTGACCATGTTCGATGAGGTGCTGCGTCGCGGTGTGTCCAGCGTGAAAATTGTCGATCGAGACATAGTCGATAGGCAGCGAGTCCTCGGGCGATTCGTGGCGGTCGAAGCTGACCATCGCCAGCCCTCGCTTGATCAGCGCCGCGTACTGGCTCTGGTTGGCCAGCGACGAGGTGACGATGGCGCCGCGCACGCCGTAGCGCATGAGATCGTCCAGGAACTCGCGTTCTTTTTCGGGATCACGGTAGGTGTTGCCCAGCAGGAGACGGTATCCGCGTTTCTGGGCAGCGACGTCGATCTCGCGGGCCAGCGAGCTGAAGAACGGGTTTGCGATCGATGGTACCAGCAGGCCTAGCATCGGCGTGTGCCCGGTTCGCAGCAGGCGCGCCGCGTGGCTTGGCTGATAGTTGAGCTTGCGGATCGATTCGCGCACGCGCTCGAAGGTGGCGGGGCGCATCTTCTTGGTGCGGCCGTTCAGCACGTTGGAGACGGTGCTGGCCGACACGCCGGCGTCCTGGGCGACCTGCTGAATCTGCACCTCGGATGCCCCGATTGCATTCGGACGCGCGCGGCGCCGCCGATCTTTGGGCCGGTCCGGCATGGGCTGCGGATGATAACACCACCCGAATCCGAAACCTCAATACTGGCGGGACGTTAAGACCAGCGCCGGAGCCACGTCAAACCTGTTGGACAGAATCGCTGGAAAACTCGAAGGTAAATCGATATACCGAGGGGGGATGGTTCTGGTGTATCGTTTTACTGACTGGAGGGGCCCTATGTGGATGACGGCGTTATTGGCCTGTTTCATCGTGCTGGCGGCCAGCCTGGTCAGCGGCTGCGCCGACAGCACATCGAGCTCGCCGCCCAAGGCCGGAGGAACGGGCGGCGTCGCTGGTCAGACGGCAAGCGGCGGGGGCGGCGCGTCGGGCTCGGGCGCGGCGGGCGGTGGCATGGCCATGGGTGCAGGAGGGGCGGGTGGCGCGCAGCGCGGAAGCGGTGGCGCCGCCGGTGCGGCCGGCGCAGGTGGGACGATCGCTCCCGACAGCGGCGCCAACGGGGGCGAGACGGGCGCAAGCCCCGACGCCGATGGCAATGGCAAGCCGTCGGGGAAACCCTTCGCGGGGCCCTTCATGTGCACCGAGGTGATCGGGCTCTTGACGACGGGCGAGTGGTACAACGCCGGATTCGAGGACGGCCTGGGCGCCGAGCTGGGCGCCCGCTGGCAGGGGCGCTTCGCCCATTACGGCTACGTGATGGAGTACGCCAAGCCGGACAGCTACGCCTGGAGCCCGACGCCCGTCGGCGGGACCAACAACGTGAGCATGACCGCCCCGTGTACTCAGGGGGGCGCCACACCTGACCGCATCGTCTATCAGGCCTGGAGCTGGGAGCTGACGACCGAAGAGGCCTGGGTCACCAACCTGGAAGCCGCCCTGGCCACTATCCGGTCCAAGCGACCCAGCGTCCGGCGCGTCGATCTGATGACGATCGTCCGCTGCCCGATGAACGGGTGGTGCCATCCCGACAAACCGCCGCTCGGCCCCGACACCGATCACAACGCCGGCAAGCAGGACTGCCATGTCCCGGAATTCGTCGACTCGGCCTTCGCCAGGGTCGCGTCCAATCACCCCGATCTGGTGACCGTGGCGCCGAAATTCGAGGCCCATGCATGCGCGGCCAACATCGACGGGATTCACCTGGGCGGCGCGAATCGACCCGTCGCAGCAGACATCGCGACCTACTACAAAACCATGCCCTAGCATCGCCTGGGTCAGCGAGATCTCGCAGGAACGCACGCTCAGCGATCATGTTATCGTCCTGGCAGGGGGCCAGGTACTGGCATGGTGTCCGTGCGGCTGGCCATGAGCGTCAAGACGCGGGTCCGCTGACGGAGCTGCGACCGGCCTAAACAACGAATGAAACATCGTGCTGTTCTTGCCGCCGGTGGGCTGCTGCTGGCGACGTGCATGCCGTCGGAGTCGATCCCGATTGCTGGTAAGGATGCGGGTGCGGCTGGTGACACGCCCGCCGTGATCGCCGACGGCGGCTCTGGCGGGAGTGGGGGAGGGACCGGAGGCGCGGGCACGGGCGGCTCTGGAGGTGCCGGCGGGGGCGTGCCGCCCGCCGACGGCTCGTCCGATTCGGCGCCGACGGATGTGAAGTCGGACAACGTCGTCATGCCGGCCGCCGACGTCGCGGACGGCGCCAGCCCGCCTGCGACGGCCGGCTGTGACCAGAACAATTACCCCGTCTGTCTGGATTTCGAGAAGGGCGTCGATCCGAAGTGGACGGGCATGACCGCCGGCAACATGCAGATGGGCAAGGCAGCGCACGGGCAGAGCGCGTTCCATGGCCCGCCGGGCTCGATGCTCAGCACCACGCAGCTCGGAACGATCACGAACGTCGTCTGGGGGCGCCTCTATTTGCACATGACGCCCGGCGGGCCGGTCGGCCACGGTGAGCTGGTCGGCGTCTACGATCAGGCCAACAACTGGTACGAGCTGGGCTTCGAGTTCAACGGTCTGCAGGGGAACTGGCACGGCAACGGCGGCGAGAAGTACATGCGGACGAAGACCAAGATCCCCGACAAGTTCGTGTGCGTCGAGTTCCAGTTCGACGGCGCCACGCCGGCGGCAGCCAAGATCTGGATGGACGGCCAGCTG
>DASRQT010000498.1:0-3908 GCA_035696485.1 Polyangia bacterium | reverse complement strand
ATCTGGCCACCGCGCCGAAATCGAACACGTCGCTGGCGACCTACGCGGCGGTCAAGGCCGACGTCGATGCGCACGGGGCGCTGCCGGTGCCGGCGCACCTGCGCAACGCGACCACGCCGCTGCAGAAGTCGCTGGGCTGGAGCGCCGGGTACCAGTACCCGCACAACTTCGAGGGGCACTACGTCCGCGAGGAGTACCTGCCGGAGGCGCTGCGCGGGCGGCACTACTACCAGCCGTCTGACTCCGGGCACGAACGAGCGATCAAGGCCCGCCTGGAGGCGTTGCGCGAGAAGAAATAGCTGTGTGCGGCCTACGGCCAGAGGCGGCGCAGCGCGCCGAGGTCGAGGTGCGTGGCCCAGTGCTTGGCGGCGCGCGCCATGATGACGGCCTTGTCGCGGCGGGTGATCTCGGGGCGGCGCGAAAAGACGTCGTGATCGGCGGCCTCGATCTTGTCGAGGATCGCGGTTCCGATCAGCCAGATCAACGTCAGCTCCATGCGCAGGTCGTTGCCCAGCAGGTCCAGCAGCGGCCGGCCGTGTTCGTACAGCGCGCGCGTGCGGGCGACCTGGAACCGCAGCAGATCGCGCAGCGGTTTGCTGGGTTTGAGCGCGCGCACGTCGGCCTCGGTCAGACCGAAGAAGTGGAGATCCTCGGCCGGGATGTAGATGTGCCCGCGGGCGGCGTCGGCGGCGACGTCCTGCCAGAAGTTGGTCAGCTGCAGCGCGGTCGAGATCTCGTCGGCATAGCGGAACAGCTCGGGCTGGCGATAGCCGAACAGCGACAGCAACAGCCGGCCGACGGGATCCGCGGAGCGCATCGTGTAACCGCGCAGCGCCTGGAAGGTCGCGTAGCGTTTGACGTCCAGGTCCATGCGGAAGGCGGTCAGCATGTCCTCCAGCGGCGGCAACGGCAGATCGCGCCGTTCGATCGTCTCGGCCAGCGCGATGAACACCGGGTGGGTGGCTTCGCCGTGGAAACAGCGGTGCAGCTCCGCTTCCCAGCGATCCAGCGCCTCGATGCGGCGTCCTTCATATTGCGGCTCATCGGCGAAGTCATCGGCCAGGCGCGCAAAAGCGTAGAGGGCGATGAGGTGTGGGCGCATCTCGGCCGGCACCAGCCGCGACGCGACCGGGAACCGTTCGGTGTGCGCACGCGCGAACTCCTCGCAGTAGCCATACGCGCGCTCGACGGTCCAGGGTCCGGCCGGCGCGTCCAGCCACGGTATCGGCCCCGTTGAAACCGGCGCGCTGGTCTTGCTGCCCGCCGGTTCGTCGGCCGAGCTCACCGCGACCGGTCGGTCGAGATCGCGGCCGCCGCGCAAAATCTGCCGAATCATGCGCTAAAGCCTATCACCAGAGATGGGCGGCGGAGAGAGGGAATCACCGCCCCGGCCGGCTGCCGCCGCTGCGCGCCGGTGCAGCGCCATGTGGCCGCGCTGGATGCCGTCGGTGGCCAGCGCGCGCAGGGCGGCCAGGTTCGACGCCATGCCCACGCAACCGATGATCATCGCCAGCGTGGTGGCCGATTCGACGCCCAGGATCCGCTGCGCCAGGCGCGCGCCGGCGTGAGCCTGCAGCGTGCCGCCCACCGTCCCGACGGCCATGGGCATCTCGAGTCTTCCGACCAAATCGTCGCCGTCGCGGCTCCAGGTCGCGAGCGGCCGATAGCTGCCGCTGGCGGCGGCGTAGGCGTGCGCGCCGGCCTCGACGCCGCGCCAGTCGTTGCCGGTCGCGATCACGACCGCGTCGACGCCGTTCATGATCCCCTTGTTGTGGGTCGCGGCGCGGTAGGGATCGTCCTCGGCGAAGCGCGACGCGGCCACGATCCCCTCCAGCACCGATTCGCCGTTCTGATCGGCGGTGGCCAGCACCGCCTCGGGAACGCGCGCCTTGACGCGCACGCAGCGGCGATCGGCGAGGTTGGTCAGGATGCGCAGGCCCGAGCGCCCGCCGGCCAGCGATGCCAGGCGTTCAGCCAGCGATTCGGCGACGGTGTTGACCATGTTGGCGCCCATGGCGTTGCGGCAGTCGATGTGGACGTGAACGATCACCCGCCCCGAGACCGTGCGCACCTCCAGGGCGCGGGCGCCACCGCCGCGCGCGGTCAGGCGCGGCAAGCTGGCGTGGGCCAGGCGCAGCAGCTCCTCGGATTCGCGTTCGATCCGCTCGCGGGCGGCGTCGGGATCCTTGATGCCGACCAGCTCGACCTGGGCGGTCATGATCGGTTCGTCGGCCTCCGCCTCGAAGCCGCCGCCCTCGCGCACCATGCGCGCGGCGTTCGAGGCCGCGGCGATCACCGACGGTTCTTCGACCGCCATCGGGACCAGATAGTCCTGTCCGTTGACGCGAAAGTTGAGGCCCAGGCCCAGCGGCAGCGCGTAGATCCCGACGACATTCTCGACCACCTTGTCGGCGGTCTTGGTGTCGAGGCCGCCGCCGTCCAGAATGGCGAGGTCCTCGGCGGCGAGGTCGGCACGCAGGCGCAGGACGTGCCTGCGTTCGGCGATGGGAAGAAGGTAAAAACCCGGGATGCGTGAGCTCGTACGTGATTCTTGGTCGGACATGAAATTTTCCTATCCAGTGCCGGCCAGCCGGCGATGCGTCCCCCTGGGGTCAATGCGAATGTCGAGAACCGTGATGCCAGCGCCTGGCGCGCGCGCCGCGAAGGCGGCCGCCGCGGCGCGGTCGGGCAGAAACGCGATGCCGACGTCGCCGCCGCCCGCGCCCGACGGCTTGGCGGCGCCGCCCAGCTCCTCGGCCAGCGCGGCGGCCTGGCCGAGCTCGTCGGTGACAATCGAAACCTCGGCGGCCCGGCCCAGGGCAGCCATCGCGCGGTTCGCGGCCCGGACGGCGGCGTAGAGCGCGGCGGGCTGCCGGCTGGCCATCGATTCGACGAACTGATCGGCGGCGCGGCGCACGGGGGCGATCTCGGCGGCGTGGCGATCGGGGGCGGTTTGCGCAAGCGCCTGCACGGCGCGCACGCGATCGACGGTGGAGCTGGGGCGGCCGGCCGAGAAGACCACCAGCTCTACATGATCCAGTGGCGGCAACTTGCGGATGACCGGCGCGCCAGCCGCCGGTCGGCTGAACGCCAGCAGACCTCCATAGACGCAAGCGGCGACGTCGGCGCCGGAGCCGAGTCCCCCCTGAGCGGCGCGATGAGCGCTCTCGGCCAGCGAGAACAGGAGATCCGTCTCGCGGGCGATCGGGACGCCCGCCACCTCCAGCAGTGCGGCCACCGACACTGCGGCGGTGGCCGCGCTGGAGCCGAGCCCAAGCTTCTGACCAGCGGCGGAAAGCTCTTCGGTGTCGACCAGGACCGAACCCTGGGGAAGCGCGGCGGCCTTTTCACCCAGCGCCGCGGTGGTGACCCGTACGGCCTCGGTGATCACTGGGGAGCCATCATCGAGACCGTCGATGAACTGGCCGACGGCGTGACGGTTCACGGCGGCGACCACCGCCGTGCCGCCGTCGAGCACCGCGTATTCGCCGACCAGGAATAGCTTGCCGGGGGCGGCCAGCACCGGATGGCCGCGCAGGGTTGTCCTCATGCAGCCTCCTCCTCGACGACGCGGGCGCCGGGACCCGGCGCCGCGACCATGGTGCGGTTCACCCCGGGAACCGCCGCCAGCAGCTCGGCGATCTTTGCAGCGTCCTTCGCGGCGCACAGCACCTTGACGTGAGGGCCGGCGTCGATGGTGAAGTAGGCGGGCGTTCCCGCGGCGCGCAGCTCGAGGACGGCGTGCATCGCCGACATCGTGGCCCCGTTCCAGTAGATGACGGCGGGATCGGCGGCCATCGCGGTCGCGTGCATGCGCAGCGCGCTGCGCTCCATGACCGCGCCCAGCCGTTCCAGGTCGCGGGCCATGATGGCGTCGCGGGCTTGCCCGATGTCATTCTCGTTGGCGG
>DASRQT010000497.1:0-6842 GCA_035696485.1 Polyangia bacterium | reverse complement strand
CAGCGGGTTCCTGCCCGATCTGGACGCGATCCCGGCCGAGGTCGCCCGGCGCGCGAAGATCCTGTGGATCAACTACCCCAACAATCCGACGGCTGCCCTGGCGGCCCCGGGTTTCTACGAGAAGGTGGTCGCGTTCGCGCAGAAGAACGACGTCATCGTTGCCAGCGATCTGGCCTACAGCGAGATGTACTACGAGTCGCCCCCGCCCTCGTTCCTGCAGACGCCGGGGGCGATGGAGGTCGGCATCGAATTTCACTCGCTGTCGAAGACGTACAACATGACCGGCTGGCGCGTGGGATGGGCGTGCGGAAACGCGACCCTGGTCGGCGGCCTGGGACAGGTGAAGAGCAACATCGACTCCGGCTGCTTCGATGCGGTTCAACGCGCGGCCATCGCCGCGTTGAGCGGTGACCAGAGCTGCGTGGCCCGCCAGCGCGACATCTATCGCGAACGCCGCGACGTCCTGTGCGGCGGACTCATCAAGGCGGGCTTCGACGTGCTGACGCCCAGGGCCAGCTTCTACGCCCTGGTCGCCAATCCCAGGGGCGTGTCGTCGATCGATTTCGCGGCGCGGCTGCTGACCGAGGCGGGGGTGGTCGCCACGCCGGCCACCGGCTTCGGACCGTCGGGCGAGGGGTTCATTCGGCTGACGGTTTGCGCTGACAAGGTGCGACTCGCCGAGGCGGTCGATCGACTGCGGGCGCTGCGGCTGTGACAACGACCATCACGCATGGCCTCGCGGCCGCGCGTGCCGTAAATTGAAGGGGAGATGTCGAGCTCCCTGCGCGAGGTGTTCCTGGTCGACGCCGTCCGCACCCCCGTCGGACGTTATGGCGGCGAGCTGGCTGACGTGCGTCCGGACGACCTCGGCGCGCTGGTCATCCGCCAGATCGTCGCGCGCACCGGGGTCGATCCGGCGGCGGTCGAGGACGTGCTGATGGGATGCGCCAATCAGGCCGGGGAAGACAACCGCAACGTGGCGCGGATGAGCGCGCTCTTGGCCGGTCTGCCGGTGACGGTGCCGGGCGGCACGGTCAACCGGCTGTGCGGCTCGGGCCTGATGGCGATCAACGACGGCGCGCGCGCCGTGGCGGTGGGTGACGCCGATCTGCTGATCGCCGGCGGCGTGGAGTCCATGTCGCGCGCCCCGCTGGTTATGGCCAAACCGCGCGAGGGTTTCCCGCGCGGCGACGCCACCCTCTATGACAGCACGCTGGGATGGCGATTCGTGAACCCGGCCATGGAGGCCCTGTACGGGACCCACCCGCTGGGCGAGACCGCCGAGCTGGTCGCCGAGCTGTCCGGAGTCACGCGCGAGGCGCAGGACGCGTTCGCGCTCCGTAGCCAGCAGCGATGGGCGGCGGCGCACGCCGCCAGGCGCTTCGCGGCCGAGCTGTGCGCGGTCGAGATCCCGGCGGCAAAAGGCAAAGGTGCCGCGCGCCGCGTGGAGGTCGACGAGCATCCACGCCCCGAGACAACCGCCGCGTCCCTGGCGGCGCTGCGGCCGGTGTTCCGGAAAGAGCGCGGGACCGTGACCGCCGGAAATTCGTCGGGCATCAACGACGGCGCCGCCGCCGTTCTGCTGGCGTCGGCGGAGGGGCTGCGTCGCCTGGGAAATAAATCGCCGCTGGCGCGTCTGGTATCCAGCGCCGTGGCCGGCGTCGAACCGAAACACATGGGTCTTGGTCCCATCCCCGCCACGAAGACGGCGTTACAGCGAGCCGGCATCACCACGGCGGTGCTGGATCTGATCGAGCTGAACGAGGCCTTCGCCGCCCAGGTTCTGCCCTGCATCAGCGAGCTGGGCCTCGATCCGGAGCGCGTGAACGTCAACGGGGGCGCCATCGCCATCGGCCACCCGCTGGGATGTTCCGGGGCCCGCCTGACCACGACGTTGATTCACGAACTTTCCCGCCGGCGGGGAAGGTATGGTCTGGCGACGATGTGCATCGGCGTGGGGCAAGGGATCGCCACCGTTTTTGAAAGGGTCTGAGGAAGCTGTGGCCAAAGACAATCCCGATTTCTCCGACGCGCACGCCCTGCTGGGCATGGCGGCGCACGAACTCAAGAACACGCTGGGACCCCTGGCGATGACCCTGCAAATGTGCGAACGGCGCCTTGCGGCCGGGCAAGCGATCGCGCCCGAGGACCTGGCCTTCGCCCGGGCCCAGGTACGGCGGCTGTCGCAGCAGGTGAATGATCTACTGGACGCGACCCGCATCGACGCCGAGCAATTTCCGGTCAAGCTGGTGTCCGTCGAGCTCGGGGCGCTGGTGCAGCAGGTTCTGGAAGGCTTCAGGCGAGTCCATGGCGATCGGCGCCTGGTGACCGACCTGCCGCTTGAACCGCTGACGGTCAGCGCCGATCCCGAGCGGTTGAGCGCGGTGCTGGTGAATTTTCTCGACAATTCCGCCCGTTATTCGCCGGAGAACTCGGCCATCGATATCCAGGTGCGGCGCGCCGGCGATCGCGTCCGCGTGGCGGTGACCGACCAGGGCCCCGGTATCAGCGCCCAGAATCAGGCGCGGCTGTTCGAACGCTATTTTCGCGTGCCCGAGACCTCGGAGAGCACGCGCGGGTTGGGGCTGGGGCTGTACCTATGCCGCATCATCGCCGCGCGCCACGGAGGATCCGTCGGGGTTCAAAGCGCGCCTGGCAAAGGGGCGACCTTCTGGCTGGATCTGCCCCTCGGTCAAAGCTGACCACAAGCTTGCCGCCGAACATTTTGGCCGTTATTCTGATTTCTTCGACGGAGACTCGACCGTGGCACGCGATCCGAAAATCACGCCTATAACCCGTCACGAACCACGGACCTTCTACGCGACGCGGGTAACGCGCACGCAGGCCGGTGAATCGTGGGACCTTTGGTCGGTTGAGGACGGCCGCCGCGTCGGATTCCTGTCCGTGGTCGACGACGGCCACGTGGTGTACGCGCTGGCCACCGTCAAGCGCGGCACCTCGCACGAAGAGGTCGCCGATCTGGTCGAAGGATTCTTCACGCCGTCGTCAACCGACGCACACAATCGCGAGATCATCATCTCGGACTACGACGAAGAGCCGGAGATGCTCGAGTCCGACATAAGACAGAGTTGATCTAGTGCGGGACCCTCAAAGGGTCCCACACCCCCCGCGATGAGCTCGCGCCAGCAAAGCTGGCGCTCCCTCACGCGATCGGGCCTCCTCAGTTCCCACAGGGCATGGGTAACGCGCTATGGTGATGCGCCATGACTGTGGGCGCGCAGGCTCAGGGCCCCTTTCGGGGGTTCGTCCCGTTCGATGAAGGGTCGGCCGAGACCTTCTACGGGCGCACCGAGGAGACCGCACACCTCGCCCAGCTGGTCCTGACCGAGGCCAACCGTGTCACGGCCCTTACCGGCGAACCGGGAGTGGGCAAGTCGTCGCTGCTGCGCGCGGGGCTGATCCCGACGCTGGAGCGGCGCGGGATCATCTGCGTGTACCTCGGCGCGTACGAGGACATCGATGCCGAGGTTCTGCGCGCCACCAGCCGCATCGGTGGCGATCCACCGACGGCGAATCAGGAGGCGGCCGACTATCTGGCCAAGCTGGCGCGAGAGTCGCGCGCCGGGATGGTGCTCATCCTCGACCACCTGGAAGAGGTGCTGTCGGACGAGATCGGCGCGGCGGCGGATCTGGGGACACTGCTGGCGCGCGTGGTCGAGGCGGGCGGCAACCGGCTGCGCCTGGTCCTGTCCGTCGACGAGGCGGCGTTTGCCCGCCTCGATCAGTTGAAGGAGTCGGCCGGGGTGACACCGACCCCCGGCGCCTGGATGACGCTGGAGCGGCTGTCCGCGACGCAGGCGACCGAAATTCTGGAGCGCACGGCCCTGCAGACGGGGGTCTTCTTCGAGAGCGGGCTATCGGCGGCGGTGGCCGAGGACTTCGGCGGCGGGCGCGCGTGCCGGCCGCTGGATCTGCAGCTGGTCGCGCGCGCGATCGTCGATCTCCGACTGACGTCGATCCGCAAGTATCAACGCAGCGGCGGCGCGGAGATGCTGCCGCTGGCGTTCTTCGAGTTCCTGTGCCAGCAGGCGGGAGGGCGCGCCGCGCGCAAGGTGCTGCTGGAGATCGCCGACGCCACCCTACGCGGCGTCGATCTGGGCATCGATCGTCTGGAATCACGCACGGGCGTGCCCCGTCCGGCCTTGACGGAGATCGTCTCAAAGCTGAAGGCCGCGGGCATCTTGCGCTCGCGCCCGTCGCCGCGCGGCGAGGTCTATGCGCTGGTCCATCCTGCCCTGCGCGGCCCCATCGAGGATTTCTCGGTCGCGGAGCGCGCGCGCGCCACGGTGGCCCGGCGCAAGCTGCGCCGGCGCCTCAACATGGGCGACCGCCTGCGGCTGCCGGAGCTGGTCGCGGTCAGGCGCCATCTCGGCGCGGCCCTGACCAATGACGAGCAGGGGGCGGTCGTGCGCAGCGTTCGCCGCCACGCGATCCTGATTGGTGGCGGCGTGGCCCTGACCCTCGGTCTCGTGATTTTCCTGTTCGCGGATCTACGCAAGTCGTACACGCTGGGCTTCGAGCCGCCGGCGGGAGGCGGCGCGGCGCGCGTCGTGGTCCGCCTGGGACGTTCCAGCTTGTCGTTCTTCAACTTCATCCCCAACCGTCCCCGCTTCGGCGCGGTCCTGGCCGACACCGGATTTTCGGCTGCCGGATTGGTCGCCGAAACCGCCGAGAAGATCGCGGCCGGCAAGGCATCCGGGACGCTGGACACGCCAAAGGCTGACAGCCGGTCAGGCAACAAGTCCAGCACCGGCACGGCAGGCGTACCCGGCTGGTTGCGCGAGGTGTTGAACGGATTGCGCCCGGTGCCGCGCGGCGTGGCCAAGGCTTTGCTGGGTGATCCGGACGGCGTGACGTCGCTGAAACACGCCTTCAGCGATCCGCTGGCGCGCCGCGAGACCTTGGCGGCGCTGGCGGTCATCGGCCGCGGCCGCGCGGGCGAGGACGAGATCCTGGCCGCGGCATTGACCGACAGCGCGCCGGAGATCCGGCGGCGCGGCGTCGAGGTCGCGGCGGCAATTGACAGGCGCCAGGGTAACGGCGCGCTGGGCGCCACGCTGCGCACCGCGCTGGCCGACAAGTCGCTGGACGTGCGCGCGGCCGTGCTGCGCGAGACGGCGACGCTGCCGCCACAGGAAGCGGCCGGCATCTTGACGGTGGCGCTGCGCGATCCTGACCCGACCTTCCGGAAACAGGCCGAAGAGGCCACCTTGAATCTGGCCGAGAAGCAACCGGCCGCGGCCGCGGAGGCGGTCCAGCAGGTCCTGCAGAGCCCGGACGGGGGCGTGCGGCGATCGGGACTGGCGCTGCTGGAACAGATCGCCGCCCGATCGCCGGCCGAGTGCGCCGACGCGCTGGGGCGCCTGGTGGCCAACGAAGGCGCGGCCGAGGAAGCGCGCGTGGCGGCGCTGCTGGTGCTGCGTAAAGCGGGCGAACCCTCGGCGGCCCTTCGGCCGCTTCTGGAGAAGGCCGTCCGCCCCGAAGCGTCGCCGCGTCTGCGCGCAGCCGCGCTGCCTCTGTACGCCCGACTGGTCGATCCCGGTCAGGCGGAGGAGATCGCGCGCGGCGAGATGAAGGGGTCGCCGGCGGCGCGGGCGGCGGGCGCCGCCGTCTGGGGGACTGTCGCCATCGCGCGACCCGAAATTGCCGTCAAGCCGCTGCGGGCGCTGCTGTACGACCCCTCGACGGAGATCCGCCTGGAGGCGGCGCGATCGTTCGCGTATCTCAAGCGCGACGGGATCGCCCTGTGCGACAAGGCGCTCAAGGATCCCAGCGCCGAGGTCGAGCGCGCGGCCATCGAATCGTTGTTGGCGCTGTCGTCGGTCAACCCGGGCCAGGCGGCCGATGTCCTGGGGCGCGCCGTGAAGACCGTCCGCCCGACAGTTCGAAGAATCCTGATCGAGGCGCTGGGCCGGATCGGCGAGACGCGTCCCGCGGCGGTGCTGCCACCGCTGGCCCGCGCGCTCAAGGACAGCGATGGTGCGGTGCGGGTCGCGGCGGCGACGGCATTCTGCGCGCTCAGCCGCAAGAATGCCGCCGCGGCGTCGCCCTACCTGCGGATCGCGGCGCGCGACGATCACCACGAGGTCCGGACCGCGGCAGCCGCCTGCCTGGGTGATCTGGCGGAGGGCGATCCCAAGGGCGCCGCCAAGATGGCCGCCGAGCTTGCCAGCGCCGAGCAGAGCGCCGTCCGTCTGGCGGCGGCGGAATCCTTGGGGCGTCTCGGCGGCAAGACGCGTGAGCTGACGCTGCCGGCTTTGGTCAAGTTGATCGTGGACCCCGACCGCGCCGTCCGGATCGCGGCCGCGCGATCGTTCGCCGCCGTCAGCAGCGCGGCGGTCGAAGGCGGTGGCGGCGAGGTTGCCTTCTCCGGCTCCAAGCGGGGCGGCGAGGCCGAACGGGCCCTGAACGCCGCGCTGGCGCAGGGCGACGCGGGCGAACGGCGCCTGGTCGTGGCGGCGGCGGCCAAGGCCGGCCTGGTGGCGGTATTGCGGCAGGCCACCGCCGATGGCGACGAGTCAGTACGCCTGGACGCGGTCCGCGCCGCGGCAACCCTGAAGCCGCCGGCGCTGGATGTCGTGCGCGGCGCCGTCGACGATCGCTCCAACACCGTGCGCGCCGAGGCGACCCGCATTCTATCTGGCGCCTCGGGGGCAGGCGCGCGCGAGGTGCTGCCGATCTTCGAAGCGATGTTGCGCGGCGGAGACAAGAGCGCCCGCGAAGCCGCCGTGATCGGCGTCGGCGAGCTGGTCGGCGCCGGCGAAGCGGGCGCGCGCCTGCTGGGCGAGGCGCTGGGTCAGCGCAGCGAATCGCTGCGTACG
>DASRQT010000496.1:0-7012 GCA_035696485.1 Polyangia bacterium | reverse complement strand
TGGGGCAACAACGACAGCGGCCAACTCGGGAATGGGAGCTCGGCCCCCTCTGCCGTGCCGGTTGCTGTCACGGGTCTTTCTGACGCCACATCAGTCACCGCAGGCGGCTTCCACACGTGCGCCATTCGCGGCGCCGGCCAGGTCGTCTGCTGGGGCGCCGGCGACAGCGGCCAACTCGGGAATGGAAGCTCGGCTTCCTCTTCCGTGCCGGTTGCTATCTCGGGTCTCTCTGACGCCACGTCGGTCAGCGCAGGCCTTGACCACACATGCGCCCTTCGCGGGCCGGGGCAGGTCGTCGTCTGCTGGGGCCGCGGCGACAGCGGCCAGCTCGGGGACGGAGGCTCGGCTTCATCGCCCGCGCCGGTCGCGGTTACCGGCCTTTCCGGCGCCGTGTCCGTCGCGGCAGGCTTTGAACACACGTGCGCCGTTCGGGGGACCGGGCAGGTCTTCTGCTGGGGCCAGGGCGGCAGTGGCCAACTCGGGGACGGGAGCTCGACTTCCTCTCCCGTGCCGATTGCCGTCACTGGTCTTTCCGGCGCCATTTCCGTCGCGGCCGGCGGCAGCCACACCTGCGCGGTTCGCGGGCTGGGCCAGGTCGTTTGCTGGGGCGCCGGCGACGGTGGACAACTCGGGAACGGGACCTCGGATTTCTCCTCCGTGCCGGTTGCCGTTACAGGTCTTTCCGGCGCCGTGTCGGTCGCGGCAGGCCAGTTCCACACGTGCGCTGCTCGTTCGACCGGGGAGGTCGTTTGCTGGGGCTCCAGCTTCGAAGGCCAACTTGGGAACGGAACCTCGGCTACCTATACTGCGCCGGTTTTGGTCTCGGGACTTTCCGACGGCAGGTCGGTCACGGCAGGCGACCGCCACACGTGCGCCGTTCGCGGGACAGGGCAGGTCGTCTGCTGGGGCATCGGGGCCGTTGGCCAACTGGGGAACGGGAGCTCGGCTTCATCGCCCGTGCCCGTTGCCGTCTCGGGCCTTCCCGACACGGCCCTGTCTGTCTCAGCAGGCGGGAACCACACCTGCGCCATTATTCGAGGAGCTCGGCAGGTCTTCTGCTGGGGCGACGGCGGCAGTGGCCAACTCGGGGACGGGAGTTCGTCTAACTCGCCCCTGCCGGTCGCTGTCTCGGGGCTTTCCGACGTCGTGTCCGTCGCGGCGGGCGTGAGCCACACCTGCGCGGTTCTCGCGACTGGGCAGGTCTTCTGCTGGGGCGCCGGCGATCTTGGGCAACTCGGGACCGGGAGCTCGGCTTCCTCGCCCGTGCCGGTCGCTGTCTCGGGCGTATCCGGCGCCCAGTCCGTCGCGGCAGGCGGGAACCACACGTGCGCTGTTGGCGGGACCGGGCAGGTCTTGTGCTGGGGCGACGGCAGCCTCGGCCAGCTCGGAAACGGGAGCCTGGATTCCTCCCTGGTGCCAGTCGCTGTTTTGGGTCTTTCCGATGCGATGGTCCTCGCCGGAGGAGGCTTTGGCCACACGTGCGCCGTTCGCGAGACCGGGCCGGTCGTCTGCTGGGGCTGGGGCGGGATGGGGCAACTCGGGGATGGGAACTCGGCTCCCTCTGCCGTACCGGTCCCGGTCTCGGGTCTCTCCGACGCCGCGGGCATCGCGGGAGGAGGGTATGGCCACACGTGTGCCGTTCGCAGGGCTGGGGAGATCGTTTGCTGGGGCTGGAACTACTACGGCCAGCTCGGGAACGGCAGCTTCACTTCTTCTCCCGTGCCGATCGCTGTCGTCACGGACCCTTCCGGTGCGGTGTCCCTCGCGGCAGGAAGTTACCATACCTGCGCCGCACGCGGAGCGGGTGAGGTCTTGTGCTGGGGTCGCGGCCACGGTGGCGAAACCGGGAACGGGCGTCCCTGGCTATCCAACGTGCCCGTGGCCGTTCTGGGCCTCGGCAACATGGCGTGCGCCACCGGTACCGAGTGTGCGTCCGGCTATTGCGTGGACGGCGTCTGCTGCGCGGACGCGTGCGGTGGCGGCGATCTCAACGATTGCCAAGCGTGTTCTGTAGCGGCCGGTGGCGCCACCGACGGGACCTGCGGTCCGCGTGCGGCAGGCACAGTCTGCCGAGCGACCGCCGGTGTCTGCGACGTGGCGGCCGAGGCGTGTGACGGCGCGTCCCTGGCTTGCCCGGCCGATATCTTGTCGCCTCCCGGCACCCCATGTCGCCCGAGCGTCGGAGCTTGCGACATACCCGAGACCTGTACCGGAGCTTCCCCCGCCTGCCCAGCGGACCAGCGCGCGCCCGCCGGCCAGGTCTGTCGGCCGTTGGCGGGAGCGTGCGACATCGCGGAGACATGTCCAGGCGGCACAGCCGACTGCCCGACGGATTCCTTCGCGGCGGTCGGGACGGTATGCCACGCCGCCACGGCGCCCTGCGAGTCGACGGAGACTTGCACCGGCGTCGACGGCATCTGCCCCGTCCCGGCGGCTCCGCCCCCGCCGAGTTGCAACTTCATGGTCAAGTACACGGGCACACGACTGCTGATGGCCAACGCCAACGGGACCGCCACGCCCGGCAAGCGACGCGACGACATGCGAATGACGTCTGCCCCCAGCACGGTCCAGATCACGGAGACCAACCCGTTCAACAACAGTCACAACGCGGACGCGTTCAGTGTTCTCGACCAGGGGGCGGCGATGACGGTGTCGACGCGCCTGGCTGGTGTGGCGGCGCTGGGGCGACTATCGGGGACCGTTCAGAGCGACGCATCGACGAACATCCTGTCTTCGGTGAATCCGACGACGACGTTTGGGCGAGGTCTTGAGACGATGGAGTGGTCGGACGAGGTGACGGTGACGTCCCCGACGTTGCCAGCGGGAACTGCGGTTCAGTTCTTGGCCCAGCTCAACCTCGACAGCCAACTCGGCAACGTCGGGGGCGAGGTCGTGCCGGCACAGCCGGGGGAGCCGGCCTACGCGACGGCGACCGCCGTGGTGGGCGGCACGACCGTTCTGACGCTGACCGACCGTATCACCCAGCCGCTGGTCACGCGGTCGACGACCGCGCTGGTCAACACCCGCGTGGGCGACAAGCTGGTGCTGAACGGGAGGCTGCAGGTATATGCGATGGCCCGTCTCAAGCTGCAGACGCCGGTTCGCGTGACGGCGGACGCCGGCCACACCGCGATCGTGCGTCTGATCCCGGTGACCCCCGGGATCTCCTACATGACCGCGAGTGGCCGGGGCCCGTACGTACCGGATGCGACCCCGCCGGTGGTGACGATTGATTCGCCCGTCGCGGGTGCGGTCGTGAACGGGGTCGTGCCAGTGGTGATATCGGCACGCGACAATGCCAGCGGCATCGCGCGAATCGAAGCCTGGGCCGGCACAGTAAGGTTGGGCGAGTGTCGCGCGGCGTCTTGCACGTTGAATCTGGACACCCGAGCTTTCCCCGACGGGCCTCTCTCGGTGCGAGCGTCCGCCTGGGACTTCGAGGGGAACGCGTCGGCGGAGAGCCGGCGCGAGCTGGTCGTCGACAACACGCCGCCGGTGTTCAGCAACGTTCCCACCAGTCCCATCATCGCCTTCGCTACCAGCACCGCCGGGGCGAAGGTCACCTACGCAAAGCCCACCGCTTCCGACGCACGGGATGGCACCGTCCCCGTCACGTGCGTGCCTGCGCCGGGCGCACAGTTCCCGACAAGAAAGACCCCCGTCAAATGCACCGCATCCGACACCCGGGGCAACATCAGCACGGCGACGTTCACGGTTTGGGTCCAGTACCAGGCGCCGACCGACGGCTCGTTCTTCCTGATTCCCATTCGTTCGAATGGCAGCTCAATCTTCCGCATCGGTCGCCCGGTGCCCGTGCGCTTCAAGCTATCCGGCAGCAGCGCCGGGATCACGAACCTCGTCGCCAGGCTGACCGTCACCAAGATATCCAACACGGTCCAGGGGACCAGCGTGGACACCAGCGACGAGACCGTCGACGACACCGACTTCATCTTCAAGTATCGCCCGGTCCTCAAGTTCTACGCCTACCGCTGGAAGACGCTGAACCAGACGCAAGGGACCTATCAGTTGAAGGCCGACCTGGGCGACGAGGTGTTGCACCAGGTCAACGTGTCGCTCAAGGCGCCGTGATCAGGAGTGACTGGCCAGTCTGTTCAACACCCTCTGTACAGATCGTTCGAGCGGCCCGACCTATTGCACGAATCTCCCGCGTCTCGCTGCTGAAAGGTCGTGGTCTTCCGCTGATTTTCTGGGCCCGGACGCCTGGCACCCCTCTTGCTCAATGGTCCGGTCAAGGAGACACACCATGAAGACCACGACGCTCTCGGCTCTGTTCATCTTCTCGGCTTTCACCTTCACCTCTGCTTTCGCCAGCGCGAGGGACATCGACCGCCGGGGCGAGATGGTCGTCAAAGGCGAGTCGGTCAAGGTCTTCGCCGCAGGGCCCGCCTCCGTTCATCTGTTCTCCATGGACCACGGAGGGAAGTTCTTTACCACCCACGCCACCACCGGCACCGATGCCGATTGCGTTGCGGCCGAGAAGGCCGCTGCGGACCGTCAGCAGCCGGTTCAGGTCGACCGGCGAAACGTCCTCGAGATCGCCGCCGGCGATGTGGCTTGCTTCGCCACGACAAGCCCACGCAGCTTCGAGCTCCTCTGGCACGCGCGTGCGACCACGACGCCCGCCAACCAGACCCTCGTCGCCCAGAAAAACTAGCTTTCCCCTGCCGAACACATTGTTCAGCGACGTTGAACGGACTGTTCAGCCGGGTTCGCCCACCCAGCAGTTTCCCTTGATTTTGTGGGCTCGGACGCCTGGCACCCCTCTTGCTCATTGGTCACGTCAAGGAGACACACCATGAAGACCACGACGCTTTCTGCTCTGTTCATCGTTTCGGCTTTCACCTTCACCTCTGCTTTCGGCAGCGCGAAGGACACCGACCGCGGCGAGCTGGTCGTCAAGGGTGAGTCGGTCAAGGCCTTCGCCGCCGGACCCGCCACCGTACGCCTCTACTCCATGGACCACGGTGGGACGTTCTTCGCCGCACCCGCCACCA
The DNA here is from genome assembly GCA_035696485.1 of Polyangia bacterium. Taxonomy (GTDB): domain Bacteria; phylum Myxococcota_A; class Polyangia; order Fen-1088; family Fen-1088; genus DASRQT01. Next base: position 1,997 of record DASRQT010000496.1, on the reverse strand, counting down.
CCGGCACCGATGCCGACTGCGTTGCGGCTCGGAAGGCCGCCGGGGACCGTCAGCAGCCGGTTCAGGTCGACCGACGCAACGTCCTCGAGGTCGCCGTCGGCGATGTCGCTTGCCTCGCCACCTCAAGCCCCCGCAGCTTCGAGCTCCTCTGGCACGCGCGTGTCATCGCCTCGCCCGCCAATCAGACCCTCGTCGCCCAGAAAAACTAGATGGGTGGTCAGGGCCGTTACCCCCTTGTGGTCGTCACCGGCGCGCCCTGGATGGCCGCGCCGGCAGAACCCACGAGGATCGCCTCCAGGCCGGCCTCGCCCAGCGCCCGCCATAGCGCCGCCAGAAAGACCTCGTCAGAGGACAAAGCCGTTTCCAGATCGACGCAAGATAAAGCGCCGCCCGCTGCCGAGCGGCCGCAGGATGCTCTGAACGATGAGGATCAGATCGTCGGGATCGATCTCCGGCAGGCGCGGCTGGAGTCGCGCAACCTCCTTTTCCAGACGCTGCGCGAATAGCTCCGGATCCTCAACGGGCACGTCTTTGGGTCTCATAGGCGCCGCCCTTCATTGTAGCCGAACAACTTGTTCAGCGATGTCGAACAGATTGTCCAACCGGAGCGGCCCACCAGCCATTTCCTGCTGATTTCCGGGCTCGAACCGATGGCACCCCTCTTGCTCATTGGTCGGGGCAAGGAGACCCGCCATGAAGACCACGACCCTTTCCGCTCTGTTCATCGTTTCGGCTTTCACCTTCACCTCCGCCCTTGCCAGCGCGAAGGACACCGACCACCGCGGCGAGCTGGTCGTCAAGGGCGAGTCGGTCAAGGCCTTCGCCGCCGGCCCCAGCACCGTTCGCCTCTACTCCATGGACCACGGCGGCAAGGTCTTCACCGCACCCGCCACCACCGGAACCGATGCCGACTGCCTTGCGGCTCGGAAGGCCGCCGGGGACCGTCAGCAGCCGGTTCAGATGGACCGACGCAACGTCCTCGAGGTCGCCGCCGGCGATGTGGCTTGCCTCGCCACCACAAGCCCACGCAGCTTCGAGCTCCTCTGGCACGCGCGCGTCAGCACCACGCCCGCCAAACAAACCCTCGTCGCCCAGAAAAACTAGTCCCTGGCCTGGCGCAGCGTCGATGTCATTCGCCGTCCATCTGGGGCCGCTTGATCCCGTAGCGTTTCATTCGTTCTATCAGCGTCCCCCGCGCGACACCCAGCTTCTTTGCGGCGCGCGTCTGGTTGCCGCCGTATTCAGCCAGCGCGTCCAGAACCCGTCGCCGTTCTGCGCGCTCGTCCAGCGTCAGGTTTTCAGCGCCGGCGTCCGGTGCCCCACTCGCCGGCTGCGAGGCGGCCGCCGCCGGCCGCGCCAGGCGCATCTTTTCCACCGGGAGATGCTCCGGCGCGATCGCGCCGTCGTCGCACAGCACCAGCGCGCGTTCGATGACGTTGCGAAGCTCGCGGATGTTTCCCGGCCACCAGTAGCTGTACAGGATCTGCAGCGCCTCCTCCGACAACGCAGGCGGGCGCTGCTTGGCGGCGGCCGCTGCGTCGGCCAGGAAGCGGCGCGCGAGGGGTTCGATCTCGTCCGGGCGATCGCGCAGCGGTGGGATCGTCAAGGAGAAGCCGTTCAACCGGAAGTACAGATCCTGGCGAAAACGCTTCGAGACGATGTCGGCTTCCAGATCGCGGTTGGTCGCGGCGACGAACCGCACGTCGATGGAACGCGGCGACAGGCCCCCCACCCTCGTCACCTCGCGGCTCTCGATGGCGCGTAACAGCTTCGTCTGCAGCGGCGTCGGCATGTCGCCGACTTCATCCAGGAAGACGGTTCCCTTTGTGGCCGCTTCCAGCAGACCGGCCTTGGCCTGGGTGGCGCCGGTGAAGGCGCCGCGTTCGTAACCGAATAGCTCGCTTTCCAGCAGGCTCTCGGTCAGGGCGCCGCAGTTGATGCTCACCAGCGGGCCGCCCGCGCGCGGCGAATGGGCGTGGATCCAGTCGGCCAGGACC
>DASRQT010000495.1:0-6778 GCA_035696485.1 Polyangia bacterium | reverse complement strand
GCCCTGGCCTTAGTCGCGCCTCGCAGGTTGCGCGCAGAGACCAGATCCTGATAATTGGCGCGGCTGGTGACGGTGTGTGGGTGCCTGGGCCCCAGAACCTTCTCGAAGATCGAAACCGCGCGCCGGTACAGCGCCGCGGCGGCCGTGGCGTCGCCTTTTTCGCGCATCAATACCGCCAGGTTGTTCAGGGTCATCCCCACCTCGGGATGCCCGCGTCCGAAGATCGCTTCCTGCAGCGCCAGCGACTGCCGGTACAGCGCCTCGGCCTCGCGCGGCCGCCGCTGCCCGTGACGCAAAGCAGCAAGATTGCTCAGGTTGATGGCCACCTCGCCGCTCTTGTTGCCCAGTCTCCGTCGGAAGATGCGCAGCGCGCGCTGGTAAAGCGAGGCGGCTTCTTCCAGGGCGCCGTCGCCATCCAGCAGCGCGGCCAGGGCGGCCACGTCAGCCGCCACCCTCGGGTGGTGGGCCCCAAGGACCGCCTGGCGCATGGCCACCGAACGGCGCGCGTGGGGGATGCCGCGCGCAAAACGGCCGCGCGAATGTTCCAGGCCGCCGAGGTTGTGGTACAGCGTCGCCGTCGCCTCCGGATCGTCGCCGCGTTTGATCAACGCCAGCGCCTGCCGGTAATAGTCGGCCGCCTCATCGAATCGGCCCTGGTACTTGCGCAGCACGCCCAGGTTATTGAGCAGGCCGCCCACGTCGGGGTCGCGCGGGCCAAAAAATTTCCGCGCGGCCGCCAGCGCGCGCCGGTAGCTCACGTCCGCGCGCTTGTAGTCGCCCAGCGCGCGATGGGCGCCGGCCAGCAGGGTCTGGGCGCGCACGTGCAGCCGCAGCAGGTCGGGATCCGCGCCCTTTTTTCTGGGTTCGGGGGTGACAATCGCCAGCGCGCGGGCGTAACAGTCGCGGGCCTCGGTCAGGCGATCGCGCGCCTCGAGGATCTGCCCCAGCTCGACCAGCGCGTTGGCGACGTCGGGATGGTCGTGCCCCTCGGATTCGCCGTACAGCGCCACCGCGCGGCGGCAGGCGGTCTCCGCGCGACGCAAATCGCTGGCCTGTCGCAACGCGATCGCCTTTTCGTGGAGCGAAACAGCAGTAGTGAGAGAATCGCGAGCGATGGAAGCCTCCGCCGCCAGCATTGTAGTCCTTCGCGTCGCCTGAGAAAATGACGACCGGTCTCAAGGACGGGGACCAACCTCGGCGGCGGCTGTTCGCGCCGGAGGTCATCCAGACGTCGGCCATGGACTGTGGTCCAGCCGCTCTCAAGTGCCTGCTGGAGGGATTTGGCGTGTCGGCCAGCTACGGCCGCCTGCGCGAGGCCTGCCAGACGTCGGTCGACGGCACCTCGATCGATACCCTGGAGGCGCTGGCGCAGATGCTGGGTCTGGACGCGGAGCAGATCATGCTGCCGGCCGATCACGTCGTACTGCCGGGGTCCGACGCCTTGCCCGCGATCGTGGTCGTGCGCTTGCCCTCAGGGTTGACCCACTTCGTGGTGTTGTGGCGCCAGCACGGCCGATGGGTGCAGGTGATGGACCCGGCGCGCGGGCGGCGCTGGGTGCGCGACGACGAGCTGACACGCGAGCTTTACGTTCACACCATGGCCGTCCCCGCCGAAAGCTGGCGGGACTGGGCGCTGTCCGACGGTTTCGTCAAACCGCTGGGCCAGCGGTTGCGGCGTCTCGGAATCGCTGAGGCCGCCGAGCGGCGATACCTTGACCATGCCCGATCCGATCCCGGGTGGCGATCGCTGGCTGCGCTGGATGCGGCGGCGCGGATGGTCGGGGTGCTGGTTGGTGGCGATGCCATCAAGCGCGGCGTGGAAGCGCAGACGACGCTGGATCAGCTCCTCGACGGACCGGGCAAGGCCGACGTCGACGGCGCCTTGCTGGCGCCGCACGCCACGGCCCAGCCGGCGCCGGTGGGTGCCGACGGTGAGCAGCAGGTGGCGATCAAGGGCGCGGTCCTCATCAGCGCCGCGGGACTTCGTATGCCGGATGCTGCGTCCGATGCCGGTGGCGCTGGCGCTGGCGCTGGCGTTGGCGTTTCCCCGGCGGCGGCGCTGCCGCGCGAGCTGCGCGCTACCCTGGACGAAGCACCCGCGCGCCCGGCGCAGGATCTGTTTCGGCTGTTGCGTCAGGACGGGGTCTTGCGCTGGACGGCGCTGGGCGCGGCGCTGCTGCTGGCGGCGGGGGCCGCGGTGTTCGAGGCCGTGTTGTTCCGCGGCCTGCTCGACGCCGCCAGCGGGCGCCTGGCGTTCATCGTACTGGCGTTCGTCGCCGGCGTGCTGTTGCTGGAGCTGCCGCTGGCGATCGCCATGCGCGCGGCGGGACAGCGCCTAGAACAGCGGCTACGCGGCGCCTTCTTGAAGAAGATCCCGCGCCTCGGTGACCGCTATTTCCAGAGCCGCCCGGTCTCAGACATGGCGGAACGCGCGCACCTGGTGCATCGCCTGCGCCTCTTGCCCGGGCTGGGCGGGCAGTTCGTTCGAACCGTCGCCGAGCTGGCGGTCACCACCGCGGCGCTGTCGTGGTTGCACCCGCCCAGCGCGCGGCTGGCGGTGCCGCTGGCGCTGGCGATGATCGTGATCCCGCTCGTGCTGCAGCCGCTGCTCGGCGAACGCGACCTGCGCATGCGCAACCACGCCGGTGGCCTGGCGCGTTTCTACCTGGACGCGCTGCTGGGGCTGACGGCCATTCGAACCCACCGGGCGGAAGCATCATTCGCCAGCGAACACCGAGAGCGGCTGCACGAATGGCGCGACGCCGCGCGGGCGCTGTTGCGGACGGCGGTCGCCAGTGAAGCGTTGCAGGCGGCGGTCGGCTTCGCGCTCGGCGGCTGGCTGCTGATCGATTTCCTGATCACGGGCGCGGCGTCGGTGACGGTGACCGCGTCGGGATCTGTGCTGCTGGTGCTTTACTGGGCGTTGAACCTGCCGGTGCTGGGGCAGGAGATTGCCTACCTGGTTCAGCAGTATCCGGCCCAGCGCAACATCACGCTCCGTCTGGTCGAACCGCTGGGCGCGCTGGAGGACGAAACGGCCGCCACCGCGACGTCTGCGGCGACGCAGCAGCCACAACCGTCAGCTCCGCCGGCCCGCGCCGTTTACCGTGACGGCGTCGGTGTCGGCGTCGCCCTCGCGATCGAGGATTGTGTCGTGCAGGCGGGCGGGCACGTCATCCTGACCGTTCCCTCGCTGCACATCCGGCCTGGCGAACACGTGGCCGTGGTCGGCCCCTCGGGCGCCGGTAAGTCCAGCCTGCTCGGGTTGCTGCTGGGCTGGTTTCGCCCCGCCGAAGGTGAGGTTGCCGTCGACGGACAGCCGTTGCTGGGTGACGCGCTTGAAAAGTTGCGGCGGCACACCGCCTGGGTGGATCCCACCGTCTACCTCTGGAACCGGCCGCTCTCTTACAATCTTGGTTACGGCCTGGCCGACCCGCCGTCGTCGCCGGCTGCGCTGGCGACAACCCTGGACGGCGCCGATCTGCGCGAGGTCGCCCGCCGGCTTCCGGCCGATGGCAACGCGGCGCTGGGCGAGGCCGGCGCGCTGGTCTCGGGCGGCGAGGGGCAGCGCGTGCGGTTCGGGCGCGCGTTGCTGCGCCCCGACTGCCGCCTCGCGATCCTGGACGAACCGTTTCGGGGTCTCGACCGCCACCAGCGTCGCACGCTGCTGGCGCGGGCGCGGCAGCGCTGGGCCGAGGCGACCCTGCTGTGCGTGACACACGATCTGGCGGAGACCTTGTCGTTTGCGCGCGTGCTGGTGGTTGACGGCGGTCGCATCGTCGAGGACGGCGCGCCGGCTGCCCTGGCCGCGCGGCCTGGCTCTCGCTACGCGGCCCTGCTGGCGGCCGAGGAGACCGTCCGAGTTGGCTTGTGGTCACCGGAGCGGTCAGCCGGCACTGGCCAGCAGCGCGCGTGGCGGCGGATGCGGCTTGAACAGGGTCGCTTGACGGAGCAAATGGCCGCACGGGGGATGGACACGTGAGCGCTGACCCCCCAGCAAGCCCCGCACTGGCCGCGGCCGCGTCGGCAAGCAGCGACGCCATCGACGGTTTCCTGTCGCGTGTCGCGCTATCGCCCGCGCGTGCGGCCAGGGCCCGTCACCTGCTGCTGTCCTCTGCCGGCGGGAACCGCCAGTCTCCCGGGCCGCCGTCCACCGGTGACGAGACCGCGACCTTCCTCGCGAATTTACGCCGCGCGGGCGTGCTGCGCCGGCTGGTGCTGACTGTCGCCGCCTACGCCGCGCAACTGGCGCTGCTGATCGCCGTCTGGTGGATGATGGGCTCGCGCGCCGTGGGACAGGGCGCCGGTGCCGCGACCGGCTGGCTCGCCGCCTGGATGGTGACTCTCGCGCTGATGGTCGGTCTGCGCGTGTCGGCGTCGTACGTGGCAGGGCGTCTGGCGATCGATACCGGAGGTCTGGTGCGCGAGCGCCTGCTTCGCGGCATCCTCAACCTCGACACCGAGCTGATTCGCCAGCAGGGCATCGGCCAGCTCCTGGGCCGCGTGATCGAGGCCGAAGCCGTCGAATCACTGGCGCTGTCCGGCGGAATCCTGGGATTGGCCGCCGTCTTCGAGATCACGACCGGCGTGGTCGTGCTGGCGCTGGGCGGTTCGGCCGCTGTCCAGATGGCGCTGCTGGCGGCGTGGATCGTCTTCGCGCTGTTGATGGCCGGTCGCTACTGGCGCGCCCTGCAAGCCTGGGCCGCCGACCGCCTGGCGCTGACCCACGATCTGGTGGAACGAATGGTTGGCCACCGGACACTGGTCGCGCAGCAACCGCCCGAGCGGCAGCACACCGACGAGGACGAAGCTCTGGGCCGCTACGCGCGGCGCGGGCAAAACGTCGATCGCGCCGCCGCGGTTCTGACCGCGATCGTCCCGCGCGGCTGGTTGCTGCTGGGCGTGGCCAGCCTGGTGCCGTTGCTCACGGCCGCGACCAGCGCCGGCCACGGAACCGGCGTCGCCGGCATCGCCACAAGCCTGGGCGGCGTGTTGTTCATCTACGCCGCCTTCCGCAAGCTGGTGGTGGCCCTCCCGGCGCTGGCCGGCGCCGCCGTCGCCTGGCGCGAAGTCGCGCCGCTGTTCGCCGCGGGACGACCTGCCGCCGGACCCCTCTCCCTAACCCTCTCCCCGCCAAGCGGGGCGAGGGAATCGGATCCCGATCCGGTGAACCCTCTCCCGCTTGCGGGAGAGGGCCTGGGAGAGGGTCCGCAGAAATCGCGCGCGCTCGTCTCCGCCCGCTCCCTCGCTTTCCGCTACCCGACCGCCCCCACACCGGTGCTGTCCGACTGCAGCTTCGACATTCACGGCGGCGATCGCATCGTCCTCGAGGGCCCGTCCGGCGGCGGCAAATCCACGCTGGCGTCGCTCCTCGCCGGACTGCGCGCCCCCGATGACGGCGCGTTGCTATTGAACGGCGCCGACCAGCGATCCCTCGGTCTCGCCCGCTGGCGCGCCCACATCGGCGCCGTCCCCCAATTTCACGAGAACCACGTCTTCTCCGCAAGCTTCTTGTTCAACCTGCTGATGGCCCGCCGCTGGCCCCCGCGCCCCGAAGACGTCCGAGACGCCGAGGCCCTCTGTCGCGAGCTGGATCTCACCGGCCTCCTCGCGCGCATGCCCGCTGGCCTGGAACAGCAGATCGGCGAGACCGGCTGGCAACTGTCCCACGGCGAGCGCAGCCGCCTCTTCATCGCCCGCGCCCTCCTGCAGTCCCTGGACGCCCGTATCCTGGACGAAAGCTTCGCCGCCCTCGACCCCGAAACCATGACCAAGGTTCTATCGTGCGTGCTGCGCAACGCCGACACGCTGGTGGTGATCGCCCACCCCTAGGCGGGTTTCTGTTCGCGGCGGTCAGTGTGAGCGCGAATGCGGTTTCCGGGCATGGGACGCAGCCGCGCACCACACACCACGCAGACCGCCCAACCGAACGGCGCCTTTCTCCCGGCTCGAAGAGATCCCCTGCACTTTGCCATCAAACCGTCAGCGAAGAACGGACGTCACTCGCCCGTGCGGGCGAGGTCGTCTTCGCTACCCCTGTCGGCTCGATCCGAAATAGGCGAATTGCGTCCTGGACAGACGGCCCGACAGCGCCTTCGAGACATCGCCCGATTGCGTCTTAGAGATCAAGGTCGGGGGGGTGAGCGTGCCGACACCGGAACGTCGTCCATCGGCCGACGCAACCGCCGCATCAGCCGGCGCCCGCGTGTCGGGCCGATTTCGCAGTTCCATCAGAATCATCTCGGCTCCGCTCGGACCGGGCGCGCCTCGCCCCAGAGAACGCGGCGGCTGTGATTCGGCAGAGCGATCATCGTGCCGGCCTTGAGACCAGACTTCACCTTGAGAGCGCGGCTGTGGTTTTTGGTGCAGAGGCCACCGGCCTTGAGGCCAGACTTCACCCTGAGACGCTGAATCGTTTTGGTGATCATTGCTCTTCCCCTCTTGTCAGTTTCTGTCCGCCGTCAACGCGACGACAGGAAGGGAGGTTGCACCGACCATGCCGAATCCCGCTGCGGCAGCTCCGTCGAAGACCACGCGACATTCTCCGGTTGTCGCGCTCCACCCGGGATATGACTAGCGAGCCGAACGTGTAACTATCGCTTCGGGCGCGCAAAACCACATCCCGTAGTCATATGACTTCAGGGAGCCCGACGCGCGGGCAAGATGGTAAAATAAGTAAGTTAAGTTACTTATTTTACGGCAAATTTGTTAGTGGGTCGCTTCACGAAGAGGGCCGGACCAATCAACCACTTTTGAATCTCAGCAACCTTGCCGAGCA
>DASRQT010000494.1:0-11556 GCA_035696485.1 Polyangia bacterium | reverse complement strand
CCCATCGTGAATGAGCTAACCAGGCCCAGACCCCACAAAACCAACAGTACAACCGCTATGGTCCAAAGCATTAGGTGCCTCCTCTTTTTTATAGGGAATCTCTACCCTGCCTGTCTCCAACCTGGGTACCAACTCCCATGCGTCAAGGCATTGCCGGGCGGGCGGTCACCGGATAAAAAGGGGCATGAGCGACAACGGAGGCAACGCGGCGGCTCAAACCTGGTTGGAGGAATTCGTCCGGGCTCACGGCGGCGTGGCCGGCTCGGTTCACTACCGCAGCGGCGAAAATCTATTGCTGGCGGCGGCGGTGAATATCCCGGAGCCGGTCCGCAACGTGACGGCGGTTGTTCCGCGCGGCAAGGGGATGGCTGGCCTGGCCATGGAACGGAATCGCCCGGTCTCGGTTTGCAACATCCAGACGGATCGTTCCGGCGACGTGCGGCCGGGCGCGCGCGCCGTGAACGCGCAAGCCGCCGCCGCCTTGCCAATTCACGATCCGGCGGGCGACGTCCGCGCGGTCGTCGGCATTGCTTTCATGCGCGACGAAGATCTGCCCGAGACCGAGCTGCAGCGCTTGACGCAAGCGGCGTCAACGTTGCCCGCCTCGTCGTAGTGCGGAGCAGCCCGGGCGGCGAGGCAGGCGCTAGCTGCGCCCTTTCAGCACCACGTCCAGAAAGGCCTTGGCGGCGTGGCTCAGCGTGCGGTCCCTGGCGTAAAGCAGCCGCACCAGGCGCTGCACGTGCAGCTCCTTGACCCGGACCTCGCACAGGGTCTTGTTGGTGAGCTCCTCGCGCACACACATCTTGGGCAGGAATGCGACGCCCTCGTTGCTCTGCACCAGCTTGCGGATGGTCTCGAGCGTCGGCATCTCGACCTCCATGTTCAGCGGCACCTTGTGACGCCGGAACTCGCGCAGCACGACCTCACGATAAGGAGAGACGACGTTGTGGGCGATGAACGTCTCCATTCCCAGTTCGGCGATGGAGACCACCTTGCGTCGCGCAAACCGGTGCTTTGGCGACACCACGAACGCCAGCGCGTCGGTGTAGATCACCTTGCTGACCAGCCGGTCGTCGGGCGGGTCGTAGCTGGCGACACCGAGCTCAAGGTTGCCGTCCAGGAGCTCGGCCGGGATCTTGCTGGACTGGCTGCGGCGGACCTGGATCTTCACCTTGGGATAAAGGCGGCGGTAGCGTTCGATGTGCGGCAGCAGGTATAGCGTCGACGATTCGTTGGCGCCGATGATCAGCCGTCCGGCGGATTTGTCGCGCAGCTCGGCGACGGCGTTCTCCATCTCCTGGCGCAAATTTTCGAAGCGGCGAGCGTAATCCAGGACCGTCCGGCCGATGTCGGTCAGGACCAGCTCCTTGCCGGCGCGATCGATGAGCTTGCCGCCCATGTCCGACTCGAGGCGTTGCAGCGACAGCGACACCGCTGGCTGCGTCCGCAGCAGCTTCTCCGCGGCCCGCGAAAAGCTCCGCTCACCGACGACGGTGGCGAAAACCTGCAGAGAATAGAGGTCCATGGGGCCCAGGCTACCGGAAAGGAGCCTGATAATAAATACTTATACTAAGGTCGATAATTATAAATTTGCCGTATCGACGGCCGCGCTTCAACATAGGCCCATGACTTCGACCGACCGAGTTTACATTTTCGACACCACGTTGCGCGACGGGGAGCAGTCCCCCGGTTGCAGCATGACCGTTCCCGAGAAGGTTCGCCTGGCGCACAAGCTGTCCGAGCTGGGCGTCGACATCATGGAGGCCGGGTTCCCCATCGCTTCAGAGGGTGACTTCGAGGCGGTGCGCGCCGTGGGCCGCGCGGTGACCACCAAGATCGCGGCGCTGGCGCGCTGCACGTCGATGGACATCGAGCGGGCGGCGGAGGCGCTGGACGGCGCCAAGGGGCCGCCGCGCATCCACACGTTCATCGCCACCAGCGACATTCACCTCAAGTACAAGCTGAAGAAGACCCAGGACCAGGTGCTGGAGGACGCCATCAAGGCGGTCGAGCAGGCGCGCAAGTACGTCGACGACGTCGAGTTTTCAGCCGAGGACGGCGCCCGCACCAGCCCCGAGTTTCTTGAAAAGGTGTCCAGGGCGGTGGTCGCCGCCGGCGCGCGCACGGTGAACATCCCCGACACCGTCGGGTATTCCATCCCCGAGGAGTACGGTGCCATCATCGGACGCATCGCGAAGGCGCTGGGATCGAGCGGGATCGTCAGCGTTCACTGTCACGACGATCTTGGCCTGGCGGTGGCCAACTCGCTGGCGGCCGTGCAAGCGGGGGCACGGCAGATCGAATGCACGGTCAACGGCATCGGCGAGCGCGCCGGCAACTGTTCGCTGGAAGAGGTGGTGATGGCGATCCGGACGCGTCGCGATCGGCTACCGTACACAACCGGCATCGTCACCGAGCAGCTTTATCCGGCCAGCCAGATGCTGACGTCGATCATCGGCGTCGGCGTGCAACCGAACAAGGCCATCGTCGGGCGCAACGCGTTCGCGCACGAAGCCGGGATCCATCAGGACGGGTTCCTCAAGGAGCGAACCACGTACGAGATCATCGAACCCAAGACCGTCGGTGTGCCGGAGAGCCGGCTGGTGCTGGGCAAACACAGCGGCCGCCACGCCCTCAAGGCCCGCTGCGACGAGCTGGGGCTGCCGCTGTCCAAGGACGAACTGGACGATCTGTACCGCCGGTTTTCGACCCTGGCCGACCGCAAGAAGGGCATCCTGGACGAGGAGATCCGGGAGCTGGCGTCGGGCTTCCCCCGGAATCACGGTCGTAAAATAGCGTAACCATTAATACATTTTTGACAGGCTATAAATCTGTCAAGTACCTTAAAGTAAACGAACCGAGCCGTCGATGGACCGATCATGGCTCGCAAAAGTGTTCCCTGGATCGAGGCTTTGCTCATGGTCGGCCTGTCGGCGATTGGCTGCGGCGCGGAGGAGGACATGGAAAGCGTCTCCTCCTACGTCGTGTCCGAAAACGCGCTGACCGCGAACGCGCTGACCGCGAACGCGCTGACCGCAAACGCGCTGACGGCGAACGCGCTGACGGCAAACGCGCTGACGGCAAACGCGCTGACGGCAAACGCGCTGACCGCGAACGCGCTCAAGGATCCGCTGGCGCGCGAGCTGCTGAAATACGTGGTCTCGTGCGCGCTCGACGAAGACGATACGATCACTGTCAAGATTGACGGGGTCAAGTACAAGTTCCCGGGCTCGCTGGGTCTGGCGGAAGAGTGGGGCGAGCGCGACGGCAAGTGCGACATGGACTGCCAGCGCTGGGTCACGGCCTGCGTGCTGTCGCGCGTCGACGTCGAGGGCATCGAGCGCATGATCTCGATCCGCGGCGACAACAAGGCGCTCAAGCTGACGGCCCACGAGAAGAAGGACTACCCCGTGCGCGAGGCGACCTACTTCGGCAACCTCTTTGTCGACGGCAAGCCCCGGTACCTCTGCCTTTCGCCCGGACAGCAGTCGGATCAGCGGGTCTGTGGCAGCTCGATGAGCAACTGCCCGATGACTGTCGTCGGCGACTGTGACGACGCGTGTCAAGGCGAGGGGCCGCACGGCGACTTCCGCAAGTGCAGCAATGTAGGCAAAGCGGGCCGCGGCGAGACTTTCGCCGAAAGCATCACCGTATTTCTGCCGAAGTAGCGCGATGTGACTGCCAGGGTCGTAGCGGGCCGATTCGAGCTTCAGCGCGAAGCCGGCGCCGGAGGTATGGGCACGGTTTACTGTGCCCGCGATCTCACGGATGGCGCGCTGGTCGCGGTCAAGATCCTCCACGGCCGCGAACAGCGCGAGATTTCGCGCTTCGAATCCGAAGCGGCCATCCTGTCGGAGCTGTCCCACCCGGCCATCGTCCGCTACGTTGCGCACGGCGTGGCCGATGGGGGCGATCACTACATCGCCATGGAGTGGCTGGAGGGGGAGGACCTCGGCGCGCGCCTCGAGCGCCAGCCACCCTCGGTCGCCGACAGCCTGGCGGTGATCCGGCGCGCCGCCGAGGCGCTGGCGTATACGCACCCGCGCGGCATCATCCACCGCGACATCAAGCCCGAGAACCTGTTCCTGCCCGGCGGCAACATCGGGCGGCTCAAGGTGCTGGACTTCGGTATAGCTCGCCTGACGCACGGGGCGCGCCGCCTGACCATGACCGGATCTGTGATCGGCACCCCCGGCTACATGGCGCCCGAGCTGATCCGCGGCGCGCGCGACATCACGCCTGCCGCTGACGTTTTCTCGCTGGGCTGCGTCCTATTTCAGTGCCTGACCGGCCGGGCGGTGTTCGAGGCCGACGAGGCGACGGCCCTGATGGCCAAGATCCTGCTGCAGGACGCCCCGCGCGTGAAGGACATCGTCGCCCACCTACCCGATAACCTGGACGCGCTGGTGGCGCGAATGCTGGCCAAGGACCCGGCCAAACGGCTGTCCAGCGCCCAGCTGGTCCTGGATCAACTGGCGGACCTGGGCGACATCGTCGACGCCGTCACCGGCGGCGTGCGGCGACGGCCCCGCCCGGCGCTGACCGCCAGTGAGCAGCGCATCGCCTGTGTCGTCATGACCGGTCCGTCGCCCACGGCCGAGAAGCGCTGGAAGGGGATGACCGCGGCGGTGAGCATCGCCGCCGAGGATCCGAAGCCGCCGGCCGAGCAGTCGCGGCTGGCCGTGCTGGAAGCCGAGCTTGGCCGGGTTCACTCGGCGCGGCTGCACCCGCTTCCCGACGGGTCGATGGTGCTGACCCTGCCCGACGCGGGAAAAGCCACCGACCAGGCCGCGGGGGCGGCGCGCTGCGCGCTGGCCATCCGCGCCGCGATGCCGGATGTACCGCTGGTGGTGTCGACGGGACCGGGGCGATTCTCGGCGTGGTCGGTTGTGGGTGAGGTGATCGACAGCGGCACGCGCCTCCTGCGCGGCACGCCGGCGGGCTACATCCGCCTCGATGACATGGCGGCCGGCCTGCTGGACGCGCGCTTCGACGTGCACCGCGACGGCACGACGTTTTACCTGCGCGGCGAGCGCGACGTATTCGAGGCCAAGCGAAACCTGCTGGGCAAGGCCACCGACTTCGTCGGTCGCGGCCGTGAGATTTCGATGCTGACCAACCTGCTCAGCAGCACGGTCACCGAATCCATGGCTTCGGCGGTCCTGGTCACCGGCGCCGCGGGCATCGGAAAGTCGCGCCTGCGGCAGGAGTTTCTCGACTGGGTCCAGCGTCGTCCGGAGCGCGTCGAGGTTTTGTTCGGCGTGGGCGACTCGGTGGGCGCGGGGTCACCTTTCGCGATGCTGGGGCGCGCGATTCGCCGATGTGCCGGCATTCAGGAGGGCGAGCCCATCGACGAAAAGCGACGCAAGCTGAGCGAACGCATCGGAAGGTTGATCGGCCGCGAATCCGTCCAGCGGGTGACGGTGTTCCTGGGCGAGATCGCGGCCGTCCCGTTTCCAGACGAGGAATCCGAAGCCTTGCGTGCCGCGCGCGGCAACCCGCAGCTGATGGGCGACGGTATGCGCCGGGCCTGGGAAGACTGGCTGACGGTCGAGTGCGCGGCCCACCCCGTGCTGATTGTCCTCGAGGATCTGCACTGGGGTGATCTCGGCACCGTCAGCTTCATCGACGCCGCGCTACGAAATCTGCGCGAGCAGCCGTTCATGGTGCTGGCGATGGCGCGCCCCGAGGTCAGCGCGCGTTTTCCCAGCCTGTGGGAGGGGCGTGAGGCGCAGACGCTGCGGCTGGCGCCGCTGTCGCGTCGGGCCAGTGAGAAGCTGGTGCGCGAGGCGCTGGGGCCCGACGTCGCGGAAGCCATCGTCAGCCAGATCATCGAGCGCGCCGACGGCAATGCCTTTTACCTGGAAGAGCTGATCCGCGCCGCCGCCGATGGGCGTTGCGAGGCCTTGCCCGATTCGGTGATCGGGATGGTGCAGGCCCGCCTGGACGCCGAGGGGGTCGACGCCAAACGCGTGCTGCGCGCGGCCAGCGTCTTCGGCGAGCGATTCTCGAAGAGCGGCGTGGCAGCGCTGCTGGGCGGTGACAGCGAGGCGGCTGACGTGGCGGGATGGCTGCAGCACCTCGGCGCCCGCGAGCTGGTCGCGCGCGACATCACGTCTGAACAGCGCGGCGCCGAGGAGTTCACTTTCTCGCACGCGCTGGTGCGCGAGGCCGCGTACGCCATGCTGACCGAGGACGATCGGGCGCTCGGCCACCGGCTGGCGGGCGATTGGCTGGAACAGTCCGGGGCCAGCGATGCGATGGCGCTGGCCGAACACTTTCGCCGCGGCGAGGAGCCGGCCCGTTCGATCCGCTGGTATCAGCGTGCCGCCGAGCAGGCCATCAAGGCCAATGACCTGGCGGCGGCCATAGACCGCGCCGAGCTGGGGATGACCTGCGGCGCGGCTGATGAGACCGCGTGCGAGCTGCGCCTGATCCAGGCCGAGGGGCACGTCTGGCGCGGCGAATTCGTGCTGGCACTGCAGCGCGCCGAGGAGGCCGCGTCCGGGCTTGGCCCGGGCAGCGCGGCCTGGTTGCGCGCGCACGGGCAGGCGATCATCGCGGCCGCGAAGCACGGCGAGCTGGAGCGGGTAGAGTCGCTGGTCCGTCTGGTCAGCGAGGTGATGCCGGAGTTCGGAGCGCGCAGCGCGCAGGTGACCAGCCTGTCGTGGGGGGCCAACTACCTGATCTTCGGCGGGCGGTACACGGCCGCCGACAACTTGATGTCGATCATCGCCGAGCTGGCCGGCGATCTGTCGGAGATTGATCTACAGGCGGTGGCCCTGGTTCACCAGGTGCGATCAGTGCGCGCCTCCGTGGGCGGCGATCTGGGCGGATGCCTCAACGGCATGGAGCTGGCCCTGAGCGCGTTCGAACAGGCCGGCGACATGCGCAACGCGTGCGCCATCCGCACCAACATGGGCTACGTCTACTGTGAGCTGGGCGATCTGCAACGCGCCGAGGCGGCGCTGCGCCACGCGCTGACGGCGGCCGATCGCATGGGCCTGCGCGATCTCACCGCCGCGATCCTGCACAACCTCGGGCGCGTGTTGGGGTTGCGGGGACAGCTGGACGAGGCGAAACGCCTGGAGCAAAAGGCCATCGACAGCTTCGGCGAACAGGGCGAGCCGCGCCTGGAAGGCGTCGCGCGCGTGTACCTGGCCGAGATCCTGATCGCCGGTGGCGAGTTTGTTCCCGCCGAACAGGAGGCGCGCGCCGCGGTCGAGACGCTGACCGTGGCGCCGGCGCTGCGCGTGGCCGCGCTGGGGGCCCTGGCGCGCGCGCAGCTGGCCCAGGGAAACCTGGACGACGCGTTCGCCACGGCGCGCGATGCGCTCTCGGCGCTCGAGACGCTGGGCGAGGTGGAGGAGGGCGAATCCAGCGTGCGCCTGGTCCACGCCGAATGCCTGGCCCGGCGGGGGGCGGCCGACGACGCGCGCGCCGCGATCCTTGCCGCGAAGGCACGCCTGCTGACACGGGCGGCCCGCATCGGTGAGGCCGCCTGGCGTCAGCGGTTCTTGACTGACGTTCCAGCCAACGCCCAGGTCCTGGCGCTGGCCGAACGCGCTACGGGATGACGATCCCGGGGCAGCCGAAGATGGCCTGTACGTCGGCCAGCTGTCCGGCCTTGGCCTTGTCGCAGTAGCTGCCGTACAGGATGATCGACATCTGGCCGGTGCCGTAATCCCAGCCGTTCATGTGGGTGGTGTCTCGCGGGATGCGCGCGCCACCGCCGTTGACCGCGATGTTGTCCACAACCGGCGGCCGGCTGCCGAGGCCGAACGAGCAGGATGAGATCTGCCCGCCGATTGTACTGAGCGCCGCGACCAGATCGTTGGCGGTGGTGACCGGGTAGTAGGGCGGCACGGCGGCGCGCGGGCGCCCTCCGGCGGTCGCCAACATGGACAGCGTGGCGTCCGCCATCGGATCGCTCATGTTGGTCGCGATTCCGACCACGAAGGTCGGGATACCCATCCCCGCCACGTCGGTGACGGCCTGGACGGCGCCGGGAGCGTCGGAGGCATTGCCACCCATGCCGCAGTTCGGTTCGCCGTCGGTGGCCAGCAGGATGTACTTGGGATTTGGATCCGCAAACGCAGCCAGGTAGGCCGCCGAGGTCCGCTCCGCTGCCTGCGTCGGCGTGCGCCCGCCAGGCCTGGTCCCGTCGATGGAGGCGATGATCATGGCGGCGTTCATGTCGGCGATCGGGACGGCCACTCCGGCGCCGACCGCGCACTGGTCCCCGTTGGATTCGGGGAAGAACTTGAGGCCCCAGCGGATGGTGGTCTCGGTCGCCATGACGACCTTCTTGAGCGCCGCGGTGGTCTCGTCCCACTTCGAACAGGTCGGCTTCCCACACGTCCCCATGGGAACGTCGTCGTTCATCGATCCGGACCGGTCCTGGACGATGAGCACGTCCGGCGGGACCTTGTTCAGACCAAAAGTACGGGCGCCGCAGTTGGCGTCGGTCGTTGGCGCGGGGCCGACGTTGCCGCCACCGCCGTTTCCAGCCGTGCCCGGGTTGCCGCTGCCAGCGGTGCCCGGGTTGCCGCCACCGGTTGTTCCGGCTGCACCGCTCACGTTCGGCGAACGACTGCCGGACCACCCGCATCCGAGCGCTGTCGCGAAGATGGCGCAGGCGGCGCTCAAACCAAATAGCGCACTCGGTCGCATGCTTACCTCCAAAGGTCTAGAAGCTTATTAGTCTCACACGATGGCGGTTTTTTATCAGAATATTTTTGCGCCCAAGCGTTGCGGGCCGGAACACGCCTTCGGCGTGCCGTGCGGCACTGCGCTATCCTACCTTTCATGCCGATTTGTGCCCATCCGATGCCGCAGGGGCGCCCCGCCACGACCGCGGAAGTTATCGCTGTTATTGAAACTTTTGCGCGGATGAATATGCTGTCGCCGCGCCGACCCGGTTGGTCGCGCGGAGACAGCCCATGACGTCCGTCGATGTTCCCCTCAAGAGGGTCCGGTTTGGCCACACCGCCCGCAAGGACGCGTGGTGGTTGATGCCCCTCGTCACATTTGTCGTGTTCACTTCGTTCATCGTCTACACGACCTGGGCACTGTTGCAGGGCGAGCACTACCACTACGGAAATTACCTGTCCCCGTTCTACTCGCCCGAGCTTTTTGGCAACTCGCCCCACGCCTGGTTCGGCCCCTGGCGGTGGCCCTGGCTGCCCTTCGTCAAGTACTCGCCGGCGATGTTGATCCTGGTGTTCCCGCTGATGTTCCGGATGACCTGCTACTACTACCGCGGTGCCTACTACAAGGCGTTCTGGGCCGATCCCATCGCCTGCACGGTCGGCGAGCCACGGCACGAGTATCGCGGCGAGGCCAAGGCGCCGCTCATCATTCAAAACCTGCACCGGTATGCGCTGTACTTCGCCGTGATCATCCAGGGCATCCTGACCTACGACGTCTGGCTGGCGATGTGGTTCAACAATCCAGCCACCGGCAAGACGCAGTTCGGAATCGGCGTCGGAACGTTGATCTTCACGGTCAACATCATTCTCATCTCCGGGTACATTCTCGGCTGCCATTCCCTGCGCCACCTGGTGGGAGGTGCCCTGGATCGCCTGTCGGGGCACCCGGCACGCAAGCGCGCCTATGACTGCGTCAGCTGCCTAAACCGAAGCCACCCGACCTGGGCCTGGTTGAGCCTCTTTTCGGTGGGCCTCACCGACGTCTACGTTCGCCTGCTATCGATGGGCGTCATCCGGGACTGGAGAATTTTCTAAAATGGCCGATTTCGAGACCCACGAGCACGACGTCCTGGTGATCGGCGCGGGCGGCGCCGGTCTGCGCGCCGCCATCGAAGCCTCCGCCGCCGGTGTGTCGGTTGGCCTCATCTGCAAGTCGCTGCTGGGCAAGGCTCACACCGTCATGGCCGAAGGGGGCGTCGCCGCAGCGATGGCCAACGTCGATGATCGCGACGGCTGGAAGGTGCACTTCGCCGACACCATGCGCGGCGGCCAGTACCTCAACAACTCGCGAATGGCGGAGCTGCACGCGCAGGAGGCGCCCGATCGTGTTCGCGAGCTCGAGGCCTGGGGGGCCGTGTTCGATCGGACCAAGGACGGCCGCATCCTGCAGCGGAACTTCGGCGGGCACCGGTATCCACGTCTGGCCCACGTCGGCGATCGCACCGGGCTCGAGATGATCCGGACACTGCAGGATCACGGGATCCACCAGGGCATCAAGGTGTACATGGAGTACACGGTCACGACCCTGCTCAAGGACGGCGGCCGCATCGCGGGCGCATTCGCCTATGATCGCGAGCGCGGCTACCTGCGTCTGTTCAAGGCCAAGGCGGTGATCTTCGCCACCGGCGGCGTCGGGCGCGCCTACAAGATCACCAGCAACAGCTGGGAGTACACCGGCGACGGCCAGGCCCTGGCCTACGACGCCGGCGCCGAGCTGATGGACATGGAGTTCGTGCAGTTTCACCCGACCGGCATGGTGTGGCCGCCCAGCGTCCGCGGCATTCTGGTGACCGAGGGGGTAAGAGGCGAGGGCGGCGTCCTGCGCAACAAAGACGGACGCCGCTTCATGTTCGACGACATCCCGGACAACTACAAGAACCAGACGGCTGACAGCGAAGAAGAAGGGTGGAAGTACACCCAGGGGGACAAGAACGCGCGGCGGCCGCCCGAGCTTCTGACCCGCGACCACGTCGCCCGCTGCATCATGCGCGAGGTCAAGGCCGGGCGCGGCAGCCCGCACGGCGGCGTCTTCCTGGACATCGCGTGGATCAAGGCGCGCGTTCCCGGCGGCGCCGAGCACATCAAGAAAAAGCTGCCCAGTATGTATCACCAGTTCAAGCAGCTGGCCGACATCGACATCACCGAGGTACCGATGGAGGTGGGGCCGACGACCCACTACATCATGGGTGGTATCCGCGTCGATGCCGACACGCAGATGTCGACGGTGCCCGGGCTGTTCGCGGCCGGCGAGTGCGCTGCCGGGTTGCACGGCGCGAATCGGCTGGGCGGAAACTCGCTGTCCGACCTGCTGGTGTTCGGCAAGCGGGCGGGGGAATTCGCCGCCAAGTTCGCCAAGGAGAGCGGCGCCGTGCAGCCGCGGCCGGACGACGTGCAGGCAGCGGCGAAGGTGGCGCTGGCGCCGTTCGATCGCGGCGCTGCGCCCGGCGGCGACACCGAGGGCCCCTACAAGATTCAGTACGAGCTGCAGGACCTCATGCAGGAGAACGTGGGCATCGTTCGTACCGAGGCGGAGATGAAGCGCGCGCTGGAAGGGATCGAGCTTCTGCGGCGGCGCGCCGAGAAGGTCGGCATCCACGGGAACCGCGACTACAACCCGGGCTGGCACACGTCGCTGGATCTGCACAACCTGCTGATCTGTTCGGAGGCGATCACGCGCGCCGCCATCGAGCGCAAGGAGAGCCGCGGCGGACATTTTCGTGACGACTTCCCCGACAAGGATCCCGGGTTCGGGACCTTCAACTTCATCAGCAAGAAGGGGCCGGACGGCAGGATGCTGCTGCGCCGGGAGCCCATCGCGCCCATCCGCGCGGATCTGAAACAGGTG
>DASRQT010000493.1:0-13374 GCA_035696485.1 Polyangia bacterium | reverse complement strand
TTGAGGGTTCCAGACCTGTATTTAGCTACCGGTTGCAGAAGACCGTCAGCGCCCAGCCTTCGTGCAGGTAGGCGCGGCGGAGGGTGCCGGGGTCGCCGCAGGAGCGGGCGTCGGAGGTGGGGAGGACGCAGACCTCGTGGGGGCCGGCGCGGGTGCGCAGCGATGTCTTCTTGCGCCCGCTGATCTCGCCCAGTGACTGACCGTCGATCGAGACGCGCGTGGCAAGCGTGCACAGCGAGTTGTCGATGTCGATCCAGATGGCCTGTGCGCCGGCGCTGGGTGATTCGCCTCCCGGCGGTGCCTTGGCCGCGTCGGTGGACATGGATGACTTGGCCGGCGCCGACGGGCGGACGGCGGGGGCGTCGGCTTCGACCAGCGTGTCTTCCAGCGCCCAGGCGCCGGGGTCGGATGGATTGGGCGCTTCGGGCGGCGATTCGCCAGCCCTTGCCACCGCCGCGGGCGAGCGGGAGGTGAGGCGGCAATGCGCGTGGCGCAGCTCGGCCCCAAGCTGATCGTAGAAGGCGACCCGCATCTCGCGGTAGTCGGTCAGTAGTTGAAAGTAGAGATCCTTGGCCCGTTTCACCTTCCAGCGGTAGTCGGGCGTCAGGCCGACGCTGTCGCCCAGATCGTCGCTGCGGCGAATCTCGCGGTAGCGGCCCTGCAGTTGCTGGCCCAGCGCCAGATAGTGCGCGCCCGAGCTCAACGCCCTGGCGTACGGCGCCGCCGTGGCAGCCGGGCACTGGCGCGACACCGGGGACTCGCCCGCCGGCCGCAAGGCAGCCAGCGTCTCGTGGACGGCGGTCGAGAATTCTTCGCGAACGCGATCCATCTCGGTCTGCAGGGTCAAGAATCGATCCACTGACGCGCGCAGCGTCGTGATGTCTCCGAACACCGGGTCGACGCGCGGCTGGGCATCGGTGCGAAACGGGATGACCGTCGCCGGCGGGTCGACGGGCGTGCGCGGGGGAGCGGCGGCGGCCGTCGTCGCGACCCAGAGCGCGAGGAGCAGAGACATGGAGCTGCTTCAAGTATGTGGTGGAGCGGCGCGGCTCCGCCACAATTTGCACCAAAGAGCCAAACCCCCACGCCATCGAGTATGGTTGTGCGGTGACCGCCCCCTCGGGATTGCCGGTGTTTGCCTACCTCACCCCACGGACGCTGCCGCCCGCCGACAGGCTCAGCGGCCGCGTGGCGGTGCTGGACATCGCCTTCGCCAGCGAAGGTGGGGGCTCGTCCTTCGAGAAGACCACGTTGCCGTTCATCCGCGGCCTCGGCGGCCGGCTGGCTGCGTGGGTCGACCACCACGATCACGTGCGGCACGCCGACTTCATCGACGACAAGCGGTTCGTGCTGGCGACCAAGGCGCAGCATGGGGCGTGCCCCGAGATGGTGACGCCCCAGGTCGTGTTCAGCGCCGGGCCGGTAGACACCATCGCCGTTCACCTGGACCTGGACGGCCTCTATTCGGGCGCCAAGTGGGTGCTGGGCGGCGTGGAACCCTACGAGGGCGCCGACGCCGACGCGCGCGCCGTCGACACCCGGCGTGGCAAACCTGGCCCCATCGCCTCGCGCATCGATCGGGCGCTGCGGGCGCACTTTCGCGACGAGACGTTGAAACACCGGATCATCCAGTACCTGGTGGCACGCACCAGGGCGCCCCTGCACTGGGAGGAGATCGAGCGCGCGGCGCGCGAGATCGATCCGCTGCTGGATCAGTCCCGGCGGCTGGCGGATCACTATCGCGTCGATCGCGGGGTCGCGTACGTCGAGGCCGCCGCCGGGCACCCGTATGACAAGACCGAGCTCTTGCTCCTGGGCCAGGAGCGGGCGCCCGTCGCCGTGGTTCGCGACTCCGGATCGCTGACCATCGCCGCCGACTTTGAGTCCGGTTTCGACTTCGTCACGCTGTTCAATCTGGGTGGCGGCATGCCGACGCGGGTCACCATCCCGGACGCCCACCACGACGAGATCATGGACAAGCTGGCGGCGCTGGTCGCGGCCCGACCCCCCGAACGTGATGCCGGCGGCGCGGCGTAGTAACGTGGGCGGCATGGCCACCCGGCGCCGGTCAGCCACATCCAACTCCCCCTCCACATCCACCTCTGCGGCCCACGTCGAGCTGGCCCGGCGCGTGCTGTCGGCGGCCGCCGGCCTGCGTTCCGGACTGGCGGCGGAGGGTCCGCTGCCGTCACGCCACGATATCCGCATCCTGGGTGAAGAGCTGGTCGAGGTGCTGTTCCCCGAGTCGCACCGGATGGGCAACGACGCCGGCAACTTCGTCGAGCACGTGGCGGCGACCATCGGCGCGCTGGAGGGGCGCCTGTCGGCGGCGATCTATCAGGGCCTGCATCGCCACTGCTCGAAGCGCCGTCAGGCCCGCCATGCCTGCCAGCGCCGCACGCGCGCCATCACGCAGCGACTGCTGGCGTCGCTGCCGGCGATCCGCGCCTCCCTGGGCAAGGACGTCCTGGCGGCGTTCGATTCCGACCCTGCCGCCAGCGGTATCGACGAGATCGTCGCCTGCTATCCGGGCCTGTACGCCATCGCGATCTACCGCGTGGCGCATCGCCTGCTGGCCGCGGGGGCGGAGGTGGTGCCGCGCATGCTGACCGAACACGCCCATTCGCGTACCGGGATCGACATTCATCCCGGCGCCACGATCGGCGAATCGTTCTTCATCGATCACGGCACCGGCATCGTCATCGGCGAGACGACGGTCATCGGGGATCGGGTTCGCATCTACCAGGGGGTCACGCTGGGCGCCCTGTCGGTGCGCGACCGCGGCCGCACCGACAAGCCCAGCGGCCGCCAGCGCCACCCGACCATCGAGGACGACGTCATCATCTACGCCAACGCCACCATCCTCGGCGGCAACACCGTCATCGGGCAGGGCGCCGTCGTGGGCGGTAACGCCTGGATCACGTATTCTGTTCCGGCGCGCATCCGCGTCGGCGTGGGGACGTAAAGCGTGAGGCGCTAGCCGCCAGATGTCAGTCTCCGAGCGGTTCCTTGGCATCCTGAGCGAGGTCTCGGCGGAGATCCTCGAGGCCCAGCGCCCCATCCGCGTGCTGCGCCACATCGCCTGGGGCGAGGAGGTCGAGAGCGCGTTCTTCGCGTCCAGGGGGCGGGAGCTGCCGCGCCCGCAATACCGCGTCCCGCCGGAGGTCGCCGAGGCCGGGGAGCGGTTTCGCGGACTAAAGGCCAGGATCACCGGCGACAATGCCATCGAAAGGTTCTTGCGCGACACCTGCGATTCCTACGCGACCGCGGCGAGGATGTTGCAGTCAGTGGGGACGCGCGAGTTTTACCACCACTCCGTGGAGCTGTACGGGCGGCCGGCCAGCCTGACCGCCGACCGGCGGACCACCAACCTCGATCTCGCCAATCACTTCGCCGAGGTGGTGGAGGGAGTCGCCGGCACCGCCGAGATGCCCAGCCCCGACGACGAGCTGACCCTGTCGGCCGAGGAGGTCGTGCCGGTGCTGGCCAGCCGGTTCGCCGGCTTTTTTCCTGAGCACCCCATCCGCGTCGAGCTCGCCGATGGCATCGCGGCCAAGGCGGTCGCCGGCGTCGACGGCGTGAAGATCAAACGCGGGGCGCGTTTTTCGCGCCGCGATCTGCTGCAGCTCGAGTTCCACGAGGGGCACGTGCACGTGGCGACGGCGCTGAACGGGCGCGCGCAGCCGCTGATGGCGTTCATCGGCTACCCGTCGCCGCGCACGACGGCGACCCAGGAGGGGCTGGCGGTTTTGACCGAGTTCATGACCCAGTCCACCAGCCTGGAACGGCTGCGACGCCTGTCGGACCGGACGCTGGCCATCAAGATGGCGGAGGACGGCGCCGACTTCATCCAGATCTACCAGTTCTTCGTCAGCCACGGCCACGACGAGGGGGCTGCCTACGACTGCGCGCGGCGCGTGTGCCGCGGCGGCGTGGTCGAGGGCGGGGCGCCGTTCACCAAGGACGTCTGCTACCTGGATGGCCTGCTGCGTGTGACCAACTTCATGCGGGTCGCGCTGGTCAAGGGGCACCTCGAGTTCGTACGGCTGTTCTTCGCCGGCAAGATCGACATCGTTGACGTCCCGCTGTTCGGACGCCTCTTGCGTGAAGGTGTGGTGGTTGAACCCAAGTACCTTCCGGCGTGGGCGCGCGACCTGTCGTACCTGACCGCGTTCATGAGCTACTCCGCGTTCCTGGGCGAGTGCGACCTGTCGGTGGAGCGCCGGCGGTACGAGGATCTGATCTCGCACGCCGAGGAGGAGATGCTCTAGGTAGGGGAGGGGGCCGTGGGGATGGCAGCGGGCTGCTCTTTGCGGGTCATGAGCCACAAGCCGACGGCGAGGCAGGCCATGCAGGCCCACTGGGCGGGGGTGAGGCCTCCGTAACGCTGGTCGGGGCGGGCGACGTCGGTCGCGCGCAGAAAATCCAGCACGAAGCGCACGGGCGCGTAGAGCACGGCGAAGAGGCCGATGACCCGGCCGGGGACGTGGGGTTTGCGTGCGTAGGCGAACAGCACGGCCGCGATCACGATCGTGAACAGAAGCTCGTAGAGCCCGAGGTCGTGGCGTGGACCCTCCGGGTAACGAACCGCCAGGAAGAAGGTGGTCCGCAGCCCGGGATGGTCGTGCGCGGTGAAGCAGCCGGTGCGGCCGAAGATCCAGCCGACCACCAACCCCAGCGCGACCGAGTCGGCGTAGGCCAGCGCCGGGATCTTCTCGCGGCGCGTGTAGTACAGAAAAGCCAGCGCGGCGCCCAGAAACCCGCCGAACGACGACAGTCCCGACCAGATGTTGACCAGAACCCAGGGGCTCTCGACGATGCGCTCCGGGTAGTAGAAGATCACCGAGACCAGGTGGGCCATGATGAACCCGCCGATCACGATGCGCGCGTTCATGAACTTGATGTCGCGTTCGTCGAGGCCGCGCTTGACGCCTTCCTTGACCACGATGCGGTCGCCCAGGATCACGCCGATCGCGACCAGCACCCCGAACATGTGAATGGGAATGCCGAAGACATCGAACAGATGACCTTCGAAATAGGGGATCATTTGTTTGTTGTTTGTTTGTTTGTTACCGGGACCGCCTGGCGGCGAGCTCGCGCACGATGTCACGCTGGCCGTCGGCGTGATAGCTGGATCGCACCATCGGTCCCGATTCCACGTGGGGGAACCCCAGCGCCAGCGCTTCGGTCTTGAGGGCGGCGAATTCGTCGGGGTGGACGAAGCGGACGACGTCGAGGTGGTGCTGCGACGGCCGCAGGTACTGTCCCAGCGTCAGGATGTCGACGCCGATCTCGCGCAGCTCGCGCAGCACGGCGCGCACCTCGTCGATGTCCTCGCCCAGCCCCAGCATCAGCCCGGTCTTGGTGATGGCACCGCGCGCCTTGGCGTGGCGGAGGACGGCGTACGATCGGGCGTAGCTGGCCTGCACCCGCACCTGGCGCGACAGCCGCGGTACGGTCTCGAGGTTGTGCGCGAAAACGTCGGGGCCGGCCGCAAGCACGGTGTCGACCGCCCCGGTGTCGCCCTTGAAGTCACCGGTCAAGACCTCCAGCACCATCTCGGGCGACCTCGCCTTCACGGCGCGAATGGTCGCTGCCCAGTGCGCCGCGCCGCCGTCTTTGATGTCATCGCGGTCGACACACGTGATGACCGTGTGCCGCAGCCCCAGCTCGGCCAGGATGGTCGCCACGCGCACGGGCTCGTCCGGATCGGCCGGGGCCGGCTTGCCGGTCGGCACGTCGCAGAACTGGCACGACCGCGTGCAGACGCCGCCCAGGATCATGATGGTCAACGACTGCCGGTTCCAGCACTCGCCGATGTTGGGGCAAGACGCGCTCTCGCACACCGTGTGCAGCCCCAGCTCGGCCACGCGTTTCTTGAGGTCGAAGAACACCTCGCCCACCGGCATCTTCATCCGGATCCAGGGCGGCTTTGCCGGCAGCCGCTGCACCGGCGCCGCGGGTTCGTCCGCGTCCAGCATGCGCAGCCTCTGCGACCGCAGCTTCCCCGACCGGGTCTCTACAACGCGCTCCGACATACGAACGTAGTTTAGCTCAGAGCGCTTACGATGACTCCGGGCCCCTGGGAAGAACCATCTCGAAGGTCGTTCCCTCCGACTCGGTCGACCGACAGACGACCTGGCCGCCGTGTGCCGCGACGATGCGATCGACGATGAACAGGCCCAGCCCGAGGCTCTTGCTGGTGCGCTGGCGACCGACGCCACGCTTGAAGGGCGCGAAGATGTCGCACAGGATCCGCTCGGGGATGGGCATGCCCTGGTTGTGAACGCTCAGGATGACCTGTCCGTTCTGTCCCCGCGACGCGACGCTGATCGGGGTCTCGGGCGTGCCGTGGTCGATCGCGTTGCTGACCAGGTTTGACAGCGCCTGCGCCAGCCGATCCCCGTCCCAGTGGCCTTCGCCATCACCTTCATGGCGGACGGCAAACTCACGCTCCGGGTGGGCGGCCCCGATCTCGTCCACGACCGCCTGGGCGACATCGTGAATGTTGGTCGGCTCGCGCTCTATCGGCAGGCCCCCGCCCAGGCGTGCCTGGGTCAGATCCAGGAGATCGGCGACGATGCGGGCAGCGCGCTCCGCGCTGGACGTGATGCGCGTGAGGGTCTTGACCAGTCGATCGTCGGTCGTCCGCGCTCGCGCCAGCGACGCCGACATCATGATTGCGTTGATGGGATTGCGCAGATCGTGCGAGACGATGCCCAAAAGCTGCTGTTCGAACTCGTAGCGCAGGCGGGCCTCATCCTCGGCGCGCTTGCGGTCGGTGATGTCGCGCGTGAAGCACCGGGTATGAATGAATTCACCGTCGCGGTGGAACACGTTGGAGTTGATGAGCACATGCCGGATCGAACCGTCTTTGGCCTTGAGCCGGGCCTCGTACCCGTGCAGGCTCTCGTTGCGACTGAGACGCGCCAGGATGTCGTTGATGACGTCCTGGTCGGCGTGAAACTCCGAGATGTGATGCCCGACGTATTCGTCGCGCCTGTACCCCAGCAGGTCCAGCTCGGCCTGGTTCGCCCATTGAACTATGCCGCTGCCATCCACCTGGTGCAGACCCTCGGCCGCGTTCTCGACAAAGTCCTGCAGCTCTTGCTGGCTGCGCTGGAGAGCCTCCTGGGCCTGTCGTCGCTCCTCCAGCGCGACGCGCAGCGCCTGTTCCCGCAGCAAGCGCTCTTGCAGTTCGGTCTCGAGCGCCAACGCCCGCTGCTGAAGCAGGGTGATCTGGCGCAGGCGATCGGCGGGATCTGCCGCGTCGACGTAGCTCTCGGCGGGGACAACGTGCGAGTGCGTGCGGCAGATCAGCTCGAATTGCTCGCGGTCGGTGTCCCGGTAGAAGTTGCCCATCACGTAGGCGCACAGCAGCGAGAACGAATGAGTCCTGCGCAGGTCGTTCCACAGCTGCTCGAGATGGATGGCGGCGCTGCGCTGCCCGTCCCTCCAGAGCAAGTCGACCATCTCACCGTAGGCGCGAATTCGCCGACCTTGGTTGGCGGCGGAGACCTTCTCCAGTGTGCCACCCACGTGGCGTCGAAAGGCATCCCAGTCGGGCTGCCCGCCCACCATGAACGTCGCCAGCGTGGCCCGCGCGTCCAGCATCATCAGCTGTCCGGTCGCGGCGGCGCCCTCGACGTCGAAGCCGCGGACGCGAAGCTGCTCCTGGAAGGCGTCGCGGTGGTCGGGTGTCGCGATGACGACCACCGGCTCGCCGGCCTCGAGCCCCGCAGCCAGGAAATCGCCGACGACCTTCGAGAGACGTTCGTCGTCGTTGTAGAACTGAACGATGTGGTTGTGTACTTCCGGGACTAAGAAAAGGTTCTGGGCCAGCGATGTGACAGCGGCCATTCAGTAGCCTCCCACGAGTTTCTGGAGCTTAAGTACTCCAAAGGACTGGCGCAACGCTATTTGGCCGCCAATTTTCAGCTGCAATGTAGGGACCAGTCTGTATAGCCCTGTCGGAACTGGGCTAGATGTGGACGGCTTCGCCCAGGGCCGCCGCGGTGGCTTCCAGCATCACCTCCGACAATGTCGGGTGCGGGTGGACCGCGGCCAGGATGTCGTGGGCGGTGGCCTCGGAGCTCATGCCGAGGGAGATCTCGGCGATGAGGTCGGTCACGCCGTGGCCGATGCAGTGGACACCGACCACCTCGCCGCGCGCGTTGTTGGTGATGACCTTGATGAAGCCGTCGGGATGGCCGGCCGCCAGCGCTTTGCCCGACGCCGAGAACGGGAAGCGTCCCACGGCAATGTCGAGGCCGGCCTCGCGCGCCTGGGCCTCGGTCTTGCCGATGGAGGCGACCTCGGGGTCGCAGTAGGTGCAGCCGGGGATGGCGTCGTAGTTGATCGGCTCGACGTGTTTGCCGACCATGCTCTCGACGCAGCGCACCCCCTCGGCCATGGCGACGTGGGCCAGGAGCGGCGCGCCGGCGCAGTCGCCGATGGCCCAGATGCCGGGGCTGGTGGTCCGGTACTGATCGTCGACCTGGATGAAGCCGCGGTCCAGCGCGATGCCCATGCCCTCGAAGCCGAACCCCTCGACGTTGGCGCGCACGCCGACCGCCATCAGCACGCGCTCGGAAGTCACCTGTTTCTCCTGCCCGTCGGCGGTGGTGAACGACGTGGTCACGGTCTTGCCGCTGACCTTGACGCCGGTGGTCTTGGAGCCGGTGTGAATGGTCATCCCTTTTTTCTTGAGAAGGCGGGCCAACGTGGCCGAGACGTCCTCGTCCTCGATGGGCAGGATCCGCGGCATGAACTCGATCACCGTGATCTCGACGCCGAACGCGTTCCAGAAGTCCGCGAACTCGATGCCGATGGCGCCGGCGCCGATCACCACGACGGACTTGGGGACCTCGGGCAGGATCATCGCCTCGCGGTAAGTAATGATGCGATCGCCGTCGGCCTCGATTCCGGGCAGGAACTTGGCGCGCGCGCCGGTCGCCAGGATCACGCGTGCGCCCTCGATGCTCGAGGTCCCGCTGCTGGACTTGATCTCCAGCTTGCCGCGCCCCTTGAAGCTGGCAGTGCCGGGGATGCTCGTGACCTTGTACTTGCGGAACAGGTGCTCGATGCCGCTGGCCATCTTGTCGGCGACGCCGCGGCTGCGCGCGATCACCTTCTTCCAGTCGAAGGTGATGGGGCCAGGGATGACCACGCCGTGGTCGCCCGCGTGCTGCGCGGCCCGCATCATCTCGGCCGACTTCAGCAGCGCCTTGGTCGGGATGCAGCCCCAGTTGAGGCAGATGCCGCCCGGCCGCTCGCGTTCGATGCACGCCACCTTGAGCCCCAGTTGCGACGCGCGGATGGCGGCGACATAGCCGCCCGGACCGGCGCCAACGACGATCAGATCGTATTTGTCAGCCATGGCGAAGAAGATCTGCCGCGCCGGCGCCTAAAACGCCAGCGCGATCGGGCGCTCTAAGATCGCGACGATCGCCTGCAACAGCTTCGCGCCGGTGGCGCCGTCAATGACCCGGTGATCGCATGACACGGTCAGGGACATGCGCTGGCCGGGGACGATCTTGTCGCCCTTGATGACCGGCACCTTGCGCACCGTACCGACGGCCAGGATGCCGGCCTCGGGCGGGTTGATGATGGCCGAGAACTCGGTGACGCCGAACATCCCCAGGTTGGAGACCGAGAAGGTTCCGCCGGTCATCTCTTCCAGCTTCAACTTTCGCTCGCGCGCGCGGCCGGCCAACTCGCGCGCCTCGTTGGCGATCTGGCCCAGCGTCTTGTGATCGGCGCCCCGGATCACGGGCGTGACCAGTCCGTCTTCGATGGCCACCGCCATCCCGATGTCGACGCGCGCGTGCAGGATTATGGCCTCGTCGGTGAACGACGCGTTGGCCTCGGGCACCTTGCGCAGCGCCAGGGCCACGGCCTTGATCACCAGATCGTTGACCGACAGCTTTGCGCTGTGGACCTGGCTGACCTGCTCGCGGAACTCCATGGCCGCGTCCATGTCCACCTCGGCGGTCAGATAAAAGTGCGGGATGGTGGTCTTCGATTCGACCAGCCGGCGCGCGATGGTTCGCCGCATCATCGACAGCGGCTTCTCGACATCGTCGGACGGGACCGGCGCGGCCGGGCGTGCTTCCGCGCGGCGATCGGGCACAAGCTGCGACGGGACCGGCGCGGCGGGGCGTTGCGCCGTCGGGGGCGCTGCGGCCGCCGGCGCTGTCCCCGTGGATGGCGCCTCTTCAATGTTGTGCGAGTCGGGCGCCGCTGCTGCTGCGCCGCCACCTTCGCTGAGCGCCTTGACGTCGCGTTCGACGATGCGGCCGCCGGGACCGGAGCCCTTGACCGCGCGCAGGTCGATACCGAGATCCGTCGCCAGCCGCCGCGCCAGCGGCGACGCCAGGACCTTGCTGCCGGCGGTGGCTGCCGCCGGTTGCGCGGCGGGGCGGGCAGGGGAGGGCGGACGCGCGGCCTGCCCGTTGGCCGGTTTGGCCGCCGGCGCGGGGGCCGGCTGGGCTTCGGCCGGCTTGGCGGCGGGCTGCTCCGGTTTGGGGCCGGGTGCTTTCGCCGCCGGCGCGGCGGCGGCCTTGGCGGGTTTTGCGGCTCCACCCTTGCGCGCCTCTGCCTCTTGCAGGAGCGCGGCGATGTCCTCACCGGTCTTGCCGATGATCGCGATCGGCGATCCCACGGGAACCGTGTCGCCGTCGCCGATCAGGCGCTTGAGCAAAACGCCTTCGTCGAAGGCCTCAAAATCCATGGTGGCCTTGTCGGTCTCGACCTCGGCCAGGAGCTCGCCGGGGAGCATCTTGTCGCCTTCGTTCTTGCGCCACTTCCGCAGCACCCCCTCCTTCATGGTGTCGGAGAGCTGCGGCATATCCAGAATCTGGGCCATACGTTATTCGTCCATGTAAAGGAGGCGTTTGACGGCCGCGACGGCGCGGGGCACGTCGGGAATGCACTGGGCCTCCAGGTGGTGGTTGTATGGCATCGGCATGTCCGCGCCGGTCAGACGCTCGACCGGGGCGTCCAGGTCGTCAAAGCAGTTCTTGGTGATCCGGTACGCGACCTCGGCGCCGACGCCGTTGAACGGCCAGCCTTCCTCGAGGATCAAGCAGCGCCCGGTCTTCTTCACCGAGGCGACCAGCAGCTCTTCGTCCAGGGGGCGAATGGTCCGCGGGTCGACGACCTCGACCTCGACCCCCTCCTGGGCCAGCTGCTCGGCCACCGCCAGCGCGATCTTCACCATCTTCGACCAGGCGATGATGGTGATGTCCTTGCCCTGCCGCTTCACGTCGCCGACACCCAGCGGGATGGTGTATTCGCCCTCGGGGATCTCACCCTGATCGGCGTACAGCACCTCGCCCTCGATGAACACCACCGGGTTATCGTCGCGAATGGCGCTCTTCAAGAGGCCCTTCGCATCCTTGGGATTCGCCGGCATCACGACCTTGAGGCCGGGGATGTGCGCCCACAGCGCCTCGGTCGACTGGCTGTGCTGCGCCGCCAGCTGGTGCGCCGACCCGCCCGGGCCGCGGAACACCACCGGCAGCGTGAACTGTCCGCCCGACATCTGCCGGATCTTGGCCGCGTTGTTGATCAGCTGATCGGCCGCCACCAGCGAGAAGTTCCAGGTCATGAGCTCGATGATCGGCCGCAGCCCCACCATGGCCGCGCCGATGCCGACGCCGACGAAGCCACCTTCCGCGATCGGCGTGTCGATGACCCGCTTCTCGCCGAAGCGGGCCAGCAGGCCCTTCGAGACCTTGTAGGCGCCGTCGTAGTGTCCGACCTCTTCCCCCATCAGGAAGATTCGGTCGTCCTTCTCCATCTCCTCGGCCATGGCCTGGTTCAGCGCTTCGCGATACGCAACGGTCGGCATATCTGTTGTCCTATTCCTTGTAGGTGAACTCGGACAGCTGCTCGAACGTCAGCTCCGGGCTCTCTTCGGCGAACGCCACGGCCTCTTCGATCTCGGCCTTCACCTTGTCTTCGATCGCGACGATCTCGGCTTCGTCGACGTGGGCCTTCTCCAGCAACGAGCGTCCAAAGCCGATCGGATCGCGCTTCTTCCACTCTTCCACTTCGTCCTTGGTCCGGTACAGGCCCGCGTCCGACATCGAGTGGCCGCGAAACCGGTACGTCCGGATCTCGATCAAGGTCGGCATCGATTCGTTGCGCGCGCGACGCACCGCCTCGCCCACGCGGTCGCGCACGCGGATGACGTCCTCGCCGTCGAAGCGATCGCGCGCGATGCCGTAGCCCAGCGCCTTCTGCGAGACGTCGGCGACCGACAGCGATCGGTAGAGCGGAGTGCCCATCGAATAGAGGTTGTTCTCGCAGATGAAGACCACCGGCAGCCGCCACAACGCCGCCAGCGCCACGCCTTCGTGAAAGGCGCCCTGCGCTACCGAGCCGTCGCCGAAGAAGCACATGGTCACGCGCCCGTCACCGCGGTACTTTGAGGCGTAGGCGGTGCCGCAGGCGATGGGTATGTGGCCGCCCACAATGCCGTACCCGCCCAGGAAGTTCCTTGGCTGGTCGAACAGGTGCATCGACCCGCCCAGGCCCTTGGAGCAGCCGGTCGCCTTTCCGTACATCTCGGCGATGATCGATTTGGCCGACATCCCCTTGGCATAGGCGTGGGCGTGCTCGCGGTACGTCGCGATGACGTAGTCCTCCGGCTTCAGGGTGGCGATGGCGCCCACCGCGACGGCTTCCTGCCCGATATAAAGATGGAGAAAGCCACCGAATTTCCGGAGTGCGTAGGCCTTGGCCAGCGCTTCCTCCATGCGGCGGATCGCCAGCATCTGGTGGTAGTACTCCTTGAGCTGCCCCTTATCGACGGCGCGCGGCTTCTCGCGAAGCTCGACGACCTCCCGTTCAATTCGACTCATTTCCAGCATGTCTCCTAGCTCAGCTCCCGCCAGTTGGCCCGCGGGATGAGAGCCGGGAAGATATACCAAGTGCGGCCCGGCCGCGGAAAATAAACGACTTGCGGGGCAGTGCTGTCACCGTCGGAGCGCCTCAACTTCCGACTGGTGTTGACGATGTGATCGGGAGTGATGCCGGGAACAGGTGGATTGGGTGATGTGTCCGGCGCGCGCGATGGTGCCGCCGGTGGTAGCTCGGGCGCGGCCGAGGCCGGTGAGGCTAGCCGCGGTCTGGTTCTGCTGGTCGACGACGAGCCGACCATCGCCCGCGGCTATGCCCGCATCCTGACCGCGGCCGGCTTCACGGTGGAGATCGCGCACGACGGCGCCGAGGCTGCCGACCACACGCGTCAGAAGACCTTCGACGCCATCGTCAGCGACATCGCGATGCCCCAGATGAGCGGGCTGGCTCTGCTCAAGACGATTCGCGAGCACGACCTGGACGTGCCGGTGATCCTGATGACGGGTG
>DASRQT010000492.1:0-5008 GCA_035696485.1 Polyangia bacterium | reverse complement strand
AGCCACACCTTCTACCTGGCGTTCGAATGGCTGCGCGGCTACCCGACCGCCATCAGCGCCCGCACGACGACCATGGGGCCGTTCGACACCGAGGACGACTTTTCGTGCAGCCTGCGCTTCCCGACCGGGTCGGCGTCGGCTCACCTCAGCTGGACGGCCGGCGTGCGCAAGGTCCTGTACACGATTCACGGCGACCGCGGCGCCATCCGGGTCGAGGACGACAACATCGAGGTCGCGACCCAGCTGCCGTCCGAGATCCGGGGCGCCTCGGCCTCCGAATGGAAGTTCGAACGGGAAGAGATCCCGTCCGAATGGATGGATTCCAGTCACGCCAACTGGTTCAACTCGCTGTTTGACGACTTTCGCGGTGCCATCGCGCGCGGCGATTTTGTCGGCAAGGAGGCGCGCGAGGCCTTCCTGTGCGTTCAGCTCATCACCACCGCGTACGCCTCGGCGCGCGACGGATGCCGCGAGCTGCCGCTGGGGGGACCGCGTTCGATCGAAGGCCACGACCTCAGCGATCGGGTCGAACGCCTTCGCGAACGCGTCAGCCCGTAGTTTGGGCCGGCCGTCATGAAGGACATTTACCTCGCGTACTTCATGCTCGCGCTGACCACCGCCGGAAGCCTCGGCTACGCGCTGCGGTCATTCCTGGCCGGGCGGTCACGCCACGCGCGCACCGAGGCCGACGGCGGCAGCGTCTTTCTGAACAAGGCTTCCATGGAGATGGGCTACTGGGTTTTAGAACCGGTGGTCAACCTGATGGTGACCCTTCGGATTACGCCGACCGCCATCACGCTGTTTTCGCTGTTGCCGGCGGCGGGGGCGGGCGTCGCCTTCGCCTTCGGCTGCTTCGGCGCGGGCTGCATGCTGGCGACGTTCGCGTCGCTGGCCGACATCGTCGACGGGCTGGTCGCGCGCCGAATGGGCGTCGCCTCCGACGCGGGCGAGGTGCTGGACGCCATCGCCGACCGCTACGGGGAGTTCATCTTCCTGGCCGGTCTCGCGGTATTTTTTCGGGACAGCGCCCTCGGGCTGGTGCTGGCGCTGAATGCCGCCATGGGGACCTTCATCTTCAGCTACGTGACCGCCAAGGCCGAGGCCATGGGGGTCAAGCCGCCCCGCGGGACCATGCGCCGCGGAGAGCGCGCCGTGTACCTGAACGTCGGCGCGGCGTTGACGGCCGTCACGCTGTCGGTCTTTCGCGATTCACCGATGCAGGCCCTGCGCACCCTGCCCATCATTCTGGCTGTGGCGATCGTGGGCGTGGCGACGAATGTGTCGGCCCTGCAGCGCGCGGCCGCCGTGCGGGTGGTGCTGCGCAAACGCGAGCAGGAAGGCGCGCCGGCGGCAGCGTCACATGACAGCCCCGCGCAGCCGATGAATCGCGTCATGGTCGCGCCAAAAAAGCCGGCGGGGTCGTTCTAGGGGCGGGGTCACTCTTGGCGGAACCGGTCCGGGCGTCATCGAAGTTCTGGCAGTGGGTGCGACATCACACGTCGTCGGTGATGGCCACGGTCGTCGACTTCAGCGTGATGGTAACGGTGGTCGAGGCGTTACACGTCTCGGCTGTGAAGGCGACGGTGGCGGGGGCGGCGTGCGGCGCCTTCACCAACTTCATGATGGCACGCCATTTCACCTACCGCGTGGGCCAGACCGCAGCGCACACGCAGATCCTGCGGTTCCTGTTCGTGGCGGCGTCCAGCCTGGCGCTCAACGGCACCGGCGAGTACCTGTTGCACAACGTCCTGCATTTACAGTATGTGGTGGCGCGCGTCATCGTCGCCGTGGTCGTCAGCAACGCGTGGAATTACCCGATGCAGCGTTTTTTCGTATTCTCCGAGCGTAACAAGCCCGCCTCATGAACCCCTCCCAGCCCAAAAATCAGTCGGCGGCCATTCGCACCGCCGTGCCCGGTCCCAGGAGCGCGGCGTTGCGCGCGCGGGAGGACGTTCACATGGCGCCGGGCCTGCAGGGCTACGCGGTGATGGCGGGGATCGTGGTCGAGGAAGGGCGCGGCAGCACGGTCACCGACGTCGACGGCAACACCTACCTGGATTTCATCGGGGGCATCAACGTCAACGCGCTGGGGCACTCGCACCCGGTGCTGGTCAAGGCGCTGCAGGACCAGGCCGCCAAGGTGTCGGTCGGGTCCTTCACGTCGCCCGCGCGCGTGGAGCTGTGCGAACGGCTGGCGGCCCACCCGCCGGCGCCGGGCGTCCACCGCCTGCAGCTTTATTCCGGGGGCGCCGAGGCGGTCGAGAGCGCGCTGAGGCTGGCCAAGAGTCACACCGGCAAATACGAGTTCGTCAGCTTCTGGGGCGGATTTCACGGCAAGACCATGGGCGCCCTGTCGCTGATGGGGTCGACGTTCAAGAACGGCCTCGGCCCCATGGTGCCGGGCAACCACCAGGTCCCCTACGCCGACTGTTATCGCTGCCCGATCGGTCTCGAGTATCCGAGCTGCGGCGTCGCGTGCGCTGACCTGGCGCGAAAGCAGGTCAAGCTGCAGTCCGCCGGCGCGGTCGCGGCGGTGATCGTCGAGCCGATGCAGGGGACCGCCGGCAATGTGATCCCGCCCAGGGAGTTTCTTCCTGCCGTCCGATCAATCGCCGACGAGTTCGGGGCGCTACTGATCGCCGACGAGATGATCACCGGCCTTGGCCGCACCGGCAAGAGATGGGGCGTCGAATGGAGCGGCGTCGCCCCCGACATCGTCACGGTAGGCAAGGCGTTCGGTGGCGGATTCCCGCTCAGCGGCGTCTTGACCACCGACGCCATCGCGCTGGCCTTGCCGTGGGGGATCCCGTCGGGATCGTCGTCCAGCTACGGCGGCAACCCGCTGGGCGCTGCCGCCGGCGCGACCTCGTTGCGGATCATCGAGGAGGAACGACTGACCGAGAACGCCGCCGCCGTGGGCCAGGTGATGCTGCGGGCTCTGCAGGACCTGGGCGACAAATATCCCTTCGTCGGTTTCGTTCAGGGCGCGGGGCTGTTTCTGCGCATCGAGCTGGTCAAGGATCGCAAGACGAAGGAACCGCTGGCGCGAGTCGTGACCGAGCGGATCTTCATGGAGTGCGTGCGCCGCGGGCTCTTGACGATGGCCTACAGCGCCAGCTTCCGGATCCAGCCGGCGCTGACGATCGACGAGGCCACCGCCCGAAACGGCATCGAGATCCTCCGCGAGGTCTTTGATCTCTGCGCGCGAGAGAACCTTTGGAAGGGGTAACGCCGCCGGCCAGCGCAAGTGATCGCCTGGCCCACGTACTGGCGGTCTGGTTCGGTTGCGGTCACGTCCCCTACGCACCGGGCACCGCCGGCACGGTCGGGGCGGTGCCGCTCTACCTCTTGATACGGCCCCTGGGTCCGCTGGCAGTCCTGGTGGCCTCCGCTGCCATCACCGCGGTCGGCGTGTGGGCGGCGGGTGTCGTGGAACGGCGGCTCGGCAGCAAGGACCCGCAGATCGTCTGCATCGACGAGGTCGCGGGCGTGCTCCTGACCTGGGTCGCGGCACCGCAAACCTGGGTCGGCCTTGTGGCCGGCTTTGTGTTGTTCCGGATCTTCGATCAGTGGAAGCCGTGGCCCGCGCGCCTGGCCGAGCGGCTACCGGGGGGGCAGGGGGTCATGGCTGATGACATCGTGGCCGGCGGGTGGGGCCTCGCCGTGCTCTGCGGGGCGCGGCAGCTGGGTTGGCTCTAGCGGCGTCGGTCGCGGCAGCTCCTGCGATCGCCCGCGCACCAGCAGCAACACGGCCGGCAGCACCACGACGGCAGTGGTCAAGCAGGTGATCTCGCCCAGCACCGCCAGCAGGCCGAACAGGAACAACCCGACGTTCTGCGCGACCAGGAGCGACGAATATCCCAGCATGGTCGTGATCGAACACAACGCGACCGCCCCGCCGGTGCCGCGAATGGCGGCGCCGATATCGCGCCCGCCGTCGCGCAGGTAACGGGCCATGACGTTGACGGCGTAGTCGACGCCGATGCCGAACGTGATCGGGAAGGCGATGAAGTTGATGAAGTTGATCCTGATCCCCAGCGTCATGGTGACCGCCAGCAACCACAAGACCCCGACGATGAGCGATCCCAGCACAAAGGGCGTCGCCAGCCCCCAGCGAAACAGCAGGATGACCGTGGCCATGACGCCCGCGAACGCCAGGGCCGAGGCCAGCGGTCCGTCGTGACGCATCGACTGGATGATGTCGGCCGACAGCGGCGGGCCCCCGGCCACGCGCGCGGGGTTGCCGCCGCTCCGCGCCGGGATGAGGGCGACGTTGCGCAGGGTCTCGACGAATCGCGAGATGGTCTCGCCCTTCCACAGATGGTCGCCGGGGTTGGGGAACACGAGGACGGCGCGGCCGATGCTGCCGTCGCGTTCGCGCAGCCCCGTGGTCAGGACATGGGGGACGTCGGCCTCGACGATGAAGGGCAGGGGGCCCGGACCGATCAGGCGGTCCAGCTTGTCGGCGTCACCGGGTGACAGGTGCTTGCGCAGGTTGGGCGTCATCTTGCGGCGGATCGCCTCCACCTCCTTCGCTTTCTCCGCCTGATCGATCGGGATGACGTCCTCCAGGCTGCGCACCGACGCGACCAGCTCGGACAGCGGCGGGCGCTTGCTGGCCTCACGCAGTCGCGCGGCGATCGCGCGCGCTTCGGGCACGCTGTCCGCCAGCAGCACCGTCGGCGTCAGATAGCGGCCCAGCAGGACGTCCATCTTCGCCCCCCAGTAACCCTCGCCCGACGTCCAGGTGTCGCGGCGCCGCAGGCGCGAGAAGTTGTGCTCCAGCTGGTCGCTGCCGAGGTGGCGGAGCTGCCACCCGGCGACCAGCGTCAGCACGGCGGCCGAAAGCACGATCACGCGCGGCCAGGTCGTCACCCAGCGGGCCAGCCCCGACGTGATCCGCCCGGTCTGCGACGCGGGCGACTTCCCCGCCAGGCGACCGCGGTCCAACCAGGCGACCAGCGACGGCGCCAGCAGAAAGGTCGTCCCCCAGCACAGCACCATGCCC
>DASRQT010000491.1:0-3288 GCA_035696485.1 Polyangia bacterium | reverse complement strand
AGCGTTCGGCATCATCCCCGCCGCCGACGGATGATCGCCCGCAGCCGCTCCAGACGCCCGGCGATCTCGCGTTCACGGCCGCGGCCAGTGGGCTGATAGTAGTCGACGTCTACTAGCTCGTCCGGCGGATACTGTTGGGCGACAACGCCGTCCGGGTCGTTGTGGGAATACTTATAGCCCAGCGCGTTGCCCAGCGCCGCCGCACCGGAGTAGTGCCCGTCGCGCAGCTGGGGCGGCACCAGACCGGCCTTGCCCGCCTTGATGTCGCCCATCGCCGCGGCCAGTGCAGTGGTGACCGCGTTCGACTTCGGCGCGGTGGCCAGGTGGATGGTGGCGTGAGCCAGCGTCAGTTGGGCTTCGGGCATGCCGATCAGCGCCACCGTCTGCGCGGCGGCGACGGCGATCTGCAGCGCGGTCGGGTCGGCCAGGCCGATGTCCTCGCTGGCCAGGATCATCAGCCGGCGCGCGAGGAACCGCGGATCCTCCCCGGCGACGAGCATGCGGGCCAGATAGTGCAGCGCGGCGTCGACGTCGGACCCGCGCACCGACTTGATGAACGCGCTGATGACGTCGAAGTGCTGATCGCCGTCGCGGTCGTAGCGC
Source organism: Polyangia bacterium (assembly GCA_035696485.1). Taxonomy (GTDB): domain Bacteria; phylum Myxococcota_A; class Polyangia; order Fen-1088; family Fen-1088; genus DASRQT01. Next base: position 2,685 of record DASRQT010000491.1, on the reverse strand, counting down.
ACGGCGGCTTTGTCCAGGGATTGCTCGATGGCGGTGACCGTCAGCTCCTCGCCCGGCTGGACCGCCTCGGCAGCGACCTCTAGTGCGGTCAGGGCGCGCCGGGCGTCGCCCGCGGCCAACTGCACCAGCAGGTCGACGGCCTCGGGCTGCGCGGCGATCTGGCCGCCCAGGCCCCGGGGATCGTCGATCGCCCGCTGCACCACCGCGCGGATGTCGTCGGCCGTCAGCGGGCGCAGCTGCAGGATCAGCGAGCGCGACAGCAGCGGCGCCACGACCGAAAACGACGGATTCTCGGTGGTCGCCGCCACCAGCAACACCACCCGGTTCTCCACCGCGGACAGCAACGCGTCCTGCTGGGTTTTGGAGAACCGGTGCACCTCATCGATGAACAGCACCGTCTGCTCGCCGGAAAGGAGCGCCCTGCGTGCCGCATCGATGACCGCGCGGACGTCTTTGACGCCCGCCGACAACGCCGACAGGGCTTCGAACCGGCGGCCGGTCGCTTGCGAGACCAGTGCCGCCAACGTCGTCTTACCGCTGCCCGGCGGACCGTACAGGATGGCCGAGGCCACCCCCGATCCCTCGACCAGGCGGCGCAGCGGCGATCCCGGCGCCAGCAAGTGGTCCTGCCCGACGACTTCCTCCAGCGACGCCGGCCGCATCCGCACCGCCAGCGGGGCGCCGGCCGACACGCCTAGGGCATCGTTGGCCGTCCGCGATTCGCCGGGCAGGTCAAACAGACCGTCGGACACAGATTCAGGCATACCACGCAGACCGGACAGGTACGCGCATCGGACGCGACGGCCCCGAACAAGCAAAGCCCAATCCTCGCCCCTCGCCCGCATATTTGCTAAGTTCCGGGTTGCCTAGTTCCGCGTGTGTGCCTGCAAGCTATTCCGACAGCAAATTAGGACGGCAAATGAGCCAGCCCCCAGAACACCCAGGCGACCCGGCCGACCCCAGCGGCGGCAACCAGAACCCCCCGGACTACTCGCAACCACCGCGCCACGCCGCGCCCGGTTATGGCGGACCGCCGCCCCCGCCCCCCGGCTACGGCCCCCCGCCGGGCGGCTACAACCCCGCAGGACCTCCCCCGGGCAGCGCACCGCCGCCCGGCTATGGAGCGCCGCCTCCCCCGCCCCCCGGCTACGGCGCACCCCCGGCCGGTTACCCGCCACAGCCTGGCTACGGTGGCCCCGCCCCAGACCCGACCGCCCGGCCGTTCGATGTCGGGGAGGCGGCGAAGTGGGCGTGGGGCAAGTTCACGCAGAACGCCGCGGCACTGATCGTTCCGGTCTTGATCTACGCCGCGGTGATCACCGTCTTCGCCCTTGTCGCCTCGCTTTTGCCGATGGTCTTCGGCCAGAGCGCGAGCACCAGTTACACCAACAGCTACGGCGAGACCTCTAGTGGCGTCGAGATCAGCTACGGCCCAGCCTCGATCGCGGTCATGGTCGTCGGCTACCTGCTGGTCTTCATCGCGGTGATCTTCATGCACGCCGGGTTGGTCAGCGGCAGCCTGGACATCGCCGACGGCAAGCCGGTGACCATCGGATCGTTCTTCAAGCCGCGCAATCTCGGCCCCGTGTTCGTCGCCGCCTTGCTGATCGCGGTCGGCGCCGTGGTCGGTTCGCTTCTGTGCATCGTGCCCGGCATCATCTTCGGGTTCCTCACCTTGTTCACCATCCCGTTCGTCATCGACCGATCGCTTTCACCGGTGGAATCCATCAAGGCCAGCATCGCGACGGCGCGAGCCAACCTCGGCCCGTCGGTGCTGTCGTGGCTGGTCCAGTACGCGGTGGTGCTGGTTGGCGAACTGTTGTGCGGAGTGGGCATGATCGTCGCTTTCCCGATCTCCGTGCTGATCCAGGTCTACACCTACCGCAAGCTCTCCGGCGGTCAGGTCGTTGCGCTCGAGCAGCCCAGTTACCAGCCAGGACCTCCCGCTGGGCCCCCACCCGGATCGCTGCCCGCCTAGTTAGGACGGCACATGAGCCAGCCCCCAGGACCTCCAGACCCCTTCAGCGGCAACCAGAATCCTCCGGGCTACTCACCGCCGCCCCCTTACGCCGCGCCGAGTTACGGCGCGCCCCCTCCGCCGGGCTACGGCGGCCCGCCGACACCGCAATTCAGCGTGGGTGCGGCGTTCAGCTGGGCCTGGAACACGTTCACCAAGAACGCCGTCGCTCTGATCGTTCCGACCCTGGTCTACGGTCTGCTGTTCGCCGCGGCGTCCACCCTGAACTTTGTGGGCCAGAACATGACCTCGAACGTGACACCCTACGACTCCTCCGACTACGACTTCGCCTTCGCGGCGAATCTCAGTCCCACCGGAACGGCGATCGTGGGGCTCGGCTACCTCGTCTCCCTGCTTGTGACCGCGTATGCCCAAGCCGCGTTCCTGTCGGGATGCCTGGACATCGCGGACGGCCGGCCGGTGAGCATCGGATCCTTCTTCAAGCCACGCAACCTCGGCATGGCGTTTCTCGCCGCGTTCCTGGTCAGCATCGTCACCTCGATCGGCTATGCCGCCTGCTTCCTGCCCGGCGTCATCGTGGGGATCTTCACCCAGTTCATCATCCTGTTCGTGGTCGATCGCTCGCAGTCCGCCATCAAGGGGTTCTCGTCGGGCTTCTCGTTGGTCGGCTCGAATTTCGCCAATGCGCTGCTGGTGTGGCTGGCGTC
>DASRQT010000490.1:0-5982 GCA_035696485.1 Polyangia bacterium | reverse complement strand
CCTGACTCGCCCACCAACCCGACGGTTTCACCCTTGAATACATCCAGGTCGACACCATCCACCGCGTGGACGACACCGCGTCCGCGCGACCCGCCCCCGGCGCTGACCGGGAAGTGTTTCTTCAATCCCCGCAGCTCAAGCAATTTTTCCCGCGCCGGTTCCGCCGACTGCTCCGGAACGGCGGCGGCCCCGCCCACCACGGCGCCAGGCTCGCCTCGCGCTGGAAGCCGCACACCGCCCTGGGTGACCCAGCATCGCGCCTTGCGCCCCGGGCCCACGATCGCCAGCGGGGGAGGCTCCGCGCAGCGATCGATCTTGAATGGACAACGTTCGGCAAAGCGGCAGCCTGTCGGCCAGTGCATGGGATCGGGCGGCGTGCCCTCGATGGTGGTCAGATGCCTGTTCTCGGGCGTCGCCTCGTCCAGCCGCGGTGTCGCGTTGAGCAGCGCCCAGGTGTAGGGGTGCTTGGGGTCGGACAGCAGATCGTCGGTCGCGCCCTCCTCCACCACCTGACCCGCGTACATGACCAGCACGCGCTTGCAGACCGACGCGATCACGCCGAGGTCGTGGCTGATCAAGAGAATCGCCGTCCCCAGCTCGCTGTTCAGGCGGCGCAGCAGCTCCAGGATCTGCGCCTGCACGGTCACGTCCAGCGCGGTGGTGGGCTCGTCGGCGATCAGCAGCGCGGGATCGTTGCTGAACCCCATCGCCAGCATCACGCGCTGGCGCATCCCGCCCGAAAATTGGTGGGGGAAGTTGTGCACCGCGCGCTCGGCGGTCGGGATCCCCATCTTGCCGAGCAACGCGATGGCCCGCGCCAGTGCCTCCGCGTCGGTCCTGTTGCCGTGAACCTGCATGGTCTCGACCAGCTGCCGGGCGATGCGCAGGACCGGGTTCAGCGACGTCATCGGGTCCTGAAACACCATGGCCAGGCCTTCACCGCGCAGCGCCCGCAACTGGACCTCGGGCATCGACACCAGATCGCGGCCGCGGAAGCGAACTTCACCGCCCACGATCCGGCTCGGTTCTTCGAGCAGACGCATGATCGACAGCGCCGACACCGTCTTGCCCGAGCCCGATTCGCCGACGATGCCCAGGGTCTCACCGGCGTTGATCTCCAGCGAGATCCCGTCCACGGCGCGTACCACGCCGGCGTCGGCGAAGAAGTACGTGCGAAGGTCCTTCACCTCCAGGATCGGGCGGTCCACGTCGGTGTTGGACCCGTCGGTCGAGGACGACACCCCGACGCCAGCGGCGGCCGTCATCGCCGCCGGGACCTCGGATCCAACCAATCTCTGATGCCGTCGCCGAGAAAGTTGAACCCCATCACGATCGACAGGATGGCCGCACCCGGGAATGTCGCCACCCACCACTGCTCGACCAGCTCGCGCCCCTCCGACACCATCGCGCCCCACTCGGGCGAGGGCGGCACCACGCCCAGCCCCAGGAAGCTCAGCCCGGCGAAGGTGATGATCGCGTTGCCCATGTCCAGCGTCACCAGAACAATCAGCGGCCCCACCGCGTTGGGCACGATGTGCCGCAGAAGGATCCGCGCGGGCGAGAAGCCCATGACCTGCGCCGCCTCGACGTACTCCTGGTGGCGCTGCACAATCATCAAGCTGCGACTCAATCGCGCGAACTTCGGCCACCACACCACCAGCATCGCGATGATGGCGTTCCTGACGCCGATGCCCAGTGCGGCCGCGATGGCCATGGCCAGGATGATCGGCGGAAAGCACAGCACCAGATCGGTCAGCCGCATCAGCAGCTCCTCGATGCGGCCGCCGGTATACGCGGCGATGCCACCCACCAGGGTGCCCAGGAGCCCACCGATCACCACCACGGTAAACCCGGTGGCGAGCGAGATGCGCGCCCCGACCAGCAGGCGCGACCAGACGTCGCGCCCGAGCGCGTCGGTCCCCAGCCAGTGCGCGCCCGAGGGCGGCTGCAATCGCGTGACCACGTCGACCGCATCGACGGGATACGGGACCAGGTAGGGCGCCAGCAGCGCGACCACCACCCAGACACCGACGACGCCGGCGCCCAGCGCCGACAAACCATAGCGACGCCGAAACCGCTGCATCCGGCTTGGTGGCAGCGGCACCGCGAACGCCGCCGCGGTGTCGGCGGCCAGATTCATCGCCGCAACACCCGCGGGTCAAGCAGCGCGTACGACAGGTCTGTCAATAGATTGATCACGACGTAGACCATCGCCACCAGCAAGGTGATGCCCAGGATAGCCGGAAAATCCACGGCCACTGCGCTGCGAAACGTGTAACGCCCCAGACCCGGCCAGGAGAAGATGCTTTCGGTCATCACCGCGCCGGTGAGCAGATTGGCGTAGGCCAGACCGCCCACCGTCACGACCGGGATGAGGGCGTTCGGCAGCGCATGGCGCATCACGACGGCGATCGGTTTGAGCCCCTTGGCCTTCGCCACCCGGATGTACTCCTGGCCCAGCGTCTCCAGCATGCTGGCGCGGGTGGTGCGGGTGATGAGTCCCAGCGTCGCCGCCGCCAGGACCAGCGACGGCAGGACCAGGTGCGCGATCACGTCGCGCAGCGTCTCCCAGTCGCGATCGACGACGCTGTCGAGCAGGAAAAACCCGGTAACCGTCGGCGGCGACATGGCGGCCGGGTCCAGGCGTCCGGGGCCCGGCGCGATCTGCAGACCGCCGTAGAACACCGCCAGCGCGATGAAGGCCAGCCAGAACGTCGGCGACGAGACGCCGATCAACGACACGAACCGCGCCACGTGATCAATCCAGCTGTCGCGCCGAACCGCGGCCAGGATCCCCAGGGGAATTCCGATCATCAGCGACAGCAGGAACGCGATCGTCGACAGCTCGACGGTGGCTGGCGCGTATTGCTTGATGTCTTCAATCACCGGTCGCTGGGTGGCGATGGAGACACCGAGATCGCCGTGCGTCAGGCCCTTGAGGAAGATCCAGTAACGCTCCCACAGGGGTCGATCGAGGCCCATCTTGGCGCGAAACTCGGCGACAAACTCGTGATTCGACGCCGCCATGTCCCCGAGCTGGGCCAAGACCGGATCCCCCGGGACGGTGTTCGCGATCAAGAAGACGACCAACGTCGCCATCACCATCATCAAGACGGCGGCGACGAGCCGTTGGCCGAGGTACCGCAGCAATCGGCTTACAGCCTAGCTCACGACGAAGGCTTGGCCGAAGCCAATTCGAAGATCCATCCGGCCGCAGTCAGATCCAGACCGGTGATCCCCTTGCGGACGCCGACGCGGTAGATCGGCTGCAGCAGCACCAGGTAGTTCGACTGGTCGACGACGGCGGTCTGGTACTGCTTCCACATCGCGGTCTTCTTCGCCGGATTCTCTTCGCTGGCGGCGTCGGACACCAGCTTGGACAGCTCCGGGGGAACCGTCCAGTGAACGCGCTTCGCCACCCGTTCGACCGACGCCGCGGCCCACAGCTGGGTCTCCACCGCGGGCGGGTTCCAGAAGGTCAACACTGACGTCGCCTTGCCGCCGCTGTACTGCGTCCGCAGGTTGACCTGATCCATCGGTTGCAGGTTCGCCTTGATCCCGACGCGCGCCAGATCCGACTGGATCTTCTGCGCCAGCAGCTGATACGAGATGCCGGCGATCGAAGCGTTGCCGTAGGCCAGATCAAAGCTGAATCCGCTGCCGAGGCCGCCCTTGGTCAACAGTTCCTTGGCCTTGCCCAGATCCTGGTGGTGCCCGATCTCCTTGGTCAGCTCCTTGGTCACGCCCCCGACGCCGATCGGCAGGAACGCCGGCGGCCGTTGCGCCGAGCCCCCGATCAGGGCGTCGCGGATTCCGTCGTAGTCGATGGCCATCGCCACGGCCTGACGCGCCTCCTTCTTGGCCAGGGCAGGATTCAACTCGGCGCCGCTGGTCAGCGTCATGTAGACGAAGTCCAGGCTCAGCTGCGACTTCACCGTCACGTCGGGGTTGTCTTTCAGCGTGGCGATCTGCTCGGGGATCAGGTTGAAGGCGGCGTCGATGTCGCCGCGGCGGAGCGCCAGCAGCTGCGCCGCGCTGTCGCTGATGTGACGCACCACCACGCGTTCGAAGCCTGGCTTGCCGCGCCAGTAGTTGGGATTGCGCTCCATCGTGATCGAACCGTTGCGTTCCCAGCCGACGATCATGTACGGGCCCGTCCCCGCGGAGTGCTGGTTCAACCATGCCGTCGCCTTGTCCGCCTCCTTGGCGTTGGCCTCCGCGCTGCCCCCCTGCGTCTTCGCCAGCTTGCTGTCGATAACCGCGAACGACGGCGCCGCCAGGATGGTCAGAATCGGCTGCGCCGGATTCTTGAGGATGAAGTCGATCGTCATCGGATCGACCACCTTGACCTCGGCAAGATTCTGCACGTACTGGGCCGGCTGGTCCTTGATATTGAGGACGCGGTCGATCGACCACTTCACGTCGTCGGCGGTCATGGGATTTCCGCTGGCGAACTTGACCCCCGAGCGCAGCTTGAAGCGCCAGCCCTTGCCGTCGGACGTGCGCGCCCAGCTGGTGGCAAGCTGCGGCGCCAGCGTCGTGTAATCGCCCGGCTTCATCGTCACCAGGCTGTCGTACGCGGTGTGAAGCGACGACGGCGAGCTGTAGCCGGCATTGCGCGCCGGGTCCAGGTTGACCGTGTCGCTGATGTCGAGCCCGATGACCAGCGTGGTCTTGGGCTTGGGTTTGGCCAGCGCCGATGAAGCGGCGGTCAGAAAAGCGAAGGCCAAAAGCGTGGCCGCCAATCGACGCCTCGTCGTGCCGGACGGCGGCAAGCGGTCATGGCGCGACAATGAGCCGATCTTCCTCGTAACAGAGCTGATTGACGCGCCCACGATAGCCTCCTAGAAAAAAGGTTTTCCCACGATGTATCACCCGGTTTTTGGTGATACAACATCAAACACGGCGGGCGCCTACTTGTCGAGCCGCCCTAGGAACCGCGTCAGAGCCTGGTTGAAGACTTGCGGTTGTTCAATGTTCGAAAGGTGTGCGGCGCTTTCAATGACGACCAGCTCCGACCCAGGCGCATTTTCATGAATCGTACGCGACATGGCAACCGGCGTCCCCGGATCGTCCTTGCCGACCATGACCAGGATGGGGCATGCGATCTCGCGCAGTCGTGCCGTGGTGTTGACGCGCGGTATGGCGTCGCTGCATCCGGCGTAACCGGCCACAGGCGTCGCGCGGATCATGTCGCCAATCCGGGCCACCTCGGCGGGATGCGACTTGTGGAACGGCGGCGTAAACCAGCGTCCCAGCGTCGCCTCAACCAGCGGCGCCATCCCCTGCGTGAGCGCGACCTGCGCGCGCTCGGCGAAGACCTGCATGGCCTCCGGTGGCCATCGGCTGGTCGTGTCCGCCAGGGTCATGCTGGTGAAGACGCCCGGATGCGCGAGCGCGTAGGTCTGACCGATCATGCCGCCCATCGACAGGCCGATGAAGTGTGCCCTGGTGATCTTCAGCGCGCCGAGCAGACCATGCAGGTCCGCCGCCAGGAGGTCCATCGTATAGGCACCAGCGGTCGCGTCGCTGCGTCCATGGCCGCGCGTGTCGAAGGCCAGCACGCGGTAGCGGCGGGAGAACTCCGCCAGCTGCGGCGTCCACATGCCGACGCTGCACGCCAGCGAGTGACTGAAGATCAACCACGGACGCCGGTCATCGCCAGAGTCACCGTGGATTTCGTAGTGGAGCTCCGCACCACCGACATCTTCCTTCATGGTGTTCCCCTTTCTGTCCAACTTTCGGCTTCTTGTCCAGGAGGACGTACATGTCTCAGCAATTGACCACCACTTCTGCGCGGGCGCTCGCGGCAGCCCTCGCCACTATCACCCTGTTACCGGCGGTCGCGCTCGCGGCCGACAAGGATCCGATTCGGATCGGCTGGCTGTCGTCGTTGACCGGCCCGCAGTCCACATCGGCGATCGCCGAGAACAAGGGCGTCGAGTTCGCGGTTGACGAGATCAACAAGGCCGGCGGCATCAA
>DASRQT010000489.1:0-2563 GCA_035696485.1 Polyangia bacterium | reverse complement strand
GCGGCTTGGCCAATGCGGGAGGTCGCGTCGGACTGTGGAACGGCTGCCAGAGCGACCAATTCAACTCCAAGTTCACCGTGCGAGGCCAGATCACCTCGCAGGGTCAGTGCGTGAACATGGAAGGGGGCACGCCCTTCAATGGCGTACGCGTCGGCATGTTCCCCTGCCTGGGCGGGACCAATGAGATCTGGGAGTACTTCTTTTAGCGACCCTGAAGGATCTGGTGTTCACGTCACGACGTGTCTCACAGCCGCAATGAAGAACAGAACAAGGAGTCAGAATGCAAACGAAACATAAATTCGCACTCAGTCTTTCATTCGCCATCGCCATCGCCGTGGGCGGGGCGGGCTGCGGAGAGCCGGATGCCGCGGACAACACACTGGTGCCCGTGGTGACGGACGCGCTGTGGACGCGATCGGATGTGGTCAAATGGCCGAACGGATTCATCCCCACCTGTTTCAGGGCCGGATTCAATGGCGTTCAGCGGACGAAGATCCGGGTGATGGTCGAGGACAACTGGGAGCGCGCCGCCAAGATCGAATTCGATGGCTGGGGCGACTGTCCCAATCCGGTACCCAGCGGAACGGTGGCCGTGGTGCGGGATCCCTCCCTACCGCCGACTGTTGGCGGAACCGGCTCACTGGGCAAACAACCGAGTGGCAACGCTGTGACCTTTCCAGACGGCGACCCGGCGGCCCTGGTTGTCCTGCAGGAGTTCGGCCACGTCCTGGGATTCATCCACGAGACCAACAACAACACCTGCGATCAGAGGACGGGCGGCGGGATCAGCCTGGAAAACGAGTTTGATGCGGCCCATTCGGTGATGTCCGCTATCGTCAATTGCGGTGCAGTCGACCACCTGAGCTCATGGGACATCGTGGGCGCGCGCACCATGTACGGTATGAAGCCGGCTGGAACCGTCGCCGGGTTGGGGGGGCAGTCGCTGAATGTCAACGGGGGCAGCACGGCCTTCGGCGCGGGCATCATTGGGTGGCCAGGGGTGGGCCAAGCGAACGAGAAATGGACGCGACCGGGAACCCAGCTGCAGGCTAACTTCAACGGCGTCAGTCGCTGCCTCAATATTCCGAACGGGGCTGTTGGCTCGGGCTTCTCCCCGCTGATCTCCTGGTCCTGTCCCGACAACGGCAGCAACGAGCAGTTTCACTTTACCGGCGTGGAGTGGAGAGCCATGGGTGATCGCTGCGTCCGCGCCGAGAACCCGGCGGTCGGGTCCAAGGTGTCGATCGCCGTGTGTGATGGGTCCTCCCTCCAGAAATGGGATTTCTTCGAGAACAACAAGCGCATTCGGCTGAACGGCACCGACTTCTGCGCCACCATGCCGGGTGGCGCGAACGCCCCGATCGGAACCGAGATGGTCCTGGCCCTGTGCGGGGCTAACCCCAGCACCGACAGCTTCTTCTACAATAACGGTGTCATCGCCTTCGACACCGGTGTGTTTCGCTGTCTGAACGTCCTGGGTGGCAGGACCACCACGGGCAGCCGCATCGGGTGGTGGAACACCAACAGCTGCGCGCAGGGTGTCTTCAACCAGAGCTTCACCCTCAGGGGTCAGATCCACGCCCTGGGTCAGTGCGTGACAATGGAAGGCAGCACGCCGTTCAACGGCGTCCGCATCGGCATGTTGCCCTGCCAGAATAACGTGCAGGCCACCAACGAGCAGTGGGAGTACTACTGGTAGCAGACCGGGAGATACAAAACCTGAAGGGCGGCGTTTGTCGTGCGACAAGCGCCGCCCACTCGTGTTCTCCCGAAGTCGTCGCTCGCGCGGGTGGTCCGCCGTCCGTTTGCCCTTACGTGCCCCGTCCCCACAAGCCGCAGTATCGTCGGATGACAAACGGCAGGTTGGTCGCGTAGCCGGGCCAGCTCTCGTACTTCGGGAGCTTCAGTTCCTTTTCGGCCGGCTCCCAGCACTTGCCTTCGCGCGCGGCGACTTTCACCGTCTCCGAAGCGTACTGCAAGAAGGCCAGTTGGTCCTGCGCGTCTTGCTTGGTGCCGAGGCGGTCGCCGGGCCCCGGGTGGCCGGGAATCAGGCGCTCCCAATCCAGCTTCAGCACCTGCTTGATCGATTCCTCGGCTTCGAGCGGGTAGAAGTCGATCATGCCGCGCCCGGGGACGCTGGCAATCGGCAGGAAGTCGACCGCGAAGAGGAGCTTCTCCTTCGGCAGGCGCATGACGATCATGCTGTCGGAGTGGTTGAGGCCGAGGTAGAGGAGCTCGAGGGTGGTGCCGCCCAGCTTGATGATTTTCTTCTTGTCCATGGTCTCGTCGGGCAGCGGCGTGGCCGGATCCTGCAGCACCGCGAGGCGTTCCTTGGCGCGTTTGTGCGCGACGATCTTTGCCCCCGCGTCCTTGAACGCCTGACCGCCGGCGATGTGGTCGTAATGGTGGTGGCTGTAGATCAGGTACTTGATCGGTTTGCCGGTGACTTTGCGGATTGCTGCGACATAGGCGGCGCCGCCCTGCGGCCGGCCGTAGGCGACCGGATCGGTGGCGATGACACCGTCGCTGGTGACGATGAACATCGCCTGATGATTGCCGTTGC
>DASRQT010000488.1:0-4914 GCA_035696485.1 Polyangia bacterium | reverse complement strand
TGCTGGCCTCGGCCACCGTGCAGGTGGGCGTGCACTGGGACATCGCCTGGCATCGTTCGATCGGGCGCGACACCTTCTGGTCGCCGCCCCACATGGCCATCTACCTGGCCGCCGTGCTGGCGGCGCTGGCCTCTGGAACGCAAATTCTGGCCACGACGTTCGCAGGCCCCGGGCAACGGCGCGCGCGTGCGGTCTCGGTGCTGGGTTTCCGGGGGCCGCTGGGGGCGTTCATCACCGCGTGGGGTGGCATCGCCATGTTGACGTCGGCCCCGTTCGACGACTGGTGGCACAACGCCTACGGACTGGACGTCAAGATCCTGAGCCCCCCGCACATCGTGCTGGCGATCGGCATCTTCGCCATCAATGTCGGCGCGCTGATCTTCGTGCTGGGGCGGCCGAGCGGCGACGACGCTCAATCGCGGCGGCGGCTGGCGGGCCTGAGCTTCTACGCCGGCGGGATCATCATCGTCGCGCTGCTGACGTTGTTCATGGAGCGCACGGTCCGCGTGTTCATGCACGGCGCCGCCTTCTACGCCATCGTCGCGGCCGTGGTTCCCGCGATCCTGGCCGCCATCTCACGGACCACCGGCCACCGGCGCGCCGCCACCATCACGGCCGCCGTCTATTCCCTGTTCTTGCTGGCGCTGCTGTGGCTGATGCCGCTTGTCCCCGCCGAGCCGAAGCTGGGGCCGGTGCTCGTGCGGGTCACCCACCTCATCCCGCCGGAGTTTCCGCTGTTGCTGATTTTTCCAGCCTTCGCCCTGGATCTGCTGTGGACGCGAACGGCCGAGTGGACCCGCACGCGGCAGGCGGTCGCGACCGGCGCGGTCTTCGCCGCCGTCTTTCTGGTCGTGCAATGGCCGTTCGCCAACTTCCTGATGTCGCCCGGCGCGCGCAACTACTTCTTCGGGGCGAAATATTTCAACTACAACACCCCGCTCGACGCCGCCTACATCCAGCACCGGTTCTTGCCTCACGCGACGACACTGGCAGCGTTCATCGGCGGCGCAGCGAAGGTGCTGGCCATGGCCACCGCCAGCAGCTGGATCGGTCTTGCCTGGGGGGACTGGATGCGGCGGCTGCGGCGGTGAAGCGCTCCCGCCGCAAGAGTGCCACCGCTGCCTTCACCGTGGCCGTGCTGGCGACGCTGGCGCCGGCTGACCGGGCGCACGCGCACGTCGGTAGCTCAGACGTCTTCCACGAGGGGGACGCCGGACCCTATCGCTTGCTGGTCAGCGTTCGACCGCCCGACGTCATCCCCGGCACGGCCCACGTGGAGGTACGGTCGGCGGCGCCTGCAACAGGTGAGCTACGGGTGACCATCGTCCCGCTACCGCTCAACGGTCCCGGATCGAGCTCGGCACCGACGCCGGACGTGGCCACGCGTTCGCACGACGATGTGTCGCTTTTTACCGGGCGGCTGTGGCTGATGGCGACCGGCTCGTGGCAGGTGCGCGTTCACGTCGACGGCCCGCTGGGCTCGGGCGATCTGGCGGTGCCGGTCCCGGCGCTGCCGCTGCGGACAAAGGTCATGGGCGTGGGGCTGGGCAGCATCCTGCTGGGCCTTCTGATATTTCTGTTCGCCGGTCTGGTCAGCATCGTCGGCGCCAGCGTCAGGGACGCCGATCTCGCGCCCGACCAGCCACCCGATGCGCGCAGCCGGCGGCGCGGCCGCATCGCGCAAGTGACGGCCGCCGTGATCCTGCTGGTGGTCGTGTTCGCGGGCGCCTCGTGGTGGGACAGTGAGGCGCGCGTTTATCAGCGCTGGGTCTACAAGCCCCTGACGCTGGAGGCGACCACCGTGGCTGACCCGACGGCAGCTGCTGCCAGCGGCGTCACCCTGTCGCTGGCCCTGCACGATCCCGGCTGGTTGCGATCGCGGCGGCTCGATGATCTGCTGCCCGACCACGGACACCTGATGCACCTTTTTGTCGTCCGCCTGCCCGAGCTGGACTTCGTCGGTCACCTTCATCCGCAACAGCAAACGCCCGGGCTGTTCACCAAGACGTTGCCTGCCCTTCCTCCAGGCGACTACCAGCTCTTCGCCGACATCGTGCACCGGACCGGTCTCGCGGAGACCGCCACCGCGCAGGTGCCCTTGCCGGCCGCGCTGACCGGCACACCGACGGGCGACGATTCCATCGCCCCGGCGCCGCCGCTGCGCGCGGCCGACGTTCACCGCACCACGGCCGCGCTGGCCGACGGCACGCGAGTCGTCTGGCTTCGAGACGGCAGCCCGATCGTGGCCGGACGCCCGACGTGGTTTCGTTTCAGGGTCGAGGACCGCGACGGCAAGCCCGCCACCGATCTATCGCCGTACATGGGGATGGCCGGTCACGCCCTGTTCATCAAACACGACCGCACCGTCTTTGCCCACGTCCACCCGACCGGGTCGGTACCGATGGCGGCGCTGATGCTGGTCAACCCCGATTCTGCCGCGGGCGCTGACCCCCACGCCGGTAACGCCATGCATCGCGCGGCACTGCCACCAGAGGTCGGCTTCCCTTACGCCTGCCCCCAACCCGGCCGCTATCGCATCGTCGTCCAGGTCAAACGCGGGGACACGGTCGAGACCGGCGTCTTCGACGCGGAAGTGGTCGCGAAGGCGCCCTAGATCGCGTGAGCGAGGGACGGCTTTGCCGGTCCGAGCGCTTCGAAAGCGGCGCAGCGCGAGTCGCGACTATAGCTGTCAGGGACAGCCGGGCTCGCAGTCCTGGCGCTCCCAGACCGAGACGAAGTTGCACGCGGGGCAGTTGACGGATTCGCCGCCGCTCGCGCAATGGAGCATCGTCGCGTTCATGTCGCTGCTGCCGGTCGCAATCACCCGGCCCGATGGGTCCTTCCAGGTGAATGTCTGCGATTCGCAGATAACGCCCACCGCGACCTCGTTCGTGTAGCAGAGGGCCCCGTCCGGCTTGCGCACTTCCAACACGACGCGCCCGTTGCCCTCACATGCGCCGATACGCATGTAGTCCGCCTGCACGCCGTTCGCGAAGCAGTAGCGGGTCGGCGGGCCGCCGCCATCGGTGGTATTGGAATGGCAGACGCCGTCGGTCAGGCAGGCGGCAAACAGCGTCCGCAGGCAACTCGGCACCTGTATCCGGCCGTCCGCACCGCTGCCGCTGTCATTGCGGAGCGGCTGCGTGGTCTCGCAGCTCGCGGCGACGTGCGCGAGCGCGAATACCAGCAGCGGACGGAACCATCGAAATCCCACGATTCAGCCGTACCAATCCTCGACGGCGAGGCCTTGAATCGCTCCATCGAGGAGGGCCTGGTCGTGGGTGACCAGCGTGGCGCCAAGGTCGAGAGCGCTCGCAGCGATCAGAAGATCGAGATCCGACTTGGCGATCCCGCGGGTCCGTAGCTCCGCCTTCAGCCGGCCGAAGTGCGTGACCGCGCCCAACGTGAGCGGCGCGACCTCGATTGACGCGAGCTCGCGTTCAACGCGGCCTCGATTGGCCTCTCGCCTGGCGGAACGCTCCACGCCATACATCAGCTCCGCCACGACGATAATGCTCGTGACGACGCGGCCGACACGTGAGTATTCGTTCAGTCGGGCGCGGACGGATCCAGCGTCATTCAGAACGTAGGCGACGATGTTCGTGTCAAGCAGCCATGTCACAGGTTCTCAGGCGGCTCGGCGCTGCCGCCGGCGTCTCGACCTTCGCGCAGGATACGGATCAGCTCCTCCGTGCTCTCGCCCTCCCACGGCCCCGCCGCGGCCATCAAGTCACCGAGACCCGCCTGGGCCTGGATGCCGCCGCTGACCACCCGGATCTCCACGTCCAGTTCACCGACGCGCGCTCGCACGGGATGGCTGGGGTCGCGCTCTAGCTGTGCCACAGCTTCGTCCAGGGTCGTCCGTCGCTGTTTTTCGGGAGTTGCCACCTCTGCCCCTTGGCTTTGAAGCGTACCACGGTCAGTACCCTGGGACTTGCCCTTCTGACGCCTCCCGTCGGGCCAGTAAGCCCACCGTGCCGAACTTGATCAAATCGGCTTGCGAACCGGTTTTCCGCGGGCGACGGCCCACTCGACGATCTTCTCGATGAAGTCGGGATAGAGGTGGCCGCCCTCCTCGGCCGCCCACGCGAGATCCTCACCGTCGGCCAGGTAGGGATTGGGGTTCGCCTCCACCACGTAGATCTCGTCGTCGTGCGCCAGCCGGACGTCGATACGGCCATAGTCGCGCAGGCCCGCCGCCTGGTACGTCCGCACCGCGACCTCGGCCAGGCGGGCGCGGAGATCCTTCGATAGATCCTTGGCGATCATGTTCTGGATGCCGCGGCTCTCGCGATACTTGACGCTCCACTTGGCCTTGAACGTCGCGATGCGGCTCTCGACGTTCGGTTCGTTGCCGAACACCATCTCGATGGGCGGCAGCGGCACCGGCTTGCTGTTGCCCATCACGCCGATGTAAAGCTCGCGGCCGGCGATGAACTCCTCGACTATGGCGTCGGTCTGAAATCGTTCGTAGATGAACGTCACCCGTTCCTTGAGCGCGCTGTCGTCCCGAACCACCGACGCCTGCGAGATCCCGACCGACGCGTCTTCGTCCAGCGGTTTGACGATCAGCGGAAAACGCAGGTCGCTGGGCCGCTGGACCTCGGTGTCGTGTGGGCAGACCATGAAATGCGGGATGCGGATCCCCTGGTAGGCCAGCACCTTCTTGGTCAGCGCCTTGTCGCGCGCCAACATCAGCCCTTCCGACGACGCGCCCGTGTAGGGCATGTCCAGCATCTCCAGCAGCGCGGCGACCGTGTAGTCCAGCGCCGATTCGCCGCGAAACCGTTCCGCCAGGTTGAACACCACGTCGAAGGGCTCGGCGCGCAATCCGGCGGCCAGCTGATCGAGCCCGTCGCGGAAACCCAGCATGCGGACCTGATGACCCTTGCTTATCAGCGCGCGCGCGACGTC
>DASRQT010000487.1:0-18337 GCA_035696485.1 Polyangia bacterium | reverse complement strand
GCGGCAGGTGCCCATCGCCAGGGGGCCCCACCCGGTTCCCTTGACCCGCCCATCATAAAGAAGAATCGCCGCGGTCAGGGCGACGGCGACCGCCAGCGTTCGGACGCCGAACAGCCCCGCCAGCATGATTCCAAGCGCCAGGAGCCCGAACCCCAGGATGGCGGCCGCCGCCGGCGTGACCGCTCCCGACGGGATTGGCCGTTCCGGGCGCTCGACGGCGTCGATCCGCCGGTCGAATAGGTCGTTGAGGACCATTCCCCCCAGATATAGGGCCCCGGAAGCGGCCACCAGCAGCCCGTCGCGGGCCTCGAACCGACCGGCGCGCGCCAGATAAACCCCGGCAACCACGTTGGCAAAGGCCGTGAAGACATTCGGAATCCGAGCCAAACGCAAAATGGCACGCAGAGTCATTGGAATTGGCCTCGAATCTAATCGAATATCGTCTTATTCCCCACAGGCAGGCTAGAGGACTTTTGCTAGACTGTCCGCCTTGGCAATCCGGAGGTGCACTTGACGTCGCGCGGCCAGTCGTTACATTCGCGGCCCTCCTTAGCCATCGCGTTAGCGTTTTCGCTGACCCTGCTCGGGGCGACGGCAACCGCACACGCGGACTCGCCGGCTTCGACGGAAAGCGGCTCGCTGACCGCCAAACCGGCCGAACCCAAGCCCTGGTGGCAGGATAAGTTCGCCGGCTCGTTCGTCGATCTCACCAGCTACGTCGGCAGCGGAACCTTTTACGTCTCCGACTACCGCAATCCGTACGTGTCGACCGCGCTGTTCATACGGCCGACGTACAAGCTGGGGACGAAATACGAGCTGTCGCTCAACGCCCGCGTCTATCTGGAGGAGGAGTTCACGCAGCCCGATAATCCGACGGGGCGGCGGTTCTCACCGCTGGATTCGTGGGTCTGGTTGTCGGCCCGCAACCTGTACACGGCGCCGCGGTCCAAGATCCGGATCAGCGGCGTCCTGCGCGGCCTGTTGCCGACCTCCTACGAGAGTCTGTACGCCAACACCATCACGGTGCTTACCGCCGGTTTGAGCGCGTCGCGCGCGTTCGAGTTTGGCCGCCCCGACAAAGAGGGAAAGAAGTGGGAGCTGGCCCTGTCCCTTGGCAGCACCTTCGGCAAATATCTTCAGACCAGCATCTACCGCGGTAACGGCCCCGGGGATACCAGCGGGTGCCGCGCCGGCCAGTCGCTGCCGGCCGGCGGCACCGCGCTGGGAGGCGAGATCAGTGGCGCCGCTTCCGATCGCTGCGGCGGTCCCCTCAACACGAACTTTGCCGTCACCTCATCGGCCAACGTGGGCCTCAGCCGCGGGCGCTATTCGCTGGGCGGGACGCTGCTCCTCATCAACCAGTTTCGTTACGCCGCCCCCGACAATGACGCCCTCACGGCAGCCTATGCCAACCACCGCGGTCGCAGCGACGCCACCTGGGGCATCATCTCGGTCGGCTACAAGATCAACGACCACCTGAGCGCGTCGGCCGGCCTGTCCAGCTATCAACCCGCGCTTGATTCCCGCTATCAGTACCCACGCTTTCCGTTTTTCGACTTCTCTGGCACCAATGCGAACAACTTCACCCAGGTTTTCGTTGGCGTGAATGGAACCTTGTAGGAGGACGCTATGACCCGCTCGCCCCTAACAGCCCTGGCGCCAACCCGCCTTCCGATTCTCGCGCTGACCGCGTTGACCACGCTGCTCGGCACCACACCCCTGCTGATCGGCTGCGCCGGAGAGGGCGACATCAATCGCAGTCAGCCGAACAAGATCGACAAGCAGTGGTTCGTCAACGCCGACGGCTCGCCGAAGCTCTTTTACTATCGGCCGACCATCGTGGGTGTGCCGCCGACGACCGGCGGCATCTTCGAGGGTCTGCAGGGTGAGATGTCGAAGATCCGCTTCGAGATCAGGGAGACCCTGCTGATCGGATATCGGTCGTTCGACTTCGTTCCGGGAACGCAGAACGACTTCACCGGGGGTGCCAACAACCGGGACACCGTCGTGGTGTCGTTCCCGATCACGTCGCACTTTGACGTCAAGCGGGAGTACAACGCCGGCACCGGCGAACAGACCAACGTCATCAGCGAGAATACCAGCGACCGGTTCTGGAAGGACCGCCGCTACATGCGCGTCGACTGGTCCAAGACCGACGACGGGCGGTCGGGCACGCACTCGATTGGTGACAACGAGATCACCAACGAGGATCGGCCGATCTTCACCGAGAACTACATCGACGTCATCGCCAAGGGCGCCGTGGGACCGGACTACGCGGCGTGCGCTTCCTTCAACATCTTCGACGATAGCACCTGGGACTGCGGATCGTCGGAGATCAAGGTGCGGCACTCGTTCATGGCGGTCCCGGCGACCAGCTACGAACCTCTCGAGTACCCCGACCGGGAGACGCTGCTGGATGACAAGGGCAAGCCGATCCGCCTGCTGCAGGGCGCCTACCCGTGCACCAAAGAGGTGCTGGCACGCAGCGCGGGCAAGTACAGCGGCGCCGACTGCGGCGAGGCCGCGGTCGAGCAGTTCTCGAAGTTCGGCTATTTCCGCACCGTTCGCCAGAACTTCGACTCCAAGGTCGGGGCGACCGAGGCCAACCGCAAGTACTACGCAAACCGCTGGAACATGTGGCAGGACACGGTCAAGAAGGACGCCGCCGGCAACCCCGTCATGGACGCGGCCGGCAAGCCCACCAAGCTGCTGTTCGGCGAGCGCAAGACCCGCCAGATCGCCTACTACACCAACGTCGAGTTTCCCGACGACGCCTCGTTGATGGATACGGCCAAGAAGGTGGTCGGCGACTGGAACGACGCCTTCAAGCAGACCGCGGCCGCGCTGATTCTGACCGAGCGGGCGCCCAACAACGTCGTCAGCGAGGCGGAGGTCAAGGCCAAGGCGGCGACGCTGACCGACGACATCGTCGTGCTCAAGCAGAACTCGTGCAACCTGGCCGGCGTCAAGGCCCACGTTGAAAAGTACCCCGACCTGAAATCGACGATGGAGAGCGCCATCGGTCAGAAGGCGGCCGCGCTGGACAAGGCGCATCTCATCCAGGCCTGCTCGGTCTTGCAGGCGGTCACGCAGAACCTGGGCGACAAGGACGCCAAGAAGTTCAGCTGGCAGCGCAACGGCGACCTTCGTTACTCGTTCTTCTTCTGGGTCGACCGCTTCCAGGTCGCGGGCCCCCTCGGGTACGGCCCGTCGTCGCCCGATCCGGAGACCGGTGAGATCATCTCGGCGGCCGCGTACAACTACGGCGCCGCGCTGAACACCTACGCGCAGCAGGCGGCCGAGGCGGTTGACCTGCTGAACAACACGATCTCGATCGACGACGTGCTGTCGGGCAAGAGCATCAGCGACGTCCTGATCGACACGGCGACCGCGCGGCGGGCACGCGAAGAGAAGCAGCTCACGCCCGAGGCCAAGGCCCTGGCCACCACCATGGTCCGCCGTGGCGGGACCAATCGCCTCGCGCCCATCGCGCCGGGAGCCAGCGCGGCCAAGATCGAGTCGATCAAGGGGACCGAGCTGGAGAAGCTGCTGATGACCGACGACATCATGGCGGCGACCATCCCCAACTACGACCCGCGCAACGCATCCCGTTTGACGGACAAGGAACTGGAGGCGGCGTCACCGTCCAACTGGCTGACCCAGAAGGCGCGCGACAAGCGCCGCGACCGCTTCAACAAGCTGGCCATGAACGGCTGCGTCTACATGGGCGAGTTCGCCGATGACTCCATCATCGGGACGGCGCTGGATCTCAAGCAACAGGGGCTGAACAAGGACCAGATCTACGACGCCCTTCGTTCGGCGATCTTCCGCGGCCTGTCGGACCACGAGATGGGGCACACCATGGGTTTGCGCCACAACTTTGCCGGGTCGACGGACGCGCTGAACTACCGCGACGACTTCTGGAAGATCCGCGCCAGCAAGCCCAAAGCGGAATGGGCCAAGAACAAGCTGGCCGAGAACCAGTACTCGACGGTCATGGACTACGGCGCCAAGTTCAACAGCGACGTCCATGGCCTTGGAAAATACGACTACGCCGCGATCCGCTTCGGCTACGGCCAGCTCATCGACGTGATGCCGGCCGGGGCGGTCAACGCCGACGCGTCGGGCGACAACCTGCGCAACATGATCTTCGCCAACGACTACTCCAAGCTGCCGGCGGAAGTGGGCGGCATCGACAACCTGTCGAACGGCGGGATGATGCGCTACGGCTCCATCACGGAGGCGCTGCGCAAGGGTTACCAGACGCTGCCGTCAACCGGCGGCGGGTTCAACACGCCGGAGCGGCCGTACAAGTTCTGCTCTGACGAGTTCAACGGCAACCTGGAATGCAAGACCTGGGACGAGGGCGCGAACCAGACCGAGATCGTTCAGAACACCATCGACCGGTTCAAGAACTACTACTTCTTCAGCGCGTTCAAGCGCGGGCGGTTGAACTGGTCGCTGGGCGGGTACCTCACGCGCATCCTGGATCGGTACTTCACGCGCTTCACCGAGGCGTTCCAGTTCTACTACTTCTTCGGCGACTACCTGGCCGGCACCGACCTCGGTGACGACCTGCTGAAGGCGTCGGTGGACTCGATCAACACGCTGGGCGAGGTGTTGCAGACCCCGGAGCCGGGCATGCACTGCACGACCCAGGTCAACCCCAACGTGCTGGTGGTGCCGGCGGCCAGCGGGCCGAACTCGTGCATCAACGGGCAGCCAACGATGAACATCGAGCCACCCGACGGCAAGCCGTACTACATCTCGTTCAATGACAACTACTACTACCAGATCAACCGCGCTGGCTCGCTGTACGAAAAGCTGGCGGCGCTGATCGCGCTGACATCGACGGAGGCGCGGTTCTTCCGCGTCGACACCTTCGCCGATTCGAATCAGTACTCGATCAACTACTACCGGTTGTTCAAGGACGAGATGTTGAACCTGCTGGGCGGCGTGATTCGCAACGACCCGACCGCGTACGGGGCGTATGCGGCCAACGGCCTTTTCACCCCGACGCCGGTCGTCGACATGGATATGTACGGCAAGGTGAAGTTCGACGTGCCGGCCTACATGCAGCCGGGCGCCAAGCGCATCGATACACCCGTCAATCGAACCATCCGGTATTACGCGCTGCTGCTGTCGCTGGGACAGCTCGACTCCACCTGGGACAGCACGCTGGACATCTCGAACTACATGGCGGTCACGCAGAAGGGCTCGGTCGACGACACGACGTACGGCCCGGGCACGATTGTCCGGGAGTTCTCGCACCCGGTCAGCGGCATCACGTACCGGGCGCCGCAGTTCGACCTGACGCGGACGGGGATTGGCGTGCAGCTGGTCGACGAGCTGAACGGAATGGTCGGCAAGCCCGGTGTCGCCGGCACCCTGCCGACGAAGTACGGCATCTTGAAAGACAAGGCGTTGCCCGACTGGTGGACGGCCAAGGGCAATCTGGACGCAGCCACCGCGGGAACGGACCAGGACGCCTTCGCGGAGGCGCAGAACGTCTTCCAGTTCGTCGACTACCAGATGTCGTTCCGGGTCGACCTGCTGAACGATCTGCGGCGCTTCCGGCGAGCCTTCGGCTACTAGCCGCTCACTGCTAGCGAACAAAAAAAGGGGGACCCCGAGGGGTCCCCTTTTTTTTGGTGCTTAAGCGACGAGACTAAGACGACTAGAGAAAACTAGATACGGTAATTCAGGAAGAACTGCAGGGCGCGAGCGTCCAGGTTGCTGTAGCCCGGGGCCTTCCCGAGCAGGTTCAGGAACAGCAGCTGCCCGGCGACGTCCATCTGTCGGTTGATGGTGTAGTGGGCGCCAAAACCGACGGGGATCTGAAAGACGTCGGAAAAGCCATCCAGCGGTCCGACGATTCCGATGGTCAGGACGGCGGCCAGCATCTGGTCGATCTGGTACTGAATGTCGAGTGGGATGGCCAGGATGTCGCCGTTGCCCCCGCTGCGCTTGTTAAGCCCGATCATCAGCTTGGGATCGAACTGTATGGCCAGCCTGCCGGCGTAGTACTTGCCCAAAGCCCCAATCCGCAGCCGCCAGAATCCAGCATCGAAGCTGGCCGCCTCGAGAGCACCGCGAACGGCCAGGTTGATGTTCGCCTGCTGCAGCAGCGCAAAGATGGCGTCGACACCCAGGCTGTCGAAGAACTTGCAGGTGGGCGAGCCGCTGAAGCACAACGTGTCCTGAAAGAGACCCAGGGTCAGCTGCTCGTTCAGGCCGTAGTAGACCGCCGGCGTGATCTGGAAGGGCTTGCCCACGTAGCCCTTGGACAGGCTGATGAACAGGTCGCCCCGGATCTCGATCATCCCCGTGCCGAGGACGACCGGACGCAGCGTCAGCTCATAAGGCCAGTTGGCGGTCGAGTAGGCCCCGACTGCCGCTGCAACGGGGACAACGGGCGCGCCGGGGGCCGCGCCGCCGGCCGCGGCGGGGTCGGTCGATCCCCCAGGAGGTGGGGGCGATGTCGGATCGGCGGCCAAAACAGGCCCGGCGCCGACCAGCATCAGCATCAAGGCAATCGGTAGCGTCCCTCGGTAGCGTGTAAGCATGGTCATCCTCCTGGCCGGCAAGGTACTTGGGGTTACATCAATTGTCGATTTTCTACCGGCCCAGCCCCGGGCGGCCCAGCCCCGGGCGCCCCCGCCCCGGGTCCCGGTCCGGCAGGCGTCAGTTGATGTCGAGATCGAACGGCATGCGCGCCTCAATCCCGCTGCCCGGCCCGGCCAGGAGCGGCAGCAGCAGCCGCAGCGGGCCGGGGCCGAGCTGCCGCAACAGCCGCCCGGCCAGCTCGCCGGGCTCCACCTGCTTTTCGCCCGCGCCCACCGTGGCGCCCAGGCGGACCAATCTCTCGAGGGGATTCACGATCGCCCGAGGCAGCACCGCCAGCTCCGGCAGGTCGCCACGCACAATGGGCACCCGCCCCAGGCGCGTGGCGTGGTCGATCGCCGCCGCCAGGCCGCCCATCCTGTCGACAAGGCCCAGGGGCAGCGCCTGGGCGCCGGTCCAGACGTGCCCGCGGCCGATCTCGTCGGCCTTGGCCCGGGTGATACCACGCGACCCCCGCCCCTCCGCGACGGTGTCCAGGAACAGGCCGTAGAAATGGCGGATCTTCTCGGAGGCCAGCTTGATCTCCTCGTCGGTCCACGGCCGGTAAGGAGAATTGTAGTCGGCGTGAATGCCGCGTTTGAACGTCTCGACCGACAGACCCAGCTCGCCCACCAGTCGTTTGACGTCGGCCTTGTACCCGAAGATGCCGATCGAGCCGGTAGTGGTCGACGGCTCGGCGAAGATCGCGTCCGCCAGCGCCGCGATGTAATAGCCGCCCGATGCCGCCACGTCGCCGAACGAGACCACCACTGGTTTGCCCGCCTTGCGCAGCGCCCGCACCGCCCGCGCGATGACGTCGGACGCAAACGCCGACCCGCCCGGGCTGTTGACGCGCAGGACGACGGCGCCGATGCTGGGGTCCTGCCGGAACTCGTCCAGCGCCGCCACCAGCGTATCGGAACCGGCAAAGCTGCCCATGTCGAACGGAAACTGTTCGCTGGGACCGTCGACGATCGCCCCTTCCACGAACAGGACGCCGACGCGCCGGACGCCCCATGCGCGCGGCCGCTGCGGCGACCCGTCGGGATCGGCCACGCTGAGACCCTTTCGCCCGGTGACCGCCCGCAGGTGATCCTCGATCTCTTTCTCGTCCTTTATGGCGTCGATGAGGCCCAGCTTCTGGGCTTCCTCCGGCGTGTAGATGCCGCCGTCGATGATGCCGCGGACTTTTTCGGCCGTGAACCCGCGCGACGGCCCGCCGCGTCCGCTGGCGATCGCCGTGACGAGGCGGCCGAAGACATCGTCCAGGATCTCGTTGCGGTTCTGGCGAACCGGCGGTGAATGCTCCTTGAGGATGAACGGCTCCATCGCGCCCTTGTACTCGGCGATGCGCACCAGGTCGACGTTCACGCCCAGACGATCCATCAGCCCCTTGTAGAAGGTGACGGTCGAACCGAGGCCGGTCAGCGACACGATACCGGCCGGGTGCACGATGACCGCCTCGCATGCGCTGGCCAGGTAGTATTCGCGCGTCGAGGTCGAGGTGGCGTACGCGAACACGTGCTTTCCGCGCGCCCGCATGTCCGCGATGATGTCGCGCACCTCCTCGATGCGTCCCCAGCCCAGCTGCACGTTTTCGATCTTGAGGAGGATTCCGGCCGAACCGCGCGACCGCCCCAGCTCGCGCAGCCGCCGCACCAGCCACAGGTACTCGCGCTCGCCGCCGATGCCCTCCAGGCTGACGCGATCGATCCGCTGCGGCTCGATCAGGGCCGGATAGCGATCGCCGCTCATGCGAAGCATCACGTTGCCGCCGTAGGCGTTTTCACCCGTGCTCGGACGCGCCGTCCGCATCGCCAGGCCCGCGCCCACGTGCTCGAGGTCCAGCCAAACGCCCAGGCTGCCGCGGTAGTCGGCCGCCTTTGCGAAGGCGTAGTCGTCGCCGCGGGGCAGACTCTCCAGCTCGGCGAAGATCCGAAACCCGTTGGTCAGCCGCGCGGTCGCGCGCAACCGGGGCGTCAAGCGCCGCCAGCGATCGCCCTCGGCGTGGGTCAGCGCCGCACCCAGCTCGATCCGGTTGGTCGCCATCGGCCGCAGCAGAAGCTCGCCGGTCCACAACCGGGGCAAGCGCGGCGCGCCCGAAGCCACCGACGGCGCGGTCAGATCGCGGACCATCAGCCCCAGGCCGGCCGCGATGAACGGCCGCCAGCTGAGACCGGCGTCAAAGGTGTCGAGTCCCCCGTAAAGACCGTCGCCGAACAGATGCGCCCAGGTCGCCCCGACCGACAATGTCCGCCCCAGGCGCAACGCATACGCCAGCTGCGACTTGCTGCGCGCCTGAACCTCGAGTGCGTTGGGCGTCACCGCGTTCGCGATCCCGTGGATCCCGAACCCGATGGCGCTGTTCAGCAACAGCGGAACGCCGGCCATCAGGCTGACCCCGCGCCCGGACAACGGCCCGGTGTCCGACGCCGCGTCCCCGACCAGCACCAGGCTGGACCCGCCCAGAAACCCCAGCTGCCCGGGGTTGACCTCCACCGCGGTGGCGTCGGCGTCCCCGGCCAGCGCGCGCCCCGGAATGAAGACCCCGTCGCTCGGCCGGTAGTCCCCCGACCCCACCGCCGGCGCCTGCGCCCAGGCCACGCCGGACCGCCCGTTCAAGACGGCGGTCACAACAAAAAGCGCCGCCCAGAGCAGCACACGAAACACGGTCTTCGGGCCAACGACGAACGACATACGCGGGGCCTCCCAACAGGAAGTCCGCGGAGTATAGTCATGCTTTCGCGATGAGTCGCTGGGAACGTCCGCCGGCCGGGACCACCGTCGCGTCCTTCTTTGATGACTGGCTGCCGGCGGCGTTTCGGGCTGCCGGGCGGACGGCACCGGCCGATGCGCCGGTGGTGCGGGTCACGCTGTCGGGGCCGGGCGGCGGCGCGTGGGATCTGCAGGCGCGCGACGAGGAGCTGGTCATCGAGAAGGCGGACCGGACGCCGCCCGACGTCTGGCTACGGCAGTCGGTCGCCGATTTCCTGGCCGCGATCGCCCCGCCAGGTGACGATGCCGACGCCGACCTTCCGCAGCTCTTGCCACCCGGCTGGAGCGCGCTGGATCTGCTGTTTGTCGACCCGCGCGACATCGAGCTTCTGCGCCAGGTGTCGGGGCGGGTGCTGGTCGAGGTGGCGGGAAAGCGCGGGCGGCGCTGGGCGTTCGACGTCGCGTTCGGGGCCACCGGCGTCAGCGCCGGCCGGGCGCGAGCCACCATCCGTCTCGACGGCGCGACCTTCGATGGTTTGCGCCGCGGGACCATCCCCCCGATTCAACCGCTGCTGGACGGCCGTCTCAAGATCGAGGGAGACCGGGCGCTGGCGATGCAGCTCTTGTTACTTCTGGGCAGCCGGCTCAATCGCCGCTGAGGCCGCCGTCCCCGGCGCCATCAGCGAATCCTCCCCGACGGGCGGTGGCGGCGGCACCGGTGGAGGAACCGTTGCGGCGGGCGCCGGACGCCGCGGCCGCGTCGCCACCTCCAGCCGTTGCCGCATCCGTTCCAGGGAGCGCCGCAAGCTTCGGTCGTCCGGGCGGCTGGACAGCGCCTTGCTGTACTCGTCGGCGGCGCCGGCCCAGTTGCGCGACGCCGCCAGCGCGGCACCCAGCAGCGCATGCGCGTCCGGATCGGCCTCGGCCAGCTTCAACGCTTCGCGGGCCCAGCGCGCGGCCTCCTCCTGTCGTCCGTCGGACAGCGCCGCCTCGCCCCGCTGGCGCAGGACACTGGCCAGCTCGCTGGGGCCGGCGGCGGCCGGTTTTAGCGCCAGCACCATCTTGTAGGTCTCGATGCCGGCGTCGATGCGCCCCGCGTCCAGCTCGGCGGCGGCCATCTTGCCCAGGCGGGCGGCGGCGTCACCGGCGATGCGGTCAGCGGCCGATCGCGCCCCTTCGGTGGCCAGCCCGGCCAGCAGGTACTGCAGCTGCGGCACCTGCGCCGGCGTCAAGGCTGCGGTGGCCATTGCCTCGGCCTGGGTCTCGAGCGACCGCAGCCGCCCCGCGCGCTGCTCGGCGGGAGTCTGCCCATTGGGCGGCAATGCGCTGCGCGGCGCCGAGGCGGCCATCTCGCCCCGGATCCAGGCGACGTTGCGATAGGCGACGACCGCGCACAGGACGCCCAGACTGACCATGGCCAGCGACCCCCAGGTTCGAATGCCGGCGGAAGCCGAACCGGCATCCCCATGCAGGCCGCGCGGCACCGGCGTCCCTTCACCAAAGGGCAGCGGACCTGACGAGGCCGACGAAGAGGCAGGAACGGGCGCCGCCGTCCACGAAGACGATGAGCGCGTGAGAGCGGACACGACGACACCCAGCCCCGAGTCAACCGCCGGCGCGGGGGCGGCCGCCTCGGGTCCCTCCCACAGCTCGTCGGGGACGCGTTCGTGGGTGCCGCTGCGTCGTTCACGTAGCGCGCCGCTGGGCGTGTCGCTACGCGAATGCTCGCGCAATCCCAAGAGCTCAGCCACCGCGCGCGGCCGTCCGAACACGCTCTTGGTCAGCTCGAACTCCAGCTGCGCCATGGTTTGATAACGGAGCGCCGGATCCGGACGCAAGGCGTGCAGGATGATCTGCTCAAGATCCTTTGGGATCGACGGCAGCAGATCGCTCGGCAAACGGGGCTCGGCGGGCAGGCGCCCGGCCATCACCTCCTGATGTGCGATCCCGGCGTGAGGCGGCGTGCCGACCACCATCTCGTACAGCAACGCGCCCACCGAATAGATATCCGAGCGGCGATCAGCAGGACCACCGATCGCCTGCTCGGGTGCCATGTATTCGGGCGTGCCCATGGCCATGCCCGGGTTGGTCAGCCGCCGCGAGCCGCGGTTGAGGCTGCGCGCGATGCCAAAATCCAGCACCTTGACGAAGTCGGCCTTCCCGTCGCGCGCCACCAGGAAGATGTTCTCGGGCTTGAGGTCGCGGTGAATCACGCCGGCGGCGTGCGCCGCGTGCAGCGCGCGGCAGACCTGAATTCCGATCTGCACCGCGCGCATCGGCTCGACGCGGCGTTCGTGTGACAGCACGTCGGCCAGGTCGATGCCGTCGAGGTGCTCCATGGCGAAGTAGGCGCACCCCTCCTCGGTGGTGCCGAAGTCGGTGACGTCGACGATGTTCGGGTGGCCGATGCGCGACGCCGCACGCGCCTCGCGCCTGAATCTTTCGACCAGATCCTTCTGCCGCGAATAAACCGGGTGCAGGATCTTCACCGCGACGCCCTTGCCGATCTCGACGTGCTCACCGGCGTAGACGGTGCCCATCCCGCCCTCGCCGATCTGGCGCAGGATCTTGTAGCGCCCGTCGATCACGCGCCCCAGGAAATCGCCGGTGACGACCGGCGCGGGAGTTCGCGGCGACGACGGCGTCGGGGACGACGATGACACCAGACGGACACCGCCCGACGACGACGAGTCGCGCTTTCGCCAGATCCGCGTCGGCTCTTCCGCTTCGCCGAGCAGGATCGGATGCGGCGTCGGCAGCGCCATCACCGAGTCACCGTCCAGCACGCCCGCGGCCTGGCGGGGCGGCTCCGGTTCCTGCAGTGCAAAGACCACCGGCCTCTCCGCGACCAGCCTCACAGTCGACTCGTCCTCGTCGGCGGAGGCCAGGTTCAAGGCTGCCAGACGGTCCTTCAGCAGGTGCTCGCGTTCGTCGCGCTCGTCCTTGATGATGTGGCCGTAAAGTCCGCGTAAAAACTCGGCGGCGCGTTCGGCGTCGGCGCGCGGCGCTGACCGCGTGATCACCTCTGACAACGCCTGCCGCATGTCGTCCGCGGATTGAAAACGGAGGTTGCGGTTAGGCGCCAGCGCGCGCATCACGAGGGCGTCCAGCTCCGGCGTGATCCAGGGCGCGCGCATGGACGGCGGCATCGGTTTCGGGTGCCGCACCAGCGACAGCGCCGTCACCGGATCCAGGTTCGACAGCTGCAAGAATTGCTGGCCGGTCAGAAGCTCCCACAGCACGATGCCCAGGCTGTAGACGTCCGTGCGCGCGTCGGCGATCTCGCCGCGCGCCTGCTCCGGCGCCAGATAGGACGCGCGACCGAAGACCACGCCCGGCTGCGTGTGCTCCTGTTTGAGCACACTCCGCGCAAGACCAAAATCGGTCAGCTTCACCTCACCGAAATAGCTGAGCAGGATGTTCGGCGGCGCGACGTCGCGATGGACCAGGTGAAGATCACCGTAGCTGTGCACGTACGACAACGCGCGCGCGATCTCGCGGGCGACGTGCAGCGCGACGTCCAGCGGAATCCTGGTCTGCGTGCGCACGCACCGGTTCCAGATCTCACGAAGGTCCTTGCCTTCGACCAGCTCCATTGCAATGTAAAATTCGCCGTTGACGTCGCCGGCGTCGAAGGTGAGGACCAGGTTCGCGTGCGACAGCCGCAGCACGACCTTAGCCTCGTCGAGAAATCGGTTGGCCTTTCCGCGATCGGTCTTCTCGGTCAAGACCTTCTTGATCACGCACAGCTTCTCGAAGCCGCCCATCTCGCCGGTGGCGGCAACATGGATCTCACCCATTCCGCCGCGCGCCAGAGGCTTGAGCAGAATATATTTTCCAAATCGTTTCGGGTATCGGTCCGCCATAACTGCGCCGAACTTTCGAATCGTAAAACATTGCCCCCACACAGGCGAGCCATGTTTCGCCGTAATTGCATGGGAAAACTAGCGACGAAAGAAAAAACAAAAATGATGAAAAGCGGCTGGCCGTGTGGCCTAGATTCTCCGCGATCGGTTCCTGGTCTGGTCGCGGCAGCCGCCATCGTCGCCGCGAGGAGACGGGATTCCGCAGGACTGGTTTTTTAAATCTGACCCGATCTGCGGCGGAACGCCATCACCTTGCCCGGCGAGCTCGCCATGCCGCCCCTGACGACGGTACCAGCGCGCGATTTGAGTTCATCGATCGCAAGGCGCGGCAACGGGCGACTAACGACAGATTCCGGAAATAGCGCCGGTCAGGCGCCTCCGGTGTGCTCGACGTGAGGATTGGCAAAGCTGACGCCCACTGAATATTTAGAATTATTGCGAATTTGGCGACGCGATCCGTCTAACCCGTCGAACACCGGCGGGTTCATCTCTTCGCGTCGACAGCGCGATCGGGCAACGTGCAAAGTTCCAGTTACCGAGACGCGCTGGGCGTTCGCTGCCTGTGCCGCCTGCGTTTGTCCCGTCTCAGCGCCACGCGACGAGTACCTGCAGGGCACTCTCCGCGTGACGTTGATCGCGAGAGCATTCCGCTACCACGTCGGACCATGCGATTGAAGAATTGCGACCACGCGAATTGAATGCGAGGCGATCGAGAGCGAATCTTCCGTCGCTGACCACGGAAAATAGGTCGCCGGATGGTGAGTGGTTTCGTGCCCGAGGATCACCTGTGGGGAACGACCTTTCGGGCCATGTGAGTCACCATGCCTCTTCCACATACATGAAATAGTCATTAATAATCACGTGTTTACGAGACACATTTTGAAGCTCGACCAGGCTCAATTTGTGTTAATCTGATTAAGTAATGAGTGTTACTGAATTCGGTTCAGTGCTGGGGTCAGAGATGCAGATCGCCCCCGCCCAACCAGCTCAGGCTCAGCCACGGACCCAGCAGCTGCTGCACCTGCCGACCTGGACACGCCTGCGCGTCGCCACCAAGCAGCGAACGCCGTGTGGCCGCGGCGGCGACTTCTTCGAGGTGTTCCAGCACCGCGACGGCACGGTCTCGACGGTGATGGCCGACGTGTGCGGCAACGGCCCCAGCGCGGCCGCGTCGGTGTCCGACGTGCGCTGGAAGCTGCGACAGCACCTGGCGCGCGGTGAGGCGCCGGGGGCCGTGCTGGCGGCCGTCAACGATTGGCTGGCTGACCACAAGACCCACGAGAAGTTCGTCACGGCCGTGTGCGCGCGCATCGACGTGCGTCGCGGATTGGCCGAGGTCGCCACCGCCGGCCACCTCGGTCCGTTCGTCAAACGCGGCGCCGGCAAGACCGAGAGCCTGGCCACGGTTGCGGGCATGCCGCTGGGCGTCTTCGCGTCGCAGGTCTACCAGGAGATGACGCTCGAGCTCCACCCGGAAGACGCGATCGTGCTGGTCACCGACGGGATCACCGACCGCCTGGCCAGCGCGTCGGACCTTCTGGGGCAGACCGCGTTGACCCGATTGCTGGCCGCCGCCCCGCACACCGCCGAGCACATCTGCGACGCCCTGCTGCGCGCCGGCGCCAAGGATCAGGACGCGACGGTGGTCGTGCTGCAAATGCCGGCGCGCCACCGACGGTCGACACCGATCTCGAATCCCGTAAAAGGTCGCTAGACCGCGGGGGGGACAGCAGGGTGCCTGCCGAGCTCTTCGCGGGGGGGCGCGGGACCCGGCCACGGTCCCGAACTAGATCAAACTGGCGTGGCCAGGCTACCCTGGCGGAAGGTTTCGCCCAGCGCCTCGGCCAGGCGATAGACCTGGTTCGCGGCGGCCTCGTAGGCATCGACCAGCTCCAGCACGGCCAGGTGGATGCGCACTGCGCCGGGCGCGCGATCGCTGGCCAACAGGGCATCGCGGGCGCGGGCCTCGAGGCCATTCATACCGATCTCCCGGGCACGCGCCTGGTCCATGTCGACCGGCTGGCGGTTGTCCAAGGTGGCGGCCAGCGCCGTCAGCCCCTCCGTGAACAGGACGTGCATCTCGCGCAGGATCGCCTCGGCTTCCCGCGGTAGGGGCGGCACCTCGGCGCCGCCCGCCGATACCACCCGCCCATCGGTCATCCGTTCCGCCTGGTGCAAGAGCCCCTCGAGCGAACGCTGCAGCTGCAGGCAGGCAAAGGCGGCCCGGCCGAGGAGGCTGCCCTCCGCCGTGCTGGGCATCGCGGAGACCGGTCCGGCGATCAGCCCCTCCAGCGCCGCGTGGGCGTCGGCCAGGGAATGCTCGGCGACCCGCCCGGCCGAACGCGTCCCAACCAGCGCCAGCTCGGACAGCGGCTCCATGCTGAAGCGCTGACTGCCCAGCACGCGTTGCAGGCCGGCACGGACGACGCCGGCCGCGTCGCCCATCTTCAAGAGCGGGCTGCCGGGCGCCTCCGGCCAGACCCGCTCCAACCATCTTGCCAGCAGCGAGACAAAAGGCAGCAAGATGAGGGCCGAGGCCACCTGTGACAGCGCGAAGGCGACCGACAGGTGTTTACCCAGGTTCGGCATCAGCAGCTTTTTGCCCCAGCGCACCTCATACGGGGCGCCCGACACCAGCCAGTCCGACAGGCCGATCCAGACGTCGACGCTGACCGCGACAATCAAGGTGCTGGCGATGCCCAGAACCAGATTCAGCTGGGCCAGACGCCGGCAGCGCGGTCCGGCGGGCATGGTCAGCAGGGCCCCCAGCGCGGCACCGAAACCGGAACCAGACAGCACCGCCAGGGCGGTTCGCTGATCCCAGTGCCCGGTGGTCTGCGCCAGCCCCAGCACCAGGACCACAACCGGCGCCGGCCCCTGGAACGCGGCGACCAGCGCGGCCCCCAGGAGCGCCGCGGTCGCGACGCCGAGGACGCCGTCAGCGCGCAACCTGTCCATGATCGGCAGCAGGGCTGGATCAGAGATGAACGGCTCGAAACCCGGGCGCAGCGTCTGCAAGCCGAACGCGATGAGGCCGGCCCCCAGCACCAGGCGCCCCATGGCGGTGGCGCGCCGATCCGAGGCCAGGCCCAGCCACATGACACCGATGGCGACCGCCAGCAGCCCACCACGCGGGTCGATGAGACCGGTGACCAGCAGCGGCGCGCTGGCCGCGCCGATCTGCGCTCCCAGGAACGCCGCCGCCGCCGGCCCCACGGCCAGCAGGCTGGAGACAACCAGCCCGGCCAGCAGGCCGGCCGCCGCCGTCGTCGATTGCACCAGCGCTCCGGCCACGGTTCCAAAGCCGAAGGCCGCCGGTGTCCGCCGCGCCAGCAGGGCCAGCGTATGGGCCCGGCGCAAGCCCACCGCCTCGCGGACGCCGCGCGCGAAGACGCCGATGCCGAACACCAGCAGCGCGAACCCGCCGACCAGGTTGCGGAACGGCTTGCGCCAGTTCTGCGCCTTGATGCGCAGGTCGTAGGGCTTGCTGCGTTCTTCCCCGGCGGCGACGCGGACCTTGAGGTGCCCCGGATGCAACCCCGCGGGCAGCCGCGCGACGATGGAGGCGGGCCGGCGCGCCAGCACCTCCATCTCCTCCTTGCCGGCGATAACCCGGAGCCTGGGCTCGTCGTCGTGGCTGACGCCCTGGTAGCTGACGATGATGGCGCTGCCGGGTGGGGCTTCCGAGGGCGAAATCTGCACCACCTCCAGCTTGCGCGCCTCGGCGCCTGGTTCGGGGACGGTGGCGTCGGCGATCATCGGCAGGCCGTCCTCGCCGTCGGGCAGCGCCAGGTAGACCGCGATCAAGAGCGCGCTGCCGGCCCACAGCGCTCCCAGACGCGCGCGGCGCCCTAACACCCTCGATTCAGCCATCGCCCCAGACCGTCTGGCCGGCGGCGACGAACTTGCTGAATCGGTCAGGCATGGCGCCCGATTGCGCCAGCGCCTCCTCCAGCCAGGCGGGCACGGGCGCCACGCGTTTGACCTCGATGACGGCGCGTGGCTCCTTGCCGCGCACGGGTCCGAGCGTGCTGCGCACCAGCGCCTGCCGCCGCGTCCACAGGTCAGGCGGCGCCGCGTAGTACGCCAGCCCCAGATCCATGGTCACCCGCAAGGTGCCGTCGGGCTCCTGCCACGACAGGCGGCGGTAGTTGACCAGACACGTGGCGGCCAGGTGATCGCCCTGGCTCTTGCAGTAGTCGGCGATCTCCTGCAGCTCGACCTGTTGATCGGCTTGCCCGTCTCGCGCCTGCGGCGTCACGCGCCCTTCAGCGAAAAATGAGGGCACGTCGGCCTTGGGCAGGCGAAAGCGCCGTTTCGAGGTGTGGATGCCCTCGCGCCGTTTCAGCTCGAACCACAGCCACGGCTGGTAACGGACGATCTGTTTCGGATCGGTCGCCAGCTCGGCCAGCGAGGGATGGATGTCGTAGTACTCCTTGGCGCGGATCTTCACGCTGCGATCGGGGTCGGCGGCGGCGGCGCGCAGGTGGGCGCGCGACGGGGTGTCGAAATAGACGGTGGTGATGAAGTGGTGCGCGCCCGGCAGCCGGTTCGACCCCTCGCCGGTGAAACGGTGGGGCGCCATCCGGTTGGTCAGCGCGGCGGCCAGTCCCTCGAGGCGATCCGCCGGCAGCAGGTACTTGGTCTCGTCGCGCTCGGCCGTGACCTGTTCGTCTCCGGTGCCCGGCGACAAGCTGGGCCGCGCGACCGTGGTCACGGAGTCACTTCGGAGCTGACCAGCTCCTCGAGCTGGCCGCCCGACTCCTTGACCTTCCCGAGGCCGGGGACGTACCAGTACATCTTCGACGACGTGCCGCCGATCTTCTGAAAGACCACCGCATAGAAGGTGCCGGCCGGGACGGTCACCTTCTCGGCGAGCGCGATCACCGACCAGCGATCGCGCTCCTGCGTCGTGACCGCCTGCACGCCGGTGGCCAGCTTGGTCTCCTCGTAGGACTCCAGCCAGGTGGCGTTGAGCACCAGGTGCGCCGCCGAGTCATCGATGTGCAGCTTGTAAGGGTTCCAGTGCTCGTCGAGCGTCAGCATCCCGGTGGTCGCCGAGAACGACTGCTCGCGATAACGCACGACCTTGTCGCCCAGATCGATCTGCCAGCTGATGCTCTGGTCCATTCCCGTGTCGCCCTTTTTCGTGA
>DASRQT010000486.1:0-11739 GCA_035696485.1 Polyangia bacterium | reverse complement strand
CGTGGGCATCGATTCGATGCGCAGGAGATAGGCTGCTCCACCGCTCGACACCACCAGCGCCGGCGATGACTGCCAGGTGCGGGGGGCGTACTCCGTCACCCCACGCGCCACGCTGCAGGTGTACGCCGCGCGCGATGGTCGCTCGGTGATCGGGCTGCCACCGTCCCCACCGTCACCCCCGCCGCAACCAGACATCAAGACCATCGAACCGATCAGGCCAGCCAGGGATCTAGAGAGGTTTGCCACAAAACCCACAGCAGCACACTCCATGCCAGTCCCCGACGACGGCAAACGCGCCCGATGTCGCTGCCACGGGCTGCGGATCCGCGCCACGCCCGCCAACCACCCCTCCAAAATCTGATGCCCCGGGTGGCCATCAGCTCACGAGATCCCGGCAATGGTAGTATTTCGGCCACTTTTGCCGCCATGACCGCCGACACGAAAAAGACCGCCACGATCGATTCTGCGGCGCTGCGGGCCGGCGCGCGGGCGTTGCTACGCCCCGATATCCGCGCGATGTCGGGATACACGCCGGGAGAACAGGTACCGGGGGCGGTCAAGCTGAACACCAACGAGTGCGCGTACCCTCCGTCGCCGCGGGTGATGGAGACGCTGGCACGGATCGCCGACAACTCGTTGCGCCTCTATCCCGACCCGGTCAGCCGGCGCCTGCGTGAGGTGGCCGCCGCGGTTCACGGCGTCGCGCCCGAACAGATCCTGGCCGGCAACGGTTCGGACGATTGTTTGACCATCCTCTATCGCGCGTTCATGGACGGCGGCGCCGGCGATCGGGTGGCCTGTCCGTGGCCAACCTACGGCCTCTACGAGACGATGGCGTCGCTTCAGGGCGTCGCCATCGACAGGATCCCGTTTCACTACCAGGACGGCGGCCGGCGGTGGCTGTTGCCGGAGGGCCTGGCGGCTTCGGGGGCCAAGCTCCTGATGATCGCCAACCCCAACAACCCGTCGTCGACGTTGATCCCGGTCGACGACCTGCGGCGGCTGTGCGACGCCAGCCCCGGCATGGTCGTCGTCGACGAAGCCTATGTCGACTTCGCCACCGGCGACGGCACGGCGGCCAGCATCCTGCCGTGGCTGGATCAACACCCGAACCTGGTCGTGCTGCGAACCTTTTCCAAGAGCTACAGCCTGGCGGGGGCCCGTCTGGGTTTGCTGTTCGCGGCCGCGACGCTGGTCGCCGAGCTGAACAAGGTCAAGGACAGCTACAACGTCAACGTGATCACGCAGGCGCTGGGGATCGCCGCGCTGGAGGACCGCGCCTATCATGCCGAGATCATCGCCCGGACGCTGGCTGAACGGGCGCGCGTGCAGGCTGCCCTGGCGGCGCTGGGCGTGACCTGGCCGGAGGCACACGGCAACTTCTTGCTTTGTGATCTCGGGACGCGCGCCGAAGCGATTTACCGCGGGCTCAAGGCCGCCGGCGTCATCGTGCGCTACTGGAACACGCCCGAGCTTGCGACCCGGCTGCGCATCACCATCGGCAGCCGCGACGAGAACGACCGCCTCATCGCCGCGCTGCGCGATGAGATCTGACGGCTCTGGGCCCGATCCGACGGCCTGCAGCAAAGAATGCCCTGGTTTTTGAGCATTTTCCGATCACCTGTTCGTTTACCCGGGGTGGCTGACGGCTTAGATTACGCGCGGGAAGGTGCATCATGTTTTGCTCCGGTTTCCGCCACCTGGAGCGGGCGGTCTGCGTCGTGGGTCTGGTCGCACTGGTTGCGTGTAGTTACGCGACCACGACCCGCGTCGTAACCGGCACCGACGGCAGCGCGGGCACCGACGGCGGCGGCGGTGGCGATGGCGGCATGGGCGGCGACGCCGGCTCGGCCGCCGGTGGACCGCCAGCCGGCGACGCCGGTGCGCCGGCACCCGATTTGGGCACCCCCGACGTGTTCGGTGGCTGTCAGCACCTGGCCTGCCAGCAGACGACCTGCACCAAGGGGGGCTGCCGCCAGATGCCCTGTGCTCCCGGACAGAAGACGACGGTGAGCGGGACCGTCACGGATCCGGCCGGCAAGGTCCCGCTTTACAACGTCGTCGTCTACGTCCCGAACGCGACGCTGGACCCGCTGGTTGACGGCGCCACCTGCGATCGCTGTCAGGTCCTGATCAAGAATTCAGTGGTCTCGACGCGCACCGACGCCAAGGGCGACTTCACCCTGGACGATGTTCCGGTCGGCCAGAACATCCCGCTGGTTTTCCAGGTCGGCAAGTGGCGCCGCGAGGTGAAGATCGACAACGTCGTCGCGTGCGTCAACACCGCCGTCGCCGACAAGGATCTGACGCGCCTGCCGCGCAACCAGACCGAGGGTCACATTCCCAAGATCGCGGTCACCACCGGCGGCCACGATGCGCTGGAATGCTTGCTACGCAAGGTGGGACTCGAGGACAGCGAGTTCACCCCTGAGGCGGGCGCCGGCCGCGTGAACTTCTTCGCCGGGGTGCAGGGGACGGATCGATACGCGACCACGATGAATGGCGGCGCGATGTTCACGCCCGTGGTTCCGTGGTGGGACAGCGCCGACAATCTCAAGAAGTACGATCTGGTCTTGCACTCGTGCGAAGGGACGGAGAAACCCACCAACAAAGGGATGGCGGCCCTGGAGGCGATGCAGGCCTACGCCAACGCCGGTGGTCGCATCTTCGCGTCGCACTGGCACAACTACTGGCTGGAACACGGGCCCGCGCCCTTCCCCACCATCGCGACGTTCAATCATCAACCGGCGCTGAACGAATTTGTGTCCGACATCGACACCGCGTTTCCCAAGGGGGCGGCGCTGGCGGACTGGCTGGTCAACGTGGGGGCAGGGGCGACGCGGGCAAAGCTGCCCATCAATGGAACCCGCCACACCGTCAGCTCGGTCAACGCGAACGTCGCGCAGCGCTGGATCTATTCCGACACGCCCCAGTCGGTTCAATACCTGACCACCAACACTCCCATCGGAGTGCCCGAGGCCATGCAGTGTGGGCGCGTCGTGTTCAGCGACATCCACGTCTCGTCGGGCGTCGTGGCGGGCGCCCTGGGCGATCGTTCGCTGGCCGGTCCCGGTCCCGCCGGCCAGAACGGGTTCCCGTTTCCGACTGGTTGCATGACCCAGGACCTGTCTCCGCAGGAGAAGGCCCTGGAGTTCATGCTGTTCGACCTGTCGTCCTGCATCGAGCGCGACAACATTCCGGTCGTCCAATGACGGGCCCGTCATGAAGCGCGGTGTTTTGCTGTCGACGGTCTTGACGGTCACCGCTGTGTGCGGTTGCCGCGCCGCCGAGCCGTTTCGCCTGGGCGCCGGCCCCGACGCCGGCGGCATCTTCATCATGCCGGGCACCGGAGGCTTTGGCGGCAGCGGTGGCAGCGGTGGCTTTGCGCCGGGGGGTTCCGGCGGGGACATCGGCACCGGCGGCAGCGGCGGCGATGATGATGCCGGTTCAGGATCACCCGACATGGGCGGCGGTGGCGGCAGCGGCGGCGCCTCGATGGACAGCGGCACGCCTGTCGACATCGGCGGCGCGACTGATACCGGCGGCGCGCGTGACGCCGGCGGTGTGCGCGACACGATGCCCGCCGAGCTGCGCCCGGTCGGCCCGACCACGCTGTTCAATTGCTACGTCATCGCCCGATACACGCCGGGCACCGCATACAAGGCCGGCGACCGCGTGTTTCAGATCGCCGATCTCAGGGTCTACCAATGCCGCCCGTGGCCCTACGAAGGGTGGTGCCCGCTGCCGACGTACCAGCCGGGGGACGAAAGCACGGGGTACTGGCGCGACGCCTGGGTCCAGCTCGGCTACTGCGAGTAACGATGGTTCCCCGTGATCACCGGCCAGCGGCCCAGAGGATGCCGGGAAGGACGTGGGTCTTGACGTGGACGCTGTCGGGTTTCCAGGTGTCGAGCTCGTGCCCGAGCGCAGAGTAGAAGACGCGGCCCATCCCCTCGGTTCGGTGCCAGGCGATGGGAAGCGGAGCGCCGTCCACGCCGGCGCACTGGAGGTCGACCTGATTGGTCGGGTTGTATCCATCGTGGACGTAGATCTCGTCGCGCAGGGTGTACGGCATCGGGAGATTGACCACGGCGGGGTGAGTTCCCTGTGCCATGCAAACGGATTGGCGAAGATTGCCTGGATGACCGACGAACCGGCCGCCCATGATGGCGACGAACCTCGACGAAGGGGGGTATGCGACGGCGGACGCCGCGTGGATGCCGACCAGGCCGCCGCCGGCCTTGATCCAGGCGTCCAGGGCGGCGACTGACGCCATCTCGGGCTGACCGAGCGGGGTGCCGCAAGAGCCAATCATGATGACCAGCGAATAGTCCGCGAGGCCCGCGGTCGAAAACTTCGCCTGGTCCTTGCTGATCTCGGAGGTGAAACCAAGCGGGGTCAGGGCGGCGGCCAGTGTGTTGGCGGCGGGCTCGATCGACGGGTGCCGGAAGTAGAGGTTGCTGAAGATGTAGATCAGCGCCTTGCCGGGGCGCACGGGCGGAGACGGAGCGTCGCTGGCGTCGGTGGTCACCATCGTCGCGTCGGGCTGGTGAGCTCCCGCGGTGCCGCCGCTGCCGCCAAGGCCCGCGTCCTGTCCTCCCGCTCCCGTCACCGTTCCCGCAGCGCCACCGGTGGACGATGTCGGCGGGCGCCCGCTTTCGATGGCCGCGTCCGACGGCGCCGCCGGCGCGCCAGGGTTGGCGGACGTACAACCCGAGAGAACGGCAACCAGCGCCAGCGTCAATTGCTGTCGAAACACAAAAGCAAGGCCGGGCTGTTGACGCATTGAAACTCCGCCCTCTGTGTTGACGGGCCGGCGGCGACAAAACAGGCAAGTCTTGTTGGAGCGACTCGACCTGCCTGACGCGGGCGGTCGCGTCAGCGCGGCAATCGCCAGTCGTCCCGGAACACGCCGCTGCGTTTCACATCGCCGGCATCGTCGAACAGGATGTAGTCGAGGTTGGGCTCGGGACCCCAGGCGTCGTGATTCGGGGCGATGAATCGGCCAAGGCGACGCAGCGAGGTGACGCTCTCGGCGCCCAGCACAAGCACATAGCGCGACGGTGCCAGCGGGTTGGGGGCTATCAGACGATAGCCGCGATCGCCACCCGAGGCATCGTCGCCGATCGGCAGCCGATCCGCCATGCGACGCACCAGCAGGTTGTTGCGACCGCTACCGACCAGCACCAGATCGCGGGTCGCGATCTCCTCGGCGGTCACATCTCGATCGGCCTTCACGGCAAATCGCGCGCGAACCCCGGGTCCCCAGTCGGCCAGCGCGCGCGCCAGCGACAGGGCCTCCTGGTTCACCTCGGGCGAGCCGGCCGTCCCGTAAACGTAGATGTGCGGGCGCTGCCGCGGCAGGCTGCGGCTCATCAGGCCGACCGGCGCGTGTTCAGGCGGGGACCCGGTGACCGGCTGCGCGACCTGCCGCCAGCCGGCGTTGTCGCGCGCAAAGCTGAGCACCGCGTGTGATGGACCCTTGTACAGCGGCGCGGTTGATGCGGACGCGATCGACGCCCCGGCGCCGGCCGGTGCGGCGTGCACTGTGACGGTCGAAGCGGCGGGAACAAACTTGGGATCCAGCAGCAGCGAAAAGGCGCTGACGTTGTCCGCGCGGACGGTGAACGTCTGGCCGTTGCGCTGTCCGACCACCTCGGCCAGCACGCCGCCGCGGTCAATGCGATCGACGCGCAGCCAGTAGGCGCTCGGGTAGCGAAGCGACGGTGTCTTGAACACAACGCGCGCGGGAAACGGATCGCGGCGGACGCCGGCCAGCAGTCGAAACACGTTGCCGTCGTGGTAGGCGGTGTCCCAGGCGTTGTGCGCGACGCCGGGCAGCTCGACGTAGCGCACGGTTTTGCCCAGCCAGCCCAGCGCCTCGAAACGTTTCACCAGCAAGCGCGAATCACTGACCGATACCACCGTGTCGGCATCGCCATGATAGATGAACACGCGTTGGTTCGACGCGTTGTCGGCCAGGCCGGGCGGCAGCTGCAGCGACACCGTCGCGTCGTCAAAGAGCCCGGCGTCGCGCGGTTTGATCCACTTGCGTGGGTCAACCACGCCGCACACCGGCACCAGCGCGGCGAACAGATCCGGGTGGCGCAGGCCGATGTGCCAGGTACCGCCACCGCCCATTGACAGGCCGGTGAGATAGATACGATCGGGGTCGATGTTGTACGTGCGGCGGACGTCGGCCAGCACGCGCAGGACGTCGTCCTCGCCCAGGCCGTGGTAGCCCATCACCTCGCCGCGCCCCAGCGGCGAGACCACCAGCATGGGCGCGTTCGCGAAGGCGGGGTCCCGGAAGACAGCGTCGTCGTCGCCGGAGCCACGCACGCCGAACACGCGCGCCAGGTTCTGGCGGTGATCGGAGCCGGCCCCGTGCAACGCGACCAGCAGCGGCCACGAAGTCTTGGCCCCGGCGTCATACGCGCGGGGCACGGCCAGCGCATAGGGCTGCAGCGTGCCGTCGAAGTCCGATCGGTACGCCTTCATCAAGACGCCGGTGGCGCCGCGAAAGGGATCGCTGCCGGCGGCCAGCGCGTCAGCCTTCTCGCGCACGCTCTCGAGGCTGACCCCATCGTCGACCATCATCTCGAGCGATGGAAAGCTGACCTCACGCGCGATCGCGTCCAGCGACGGTAGCCGGGCCTGCGCGCGCCGCAGCGCCGCGCGCGCCGACTCGCGCAGCGCGGCCGGCGTCGGGCGATCGGCGGCATCGCTGCGCGCGCGCGGTGAGCAGGTGGTGACCAGCACCGCCGCCGCCAGGAGCCCGCTTGCGGGCATGCGGCGAATCGTGCCGGGCCGGCCCCAGCGCGGCCGGCGCTGCGTAACCCGGCTCATCGGTGCGGGCGAAACAGCAAATAGCCCCGTTTTTGATGCTTCTTCATGGAGACGGCCAGGTCTCGGTTGCGGGTACCGCTGACCGACACCTTCTTGGTGGTGGGAACGTAGCCGCTCTTCAGGAACGTCAGCTCGTAGATGTTGGGGGTCTTGAAGCGGAGGTTGATCGGCGTCCGTCCCAGCACCCGCTGCTTGGTCCGGACGATCGCGCCCACCGGGTTGGTGGTGATGTGCAGCGAGATCGTTGTCGCAGCGGCAGCGGGCGCCGCCGTCGTAGCCTGGGCGGGCGCTGACGCGGGCGGTGGCGGGGCCCCCGGCTTTGTCGGCGCTGGCTTGTTTTCAGCGCGGACCTCTCGCGCCGGCTCGGTTTTGGCTTTGACCACCGCGGCGGTCTTGCTAGCCGATTTTGACGGCGGTGGCGGCGGCGCCGGTTCCGCCTCGTCTTCACCGATGACCGCGTGTTCGGGATCGGGATCCGCCCCACGCAACAGCGCCTCCTCGTCCGGATCGTCGTCGTCGGCTGGTTTTGCGGCCGCGACAGGCACAGCGACCTCGACGGGGGGAGGACCTGGCGGCGGCCGGTAGGGCCACTCGTTGGCAACCGGCGCGGCTTGTGCGTCGGGCACCGCCGCCGCGATCGCGCCCGAGATTGCATCCTTGTGCAAGGACGCAGGGTCATGGTCCGGGGAGCGCGCCGAGACGGCAACCGGCGGCGCAGCGCTCCCGCCCGCCGCCGCTGCGACCGGCGCCGGATTGGCCACGACGGCGGCATCGACGGACGCCACCGACGGAGGCGGGCCGGTAAGCCATCCCTGTCCGTCCGCCCACTGCCACAGGTATCGGACCCCGAACAGCGCCGCCAAGGCGAATAGCGCCCCCAGCCAGAACCCGCCGAAACCGCGCCCGGCGGCACGCCGGCGAAACCGTTCAATGGCGGTATCCCCTGTGCGCTCGGCGCGGCGCGGAGCCCAGGCCTGCGCGCCGGCGCTGGCGGGCACGGGAGGCGGCGTCGGAAATGGGCCCGGCGCCACGTCGGTCAACCCCGACGCCGCGTCCAGATCGCCCAGCTCAAAGGACGTCCCGGCGCTGAGATCGGTCTCGACGACCTCGCCGGGGGCACCGCTGTCGTTGGTGCCGGGCGCCGCGGTCTTGCCGATGGTCGGCGTGCCGTCACGACGCGCCAGCTGTTCCAGCCACGACTTCAACTCGGTCTGACCCGCCGACTGGAAGTCGTTGCGCAGGACGCGTTCGACGTCGGCCAGCATCTCGTCAGCCGCTTGATAGCGCTCACCCGGATCGCGGCGCATGGCGCGCGTGATGATCCGCGCCACCGCGTCACCGACGGTCGACTTGGCTTCCTGGGGCGGCGGGTACTCCGCGCGCTGCACCCGCAGCAACGACTCCAGATCGGTGGGCGCCTCAAACGGCAGCTTGTCGGTGACCATCAGGTACAGCATCGAACCGACCGAGAACAGATCCGACCGGCGATCCAGCGCGCCGCCCGCCGCCTGCTCCGGCGACATGAACGCCACCTTGCCCTTGATGACGCCGGCGGCCGTCTTCTCGCGTTTCTGCTGCGCCTTGGCGATGCCAAAGTCGGCCAGCTTGACCTCGCCCTGCTCGCTGATGAGCACATTGTTGGGGCTGACGTCGCGATGAACGATGCCGAGCGGCTTGCCACCGCGCGACTTGCCGTGCGCGAACGCCAGCGCCCGGCAAACCTCGGCCGCCAGGTACAGCGACAGGGCGGTCGGCCAGACCATGTTGCTGGCGCGCGCCCGCTTGATGATCTTGTCCAGGTCCCACCCGTCGACCAGCTCCAGCACCAGGAAGTAGCGACCATTGGCCATTCCCAGATCCAGCACCTGAACGATGTTGCTGTGGCTCAAGGTCATCGAGATGTGGGCTTCGTCGATGAACATGTTGCGGAACTGGGCATCCACGGAGAAGGCCGTGAGGATGCGCTTCAGAACCACCGGCTTCTCGAAACCCTCGATGCCGTTTTGCAGAGCCAGGAAGATCTCCGCCATACCGCCGTCGGCCAATTTGCCGACGATCGTGTAGCGACCGTGAACCGCCATCAGCGCGATAAGGTACCATCCGACCGTCGCCCCTGCCCATCCCATCTGACGTGCTCATCTCGAGATGACAGAGTAGATTCGTCCGGTGTTAGGGATACTTCGCCTCTATGGTCGACTTGCCGGGAAGGCGCTGCGACTCGCGTTGCGGGCCTGGCCGGTGGGGTTGCTGGTGTTCGTCTACACCATCGCCGCCCAGGTGGTGTCCGGGCTGCTGGCGCCATTCGGCATGGTGGGTGGTTTCGCGGCCGGGTTCGTGATCGCGGCGCTGGTCTCGAGCTACCTGCACCTGCTGTCGGTGGCGGTCGGCGGCCGCCCGCCCGGTCTCGCCGACCTCAAGCAAAGCTTCGGCGCCAGGCTATGGGACGTGCTGAGCGTGCTGTTCGCGCTGTGGTTGATAGACATCGCGGTAACACTGGTCACGCGCGGGATGGGCCCTCAGGGCGCCATCGTGAAGGTGATGGTGGGGTTGACGATGGCGGTGTTCCTCAACCCGGTCCCGGAGCTGATCTACCTCGGGTCGTCGCGGTCGTTCGCGCTGCTGGCGGATTCAGGCCGCTTTATCTCCAAGTACGGGCTTGAGTGGCTGATTCCCAATCTGATCCTGGGCGCGCTGGTGCTCTTCCCCACCGGACTCTTGAATGCGCCCGAGCTGGGTGCGAAGCTGATCCGCCTGCAGTCGCTGTTTTCACTGACCGGAATCGCCCAGCTGGTCAGCCGCATCCCGCTGATTCTGGCGCCCGTGATGCTGCTGTTTCTCCACTGGGCCATGGTGTTTCGCGGCCTCCTGTTTGAAGCGCTGGCGTCGGGGCGGTCGGCACGCCGCGAGCAGCAGGTCCGCGACGTCTGGGGCCGTTAGCTGGATGGCGACAGACCGTTTCGGGATCGACGATCGTTACCACGACGCGCTGGGCGCAGAGCACGAGACCTCGCCAGAGACCCACGACGCGATCTTGAAGGCGATGGGGATGTCGGTCGATGCCGACCA
Organism: Polyangia bacterium; assembly: GCA_035696485.1. Classification (GTDB taxonomy): domain Bacteria; phylum Myxococcota_A; class Polyangia; order Fen-1088; family Fen-1088; genus DASRQT01. The sequence continues at coordinate 1,824 of DASRQT010000486.1, read as the reverse complement.
TCCGCCACCGACGTCCATCCGACTGCTGCGCCCGGGCGATTCGCGCGCCGTGGCCACGCCCTCGACGCTGACGCTGGAGGATGGGACGGTGCTGGACGTGCCTGCGGTCCTGCCGCCCGACCTGCCGTTTGGTTACCATCTGCTGGGCGAGACGCTGCTGATCGTCAGCCCCGGGACCTGTTATCTGCCGGCGGAGCTACGGACCTGGGGCCTGGCGGTTCAGGTCTATGCGGCACGGTCGCGCGCCAGCTGGGGCATCGGTGATCTCGCGGATCTGCGGCGGCTCGGACGCTGGGCGCGGCAGGACCTGGGCGCCGGCGTGGTCATGATCAATCCCTTGAGCGCCGCGACGCCGGTGCCGCCGGTCGAGCCCTCGCCCTACTACCCCAGCAGCCGCCGCTTTCGCAGCCCGCTCTACCTGCGCATCGAAGAGGTGCCGGGGGCCGGCGCGCTGGGCCCGCTGCTGGAGACGGCCGCCAACGCCGGCCGCGCCCTCAACACCACGCGACGGATCGATCGCGACGCCGTCTGGCGCCTGAAGACCGAGGCGCTGGAGGCGATCTTTGAACGCTTCGCCGGAGACCCGGCGTTCGACCGCTACTGGAGGGAGCAGGGGGAGGCGCTGACCCAGTTCGCGGCGTACTGCGCCCTGGCCCAGCGTCACGGGCGCGACTGGCGGCAATGGCCGGCCGACCTCCGCCGCCCCAACGCGCCGGGGGTGACCACCTTCATCACCGAGGAAGCGCGACGGGTCCGCTACCACGCGTGGGTTCAGTGGCTGATCGACCGGCAGCTGGCGGCCGCCTCGGTGGAGATCGGCGTCATCCACGATCTCCCGATCGGTCTGGACGTGGCCGGCGCCGACGCCTGGTGCTGGCAAGATCTGATGGCCAAGGGGATGTCGGTCGGCGCTCCCCCCGACGAATTCAATGCCAACGGCCAGGACTGGGGGCTGGCCCCGTTCGTCCCGCACCTGCTGCGGGCGGCGCGATACCGCCCGTTCATCCAGACCATCAGCGCGATGCTGCGCCACGCGGGCGGCCTGCGCATCGACCACGTCATGGGCCTGTTCCGGCTGTTCTGGATCCCGCACGCACTGGGCGCCGCGGGCGGGACCTACGTCCGCTACGCCGCCGACGAGTTGCTGGCCATCGTCGCCATCGAGAGCCACCGCGCGGGCGCCTTCATCATCGGTGAAGATCTCGGGACCGTCGAGGACGGCGTGCGCGAGCGCCTGGCGGAGAACAACATGCTGTCCTATCGGCTGATGTACTTCGAGCCCAACCCACCGTCGCAGTACCCGGAGCTGGCCCTGTCCAGCGTGACCACCCACGATCTGGCCACGGTTGCCGGCGTGTGGACCGGCCGCGACGTCGCCGACAGCAAAACCGCCGGCCTCCTACCCAACGAAGCCGGCATGGAGGCCCTGCGCGAGAAGCTGGCCGAGAGCAGCGATCTGGCCGCCGACGCGCCGGTCGAGGACGCCATCGAGGCGACCTACCGGACGCTGGCCACCGCCCCCTCACGCGTCTTGCTGGCCACGCTGGACGACGCCGTCGCCGTCCCCGAACGCCCCAACATGCCCGGCACCACCACCGCCTGGCCCAACTGGTCGTTGGCCCTGCCGCAACCGCTGGAAGAGATCGAACAGGCTAGCCTGCCGCGCCGCCTGGCCAAGGCACTGGCGCGATAGGGTCAGCCACCGGGTTCAAGTATGTCTTGAGACCGATCGCGCAGGAGCACGTCACGCTGACGGCCGACGGATTGGTCGCCGTGAAACTGAAGAGACCCTTCCGCGATGGCACGGTCTCGGTCGAGATGGGC
>DASRQT010000485.1:0-14012 GCA_035696485.1 Polyangia bacterium | reverse complement strand
CTCAGCCGCCCGGGGTCTTGAAGTCGAACCCGACGTGGGGTGGTTCGTGGTTCGGGTCGCAGCGGTAACCGGTGAAATCCGTGACCCCTTCGCCGCGCAGAAAATCCTCGTCGATGAGCGCGTTGCCGGTGAACGTCCGCGGCTCCTTGGCGAAGATGCGCAGGGTCGCGTCGGTCAGGATGTCGGGTTTGCGCCACAAGGTCCGGTCGCCCAACCCCCAGTTGATGGTGGCCAGGCTTTCAATCATCGTAGCGGGCCACAGCGCGTTCGCCGCCACGTTGTCGTCGCGCACCTCCTCGGCCAGCCCGTGCGCGATCAGGGTCATGCCGAACTTGCTGATGGCGTAGCCGATCTTGCCGGCCGCCCCCTCGGGGTCGATGGGCGGCGACAGCATCAGGATGTGCCCGAACTTTTGCTGGCGCATGGCGCCCAGTAGGTGATGCGTGCACGAGAAGGCGCCGCGCGCGTTGACGCCCATCACCAGGTCGAACCGCTTCATCGGCGTGTCGGCCAGCGAGCGCCAGAACAGCGCGCCCGCGTTGTTGATGAGGAAGTCGACGCGCCCGAAGGTGGACAGCGCCTCCTTGGTCGCGCGCTCGACGGCGTCGTCGTCGCGGATGTCCAGCTGCAGCGGCAGCGCGCGCCGCCCCAGGGCTTCGATCTCTCGCGCAGTCTCGTGGATGGTGCCGGGCAGGCGCGGGTCGGGGGCGATGGTCTTGGCCGCGACCACCACGTCGCAGCCAGCGCGAGCCAGCCCGAGCGCGATCGATTTGCCGACGCCGCGCGATCCCCCGGTGACGAAGGCGACGCGGCCCTGGCCCTGCAGGGACATCTTCAGACTTTACCCTTAATCGCCGCCGCGCGGATCTGGCTCAGCGTCGCCGACACCGTCAACACCTCGACGTCCAGCTTCACCTCGATCACGGCGGCGCGACCCGAGGCCCGCGCGCGTCCGAAGGCGGGCGCGAATTCGGCGGTGGCGGTGACGGTCTCACCATGCGCCCCGAACGCGCGCGCGTACGCGGCGAAATCGGGATTGTGCAGGGTGGTGCCGCTGACACGCCCGGGATAGCGCCGTTCCTGATGGGCGCGGATGGTGCCGAGGCTGCCGTTGTTGACGACGATGACGATCGGTTTGCCGCCGTATTGAACGGCGGTGGCCAGCTCTTGCCCGTGCATGAGAAAACAGCCGTCGCCCGCGAAACAGACCACCGGCCGGTCGCCGTGGATGATGCTGGCCGCGACCGCCGCCGGCAGGCCGTAACCCATCGACCCGGAGGTGGGGCCAAGCTGGGTTCGATAGCGATGGAAGCGGAAGAACCGGTGCAGCCACGCGGTGTAGTTGCCGGCGCCGTTGCTGACGATGGTGTCGGCGGGCAGCGCCTCGCGCAGCGCGGCCACGATGGGCGCCAGTTGTAGTGGACCCGGGCTGTCGATCGGCTTGGCCCATGCCAGATAGTCGTTTCGCGCGGCCTCCGACCACGCCCGCCAGGGCGCCGACGCCAGCCGCGGCAGCGCGCCGGCGGCGGCGAAGAACGACGGGGCGCTGGCGTTGATGGCCACCGCCGGGCGGAACACCCGGCCGAGCTCGCCGCTGTCGGCGTGGACGTGCAGCAACGTCTGGCGCGGCGTCGGCGATTCGATCAGCGTGTAGCCGCGGGAGCTGACCTCGCCCATCCGCGCGCCGACCACCAGCAGCAGATCGGCCTGGCGGAAGCGCTCCGCCAGCACGGGATTGAGCGCGAGGCCAAGATCGCCGCAGTAACGTTGGTGGTCATTGTCCAGATAGTCCTGGCAGCGAAACGACGCCACCGTCGGCAGGTCGTACGCGTCGGCGAACAGCGACAGATCCGTCGATGCTTGCGTGTTCCAGCCGCCGCCGCCCACCACCATCAGCGGCCGCTGCGCCGCCATCAAGCGATCGCGCACCTCGCGTAGCTGCGATTCGTGGGCCAGCGGCTGGATCACCTGATACCGGCCGACGTCGGCCACCGCAGCCATCTCGGTCAGCACGTCCTCGGGCAGAGACAGAACCACCGGGCCGGGGCGTCCCGACGTCGCGACGTGGAAGGCACGGCTGACGTATTCGGGGATGCGTTCGGTCCGGTCTATCTGCGCCACCCACTTACACAGCGGCGCGAACATGACCCGGAAGTCCACCTCCTGAAACGCCTCGCGATCCAGCACGGCGCGGCTGGCCTGACCGATGAACAGGATCATCGGCGTCGAGTCCTGGTGGGCGATGTGTACGCCAGCGCTGGCGTTGGTCGCGCCGGGACCGCGGGTGACAAAACAGATCCCGGGACGGCCGGTGAGCTTGCCGTGGGCTTCCGCCATCATCGCGGCGCCGCCTTCCTGACGGCAGGCGATGAAGGGAATGTCGACGTCCACGAACGCGTCCAGCACGGCGAGGAATGATTCGCCGGCGACGCCGAAGGCGCGATCGGCACCATGGATCTTCAGCTGATCGACCAGGATCCGCCCGCCTTCGCGCGCCGGCGGCGCCGCGGGGGTACGAGGGGAGGGGGAGGCTGACATCGGCGGTTACCCTAGTACCAGAAACGGCAAATGCCTATCCAGACTCGCTTGTTGCGGGGGCGGCCACCACCTGGGGGTGAGCGAAAGCAGCGCCGCAGCCGTTGTCGTTGAGGTCGCCGTGCCTATGTTCTTGCCAACATGCGAAAAATCCTGATTGGAGTCGTCGCGCTGACCGCGATCCTGGGCTTTTCCTGCGTGCGGTCGTACAACCGGCTGGTCGGGTTGGATCAGGCCGTGTCGGGGCAGTGGGCACAGGTCGAAAACGCCTACCAGCGGCGCGCCGATCTGATCCCAAATCTGGTGGAGACGGTCAAGGGCGCGGCCAAGTTCGAGCAGGACACCTTCACGGCCGTGACCGAGGCCCGCGCGCGGGCGGGGCAGGCGACCAGCGCGGCCGCCGCCGCGCCCCAGGATCCGAAGGCGCTGGAAAATTTTCAGCGCGCCCAGGAGCAGCTGTCGTCGGCGCTGGGGCGCTTGATGGTTGTGGTCGAGCGCTATCCCGACCTCAAGGCGACGGCGAACTTTCGCGATTTGCAGGCGCAGCTCGAGGGCACGGAGAATCGGATCGCCGTCGAACGCATGCGCTTCAATCAGGTGGCGCAAGAGTTCAATACCGAGCGGAACAAGTTTCCCACCGTCGTGATGGCGGGCTTCTTCGGCAGCCGGTTCTCCGAGAAGGCTTACTTCAAGGCACAGGCGGGGGCTGACACGGCGCCTCGTGTGAAGTTCTGACGAGGCTCGCCGTGCGAGACGGCGGCACGACGCTGGCGCTGCTTTTGGTCGCCGGCGTCGTCCGCGCCGCGCCGGCGCCGCTGGCGGCGTCCGAAGCACGAGCGGCAGCGGCGGTGCCGATTCCCGAGCCGCCCACGCAGTGGCTCACCGATCGGGCGGCGTTCTTGAGCCCGGGATTCGCCCAGACACTGGACGCCGAGCTCAGGGAATACGCCCGCCGTACCGGGCATCAGGTGCTGGTCTACATCGATCGCACCACGGCGGGCGTGCCGATCGAGGACTGGGCGGCCCGGGCATTTGAACGCTGGCGAGTGGGACGCAAGGGCATCGACGACGGCCTGGTGCTGTTCATCTTCAGTGACGATCACCGCCTGCGTCTCGAGGTCGGCTATGGCCTGGAGGACCGCGTTCCGGACGCGATCGCATCGCGCATCATCAACGAACGGCTGGTGCCGCGTATCCGGGCCGGCGATCGCGACGGCGCCGTGCGCGAGGGCATTACGGCCCTGACCCGCGCCATCGGCGATGCGGCGGCGCCGCCGGGCGAAACCGCGCCACCAGGGAAGACATCGGTATGGACGCTGGTCGGCGGCGGCCTCGTGGCCCTGCTCTTCCTCTGGCTCCTGATCACCAATCCGGCCCTGGCCGCGATGCTCATCCTCAACATTGGTTCGGGCCGGCGCCGCGGCGGCTGGGGCGGCGGCGGTGGCGGCGGGTTTTCAGGCGGTGGCGGCTTTTCGGGCGGCGGCGGCAGCTCCGGCGGCGGTGGGGCGTCGGGATCATGGTGACGCGGGACTCGACGACGGGGTCTGTGATTCCGGCGCCCGCGCCCCGGTTATTTCATGGCATCGATCTGGGGCGCGTCGAGGAGGCGATTCGCACCGCCGAGCGACAAACATCATCCGAGATTCGCGTCGCGATAGCGCGCACTTACTTCTGGGGCGACATCACGCGCGCCGCGAAGCGCGTATTTTCGCGCTTGCGGATGGACCGAACCGCCGCGCGCAATGGCGTGTTGCTGTTCGTCGCACCCCGCAGGCATCGGTTCGCGCTGTGGGGCGACGCGGCGGTGGATCACAAGGTCACGCAAAAAGTCTGGGACGAGGTCGCGGCCGTGATCGGCGCCGACTTTCGCCGCGGCCAGCTGACCGACGGGATCGTTCGCGGCGTGCAGGCGCTGGGCGAGCGCCTGGCGTCCATTTTTCCTTTTAACCCCAAGGTTGATCGGAACGAACTTCCCGACCAGGTCGTGCTGCCCGGTCAGACGCCCAGGTCTTGAATCATCCGGCGTCGCAGCGGTTCGTCCGGCATCCGCCCGACACCGGCCAGGACATTGTCGGCGATATGGTCAGGGTTGCTGGTGGCGGGGATGGGGCAGGTGACGGCCGGGTGGCCCAGGATGAACTTCAGGAAGACCTGCGCCCAGCTGGTGCAGCTAAGCTCCGCCGCCCAATCCGGCAACGGCTTGCCGCGGACGTTCCGCAGCAGTGAGCCCCCTTCGAACGGCCGCATAACGATGACGGCAGTCTGGTGTTCAGCCGCCGCCGGCAGCAGCCGCTCTTCCGCTTTGCGCACGGCGATGGAGTAGGGCAGCTGCACGAAATCGATGGCCTCCTTCTTGATGATGCCCTCCAGCTCGTCGAAGGCATCCAGCTGGTAGTGCGTCACGCCGAGATAGCGGATCTTCCCTGACGCCTTCCAGGCGCGCAACGTGGTCAGCTGGGTTCGCCAGTCAACCAGGTTGTGGATCTGCATCAGATCCATTCTCTTGGTTCGCATCCGCTCCATGGACGTGCGCATCTGCTCCTCACCGCGCGTTCGCCCCGACGTCCAGACCTTGGTCGCCAGAAATGGGGAAACGCCCGGGGAGACCGGCGGGGCGGCCGCCAGCAGATCGCCGACGACCGATTCCGCCCGTCCATACATCGGCGACGAATCGATCAGACGTCCCCCGGCGTTGAAGAAGGTCCGCAGCACCGACAGCAGCGGCGCGCGGTCGGCGTCGGCGTTGCCCACGTCAAACGTCTGCCACGTCCCGAGGCCGATGACCGGCAGCTCCTCGCCGGTTCGTGGGATCTTGCGCGTCAACATGCGCGTTGCCTTTGTGCCGGGCCCCCGCACGGGCTCCGGCGCCGCGAACAACCGGCGGCCTGTCGCCGACAGCGAAAGGCCAAACAGACCCAGACCCAGGAGACGTCGTCGCGAAGGCTCATCAAGCACGATCACCTGCTTTTAGACTAACAACCGGGGCAGCCTTCGCCAGCTGATCCTGGCGGCGACCGAGGAACAGGCCGACCACCACCCACAGCGCTGACAACGGGACAGCCGCCAGCGCCAGCGTCGGAAGCGCCAGTCCCAGCGCCGACAGAGCCGTGTACGTCCAGCCGCTGAGGGCGTCGCCGCCGCGATGAACCACGGTGTCGATGAACGTCTTGGATTTGTACTTCTGTTCGCGGCTGACCACCGTGAAAAGGACCTCCCGCGCCGGGCGCGAGATGGCGTATTCCAGCGCGCGCCGCACCACCTGAAAAGCGACCAGCACACTCAGCACCGGCGCGGCCGCGAGGGCCAGGAAGCCCACGGAGCTGAGCGCAGGCATGAGGCACAGCGCAAATCGCAGGCCCAGGCGGGTAAAAATCCGCGCGGTCAGCAACGTCTGCGTCACGATGGTGACCGCGTTGACCAGCAGATCGATCTGCGCGAACAGCGCCGTGCGCGCGGCCGGCGTGAATGACGTGCCGGCCACGATGCGCGCCTGCTGGAAGTAGCCGAACGTCCCGGTCATGGTCATGAACAAGATGTAGGCTGAGATCCCCAGCAGGTACCGCGAGGCGAAGACCTGCCCGATGCCCGAGAACGGGCCGCCCCCGAGAGCAGCGTCACCGTCGCGCGCGGGAGCCTGATGTTGCCGTGCAATGCGGCCCAGCCGGCCGACGATCAGCGTCGCCGCTTCCAGCAACGCCGCCGCCAGCAGCAGCAGATTCACCGGCCCGAGGCGCGTCACCAGGATGGTCGTCAGGGCGGGCCCCAGCAGCGCCCCGGCGCTGCCCCCCGCCGCGATGAATCCGAACAGCCGTTTCCCCTGTTCGTGCGTGAACAGATCGGCCATGAACGACCAGAAGACCGACACCACGAACAGGTTGAAGACGCTGGTCCAGATGAAAAACGCGCGTGCCGCGTGTACCTCCGCCCCCTCCAGCTGGAACAGCACGAAGAACAGCAAAATGTTGCCCATGAAAAATCGGTAGGCGAGGGGGATCAGCCGTCCGCGCGGCAGGCGCGACGCCAGCGCCGACCATAGCGGGACCGCGGCCAGCATCGCCACGAACGTCCCGGTGAACAGCCAGGGGAGATTCTGCACGCCGCCGGCGATCCCCATCTCGTCGCGCAGCGGGCGCAGGATGTAGTAGCTGGCCAGCAGGCACAGGAAATACAGGAACGACCACACTAGCGCCGTGACCTCTTCTCGCCGAACCGGGACGGCGCGCGTCAGCAGCCGAAACGGCAGCGGTTGGATCGGCAGCGCGACTTCCCTGCCGTCCGGGTTCATGGGCGGCAGCTTGCCAGATCCGGAGCGCGTTAATAGATCGAAACACCTGCCGTCAGCACACCGGCGCGCGACCAGCCGCTGTCCAGACGGGCGGCGTCCAGGCCTCCGCGCAAGGTCAGCGCCAGACGTGACGTCACCCCGATCTCGATCAACGCGCCGCCACCCGCCACGGGACCGGTCTCGGGACTGCTCGCCGGTCCGATCACGGCGACGCCGCCCTTGCCGAACAGACCCAGGTGAAATCTGCCCACCGCCAGCGGGAACGCTTGCAGCTCCAGCGCCAGCGAATGCCGTATCAGCGTCCCCTCCGGCACCTGGCCCACGTCGCCCGCGATGATGTCGGTGACGCCGGCGCCGCTCAGCGTGGCGTCAACCATCAGTCCGAAGGTCTGGGTCGGGAAATACCCCAGCTGAATGTGGGAGGCCAGACCGTTGACCGAATACTGGCCCAGCGAGAATGCGCTGGTCCCGAGATCCATCTTGAACGCCATTCCTTTTCGATTGAGCGGAACGGCGTCCAGCTCGCGCAGCCCGAAGCCCTCGTCGTCCTTCACCAGCGCCTCCTCGGCCGACGCGGCGTCCTGCACCGACAGCGTGCTGAGCGTGACGATCTTGTCTTCACCGCGGTCGGTCTTGAGGTAAAGCGTCTGCTCGGGGTCGAGCTCGGCAAATCCGTCGAAGCGCATCCCCTCGCTGGCAACCAGGAACACGGACGCGACGGCCGCCAGTGCCACGACGATCACGGCCAGGACCACGAGGGCCTCGGGGTGATCACCTCCACTACTGCCGCCGCCGGGCGGGCTGAACCTGCCGCCGCCCCCGCCTCCGACGCCACCGCCGCCCGAGGGTGGTGGCGTGCCGCGGAACCCCGAGCCGGAAGATCCAGGCGGACTGCCGCGCCATCCGCTGGCGGTTCGCGTGCCACCGCCATCGCCGACCGGTCGGGGGCCACGCCCGACGCCGACCTGTTTCCGTTGCCCACTGAGCATGACCTGGACGTCGACGTTGACCGGCGCGTTGGAGTCGAAGGTGGGCGGTTGTTCCCACTCGGTGGCCGCATCCTCGGGGGGCGGAGCAGGCGGCAGCTCGTGCTCCGTCGACCCGAGCGCCGGACTGCGACGTTCCCCCAGCGCCTGTATCACCCGCACGTGCTGGCCGCGTGCCTCGGGGGGCAGCGCCGCCAGTCGCTGCAGCTCCGTCGACGGGATGCGGTATTCGTTTGACAGGCAGCCAGCGGTGGTTTGCACCAGGACGATCAATGCGACCAAGGTCACAAAACGCGGCGTGAGCAGAGGATGGCGCATCGCTGCGGCCGTTCAATTCACGACCGATGCCAACACGCGGACGTCGCAACGGCCCGCGATCCTGCGGTTTGCAGTCTCCCGCTGGCGACGACAAGGGCGGCACCGCCGTCGCTGTGGTGCGAACGCCACGCTCGCGCCGCGCCCGCCGGGCACAACCAGCACTATCGGCGCGCGATGCGAACCACGGTCACGAAGAAGGTCAACGCCAGGGGGCCAAGGATCAGGCCGATGGCGCCGAAGCCGGCGATGCCGCCTATCAAAGAGAAGAAGACCGCTGCGCCGTGCAGGTTGCTGCCGCCCTTGATCAGGATCGGGCGCACGACATTGTCCACCAGCCCCACCGCCAGTAGTCCCCACAGCGCCAGGAACAGCGCCGACCACGGATGCCCCATCAGGAACAGCAGTCCGGCCAGAGGCAACGCCACGATCGACGTTCCGACCGAGGGGATGAACGACGCGAACAGCGTCAGCAGCCCGAAGAACACGGGACTCGGCGCCCTGGCAATCAGATAGCCACCGGTGGCGACAGCGGCCTGCACCGCACCGGTTACCAGGCTGGACCCCAGGACGGAACGGGAGGTGGTACGGAACTCTGACAGAATTTCCGTCGTGCGCCGCGGTGGCAGAGGCGAAACCGACTCGATCCAGTGAATCAGCTGCTGGCCGTCACGCAGCAAGAAATAGAAGGCGATCAGCATCATCACCAGGGAGAACGTGAACTGCGAGGCCGCCGAAACCATGCTGCTCGCCATGCTGAGGAGCCAACCGCCTCCCGCCGACACGCGCGCGTCCAGATCCTTGACGCTGGGCGGGAGGTAGCCCAGGACCCGTTCCGCGGATTTCTCGATGCTGTCCGGCAGAATCTTCCGCAGACCCTCGACCTCGCCCCCGGCTTCCTTCAACGTCTTGCGAACCACGCCGCTGACGTCGATGGCCTCCTTCACGCTGAAGATCGCCAGCGCGGTGAACGGGATCAGGATCAGGAAAACCATCCCCACCGTGAAGGTGGCCGCCGACAGGTTGCGCCGCCGACCGAGGCGCGCGGCCAGCTTGTCATGCCAGTCGGCCATGGCTCCGGCCATGACCGCGGCCACCAGCAACGGCTGCCACAGTGGCAGGTGAACCGCCGCCACCAAGGCAAATGAGATCGCCAGCAGGACGCCGATGGCGACGCGGCCGGCGGGCTTGGTGTCCGACATGAAGGTGAGACTGGGGGCGCGCCGACGCCGCTGTCAATCTGGCCACGGGCAGAATTCGCCTCAGCGGCCTTCGCGGGCGGTAGCCACCCTCGGGGGCGATGTTTAGGTTCCCTGAAAGGGAGGACTCGTCCATGGACAAGAAGCGGAAAGCGCGTGAGTCGGCAAGTGGTCATCGGGCGAGGGGGTTTCTGCGGGAAATCACCGACGCCGTCCGCGGCGGCCTGGAACGGCTGTCTGCCGAACTGGACGACGACGATTCGCTGGACGCCCTGGTCTTGCTGAAGGCGCAGCACCGGTACGTCGAACGGCTGTTTGCCCAGATCCAGGACGCCAACGGTGACTACAAGGGCCGCCTGTTCGGCGACCTCGCGGACATGCTGGCGGTGCACGCAACCATCGAAGAGAAGATCTTCTATCCCAGCGTGAAGACCGCAGCGACGGCGGAGCTGGTGCACGAATCGGCGCAAGAACACCTGAAAATGAAACGCCTGCTGGTCGAGCTGATGGAGACCGGCGTGGACGACGACAGCTTCGACCACAAGCTGCTGATGCTCAAGGCCGTGATCCAGCACCACGCCGAGGATGACGAGGAGCGCAAGCTGTTCCCGATCGTACGCAAGACGATGGATTCCGGGCTACTGGAGGCCCTCGGCGGCGAGATGATAGCGCTGATGGTGGAGTTGCAGCAGAACGGCAGCCGGCCGCGCGACGCCATCCCAAACGAGACCGCCGCGCCCGCGCCGATCTGAGCTTTGGCGATCGGCACTAGAACGGCGTATAGCCGAGACCGAGGATGATCCCGAACACGACGTGGGCGAGAAGCACGGACATGGGCGTCCGAGCCCCGTAGTTTCGCCCGAGAAACCCCGGCGGTTCTAGCTGCCGCACGACGGTGGGACCGCGAATCTCGCTGGCCATCCGCGGGTGCATCCCCGGCAGCACCGGCAGCGCGACGGCCAGGACGAACCCGCCGTGAACGACGCCAATCCCGGCGCCGAGCCACCACGTGAAGACGTGGGTCGCGTGGAAGGCAGCGAGGTAGACAAGCGAGAAGATCCACCCGTTAAGCAGATGGAGACCGACGCCGTAAACCTTCGCCCGGTCGCGACTGGGCGTGAACATTGTGCCCAGCATGTACGGCATGTTCATTCGTGTCAGGCCAAGCCCCTGGCCCCCCGACATCAGCGTCGTCAGGATGACGGTCCCCACGAAGCCCCAGCAGAGCCAGCTGAACCAGTTCATGGCGAGAGCTCCGATTGCTGGGCCGGCCCCCAGTGTGGCTTTGACGACGGGGTCGCTTCCTCCTCTCGTCGCCGCTCCTCGAGGGCCAGCGCGGCGCCGATGAGACCGACGTGCGTGAAGGCTTGCGGGAAGTTCCCCAGCGCCTCTCCGGTTTCGACCGCGATCTCCTCGGCGAACAGGCCGACGTCGTTGCCGTACCCCAGCAGCCCCTCGAAACAGCGCCGGGCATCGTCGAGCGATCCGCCGCCACGCGCCAGGAACTCGACGGCCCAGAAGCCGCAGATGCCGAACGCGCCCTCGCCGTCGGTGCGACTGGCCTCGTAGCGGTAGTAGAGCCCTGGGGCAACTTCAAGGCGCTGGCGAATGCGGGCGAAGGTGTGTTGCATGCGGGGATCACTGGCCTTGGAGAATCCGTACCAGCTCATGAGAAGCAAACTGGCGTCGACGAGATCGCCGCCGAGCACGTCCGTGTAGCTGCGAAGGGCCGGATTCCAGCCGCGGCCTTCAATGTCCCGGCGAATGTTGCGACAATTCTCTGCGAACATCTTCTCGGGAACGCGAGTGAGCGCCCCCATTCGCACCAGTTCAAGCAGCCGATCGAGGGCGGTCCAGCACAGGACGCGCGAGTGGACATGGTGGGCCGGCACGCCACGCGGCTCCCACATGCCGTTGTCGGGACGGTGCCAGTTCTCGCAGACGTACGTTCCAAGCTGGCGAAGCATCGTCTGCATCTCGCGGTCGAGCTTGGTTCCGCGGCGACACATCTGGACCACGGCGTCGATCACCTCGCCATAGCCGTCAAGCTGCAGCTGGCCGGCGGCGGCGTTGCGGATTCGGACGGGCCGCGAGCCGCGATGACCGGCAAGGTGCGGCAGGATCTCCTCGTCCATCGGAAGGTCGCCGTACACGTCGTAGAGCACCGCAAACTGCGGGCGCGTGAGGCGGGTCGACATGAGCAGCCAGCTCACGAACGCCTCGGCTTCTTCCTGGTAGCCGAGGTCGAAGAGCGCGCGCACCGTGAGCGAGGCGTCGCGGACCCAGCAGAAACGATAGTCCCAGTTGAGGTCGCCACCGAGTTTTTCGGGAAGCGAGGTCGTCGGGGCGGCGATGATGGCTCCCGACGGCGCGAACGAGAGCAGCTTCAGGGCCAGAACGCTTCGAATGACCTGCTCACGATAGGGACCCTCGTAGGCGCAGCGGCGCGCCCAGGTGCTCCACCAGCGGTTGCTGCGGTCGACGGCGTCCTGGGAATGGCTGCCGAGCGGTGGAAGCACGGCGGGACCGCCCGCATCGTAGGTGAGTGAGAAATGCCGGCGCTCGCCGGCACGCATGCGAAATCGGGCCGACAGCGAGCTACGATTGACGCCGTCGCTGGCGTCGTCCTGGAGCTCGGTGTCGGCTCGCAGCGTGTACAGGTGGGGCCCGTCCTCCAGCCTGATTCCCAGCGTCTTCGTTCGCCGCAACGGAAGCAGCCGTCGGCCATAGTCGGGGCGCGGCTGAAACTGAACCTCGAGCTCGACTTCGCCTTCTATTCCCTCGACCAGCCGGAGGACCTCGTGCTCGGGGACGAGCGTGCGCTGTTTGTCTTCCTCGGAGAACACCGGCATCAGGTCGGTCAGGCGCACGCTGCCGGCTGACGTCTGGAAGGTCGTGACCAGCACGTTGGAATCCTGGGCGTACGCGCGCTGTGTGCGAAACGCGGCGGTCGGCGCGATCCGCCAGCAGCCACCTTTATCGGGGTCGAGAACCGCGGAAAACAGCGCCGGGCTGTCGAAACGGGGCCAGCAGAGCCAGTCAATCGAGCCCGAATTGGAGACCAGCGCCGCCGATCGGCCATCACCGATCAGGGCATAGTCTTGGATACGGGCGTCGGCCATTGCGGTCCCCCTGAGCGAATCGTTGAGGTAGTAAGTTCAACCTACGTTCCAGGCGCGATTCGACAAGCGCTCGACATTCCGGGAACGGGCCGACCAGCTCATCCGGAGGGCGGAGCCGGTCAGGGCTGGTATCGGGCTGGCAGACTTGATCTGCGTGAGAATTGTTTCGCCCGCCTTTCGCGATACGAGGATACGGCTGGATGATGAACTCGTCCTTACGGCCCCGCCGCCGCCTCCGGCCTGCCCATCCCCACCGTGGCCTGGGAAATATTCCATCGCCACGCCAGGCCCTGAGGCACAAGCAACGCCCCCCGATATTTCCCTCCGATCTGGCCGGCGTTCGGGAGCGAGGAGGGTTTCGACGCCCGCGCCGGCGCCAAAGGCGCCGACGCGGCCGCTGAAAACATCCGACGGTGCGAGGGCGCGTCGCGCCCGAGCTCCGGAGGAGGGTTTCGAACCCCCGACCCGGCGGTTAACAGCCGCCTGCTCTGCCCCTGAGCTACTCCGGAATGAGGGGGCCATTATGGGAGGGCGGACCCTCCAGTCAAGCGCCTACATGGTCTTTCGCGCGGATGCGTCAGGGTGGGGGGGCGACGCTCACCGGCGGGCGCCAGCGCAGCAGGCGCGCGGCATTGTCGAAATAGACCTTGCGCAGGATGGCCGGGGCCAAGCCGACGCCGTCGATCTTCCAGCGCCCCTGAATCGGCGTGGGGCTCTCGAACTGCTTGTCGAGGGTCTCGAAGTAACGCCACGTCGACGTGAAGAAACGAAACTCGTCGTCGCGCGTGGGGGGCAGCTCGCCGTTGGAACCGTACATCATCTCGTCGGCCGAGGTGCCGATGCCGGTGTCGGTCCCGAACAGGACGCGGTCCTGATATTTGTCGAAGAAGCGGCGCATCTTCTCCACCGGATGGCGTCCTATCTCGGGGATGCGCGCGGCGGTGTCGATGAAGAAGTTGGGGTAGCGGTCCAGCATCTGCGCGACGCGGTCGGGATCCTCGGGATCGTTGCCGAAGTGCACGGCGATGAAGGTGGTGCGCGGGTGGCGGGCGACCCGGCGCTCGAACGCGGCGTAGAGCTCCGCCCACGACGGGACGGGTTCGTTGTGAAACGACCACTCGGGGTGAGCGCGCAGCTCGTCCCAGCGCTCGTTGGCGGGGGTGGCTGGTTTCCAGAACGCCTTGGGATCGCCGATGTGAATGGCGACCGGCATGCCCAGGGCGCCGGCCTTCTCGAACAGCGGATCCAGCCCCTTGTCATCGATGGCCAGCAGGTGTTTGCCGTCGCTGGCGGGATAGCCGAGGCCCAGGCCCTTGGGAATCTTCAATCCGATCGCGCCCATGCGGCGTGATTCGGCCAGCAGGTCGGCCATGGCTTGGCCGTAGTCCTTGCGCGTGCGCACCAGGCGAAAGTTCGCATTGGCGAAGACGACGACGCGGCCGTCGGACTTCTTCGCCTCCGACAGCTGCAGCTCGAGGGCGTTGTAGGGCGGGCCGGGGTACATCCCTGACAGGTTGACCGCGCCGTCGATGCCCCACTCGTTCATCAATTTGATGGCGCGGGGGATGGC
>DASRQT010000484.1:0-6840 GCA_035696485.1 Polyangia bacterium | reverse complement strand
GAAGGCGATGGCCGCCCGTCCAACACCAAGATGCCCAAGGCGGCAGCCGCCAAAGGCAAGGCCGGCAAGGAAGCGGTCAAGGAGCCGGTCAAGGAGCCGACCAAGCCCGCCAAGGCGGCCATGGTTCCGGCTATCGCGGCCAAGACGGTCGCCGCTGCGGCTGGCGCCGCCAAGGCAGTCGCCGCTGCGGCAGCCGCCGCAGCCGCCGCCGCCAAGAAGAAGCTCCCCGCCAAGACGTCCCCTGCCGCCAAGACCACCGCGGCTGCGCGGACGGCAAAGCCGGCCAGGGCCGTGAGCGAGGCCGCGCCCAAGCGAGCGGCCGCCAAGCCTGTGAAGCCGCCGCCCAAGGCGGTCAAGAAGAGCAAGAAGTAGCGCGGGTCGATCTGACGGGGGCGTGGCTCGCTGCCGCTCGCACGCCCCCGGTCCCCCCTCGCTCCGCGCGGCGGAGCTGCGCTGCGCTCGCCTTTGCCTTGACGCCTAGCGCACGACGAGGACGTAGACGTCGTACAGGGCGTGGGTGTAGACGGCGACGGCGAAGCCGCGGAACCAGAACAGCAGGCCGAAGCAGAGGCCGGCCAGGACGCGGAAGGTGAAGACGCCCAGGCGGAGGGGGTCGCCGTAGGGAGGGATGTGGTGCATGGCGGAGAACAGCAGGGCCGAGATGACGAAGGCCGAGGCGACCGCCCCCCACCGGTTGAGACCGAGAACCTTGGTGCCGAGCGCGGCCAGGCCGGACAGCAGCCCGAGCCGGAAGACCGTCTCCTCATAGACGCCCGCGCCCAGGGACATGACGATGCGGCTTCCGAGGCCTTGCTCGCCGATGGCGCCGCCGGCCAGGCGCGGCGAGATGCCGAAGATGTTGGTCATCACCACGATGATCAGTGACCCCATGGTCAGGGCGTAGATCGCACTTTCGAGCAAGACCGGCACGATGAGCGCGGGGTCGAACTTCTGGCGGCGGCGAAGGACCCCGACGGCGATAGCGAACAGGACGGCCACGCCGGCGATGTACGCGAGGTATGCCGGCGTGGTCAGGCCCAGCTGGCGAAATAGGAAGACGGTCAGGAAATCGGCGCCGTTGAGCATCGGCAGCGTGAACAGGACGCCGACCTGGTAGACGAGAAACAGCGGAAAGACCAGCACCAGGCTGGTGAGCAGGTTCCGTGGATCGTTCTTGATGAGGAGCTTCGGACTCACGACTTGGTTTCTAGCGCCTTGATGGCGGCGACGAGCTCTTTTTTCATGCAGCTGGTGTTCGAACCGCCGACGCGGATGAGACGGCCGAAAACGCGCCCGCGCAAACTTTTTAGCGCGGGAAGGGCGCGCGCGTCGCCGAGGTCGCGCAGTTTTTCGACGTAGACCTTGCGCTCCTCGCAGCTTGACGCCTTCTTGAGCTGCAGCATCGCCAGGGAGACGCGGTCGACGCGATCACCTTGGCCCATGTCGTCAAGCGCGGAGGCCGCCCGCAGGCGGCGGGTGGCGTCCGAGCTTTCGTTGGCGACCTTCTCCAGCAGCTTGACGGCGGGCGCGCCGATCCTATCGACGGCCAGGTCAAGCGCGGCGTCGGCGTAGCGGGGTTCTGCCAGCGCCGTCTCCAGGTGATCAAGCAGGACGGCGTCGCCGCGAAAGCCGGCATCCAGCTGGATCGCCTCGCGGTAGTCGGCGAGCGCCTCGCCGTGGCGGTTCTCGGCGAAGGCGACCCGCCCCAGCATGTAGCGGATGCGCGCATCCCTGGGGCGCTCCCCGAGATCGCGTTCCAGGGACAGGCGCGCGCCGACGGTGTTCCCGGCCTCGAGCAGGGTCTCCACCTTCTTGAGGCGACTGGCCACCTCCGGCGTTGGTGCGACCGGCTGGGCGGGTTGGCCACGGAGGGCGGCGTTCCCGCTGCGCGACGCCCGGACGGCAAAGACGCCCAGGCCCAGGCAGATGGCCCCGACCGCGACCGCGGCGGCCACGCTGCCGCGGCGATGGCGGTTGACCAGGGCGCGCATTCGCCCCAGCGGAAGGGCGGTGAGATGCGGGATGGTGGCGCCAATCTCCAGCGGCAGCTGCGGCTCGGCCCCCAGCTCCGATTCGTCGAGGGCCTGCAGGAACGCGGTGGCGCTGGCGAAGCGGTGCTCGCGGTGTTTCTCCAGCGCCTGCAGGACCACTTGCTCCAGGGCGGGCGGGATGTCCACCGTCGGGTTAATCTCGCGTATGCGCGGCGGCGCGTGCGCCAGATGCATCGAGATGATCTTGACCTTGTCCTCCGATTCGAAGGGGCGGCGGCCGGCCAGCATCTCGTAGAGGATGACGCCGGTGGCGTAAACATCCGCGCGCGCGTCGACCGGTTCGCCCAGCGCCTGCTCGGGCGATAGATATTCGGGGGTTCCGAAGATGACGCCGGCCTGCGTGAGGGCCGTGTGACCCGACGTCGGCTCGGTGACCTTGGCGATGCCGAAGTCGAGGATCTTCACGACGTCGCTCTGGCCGTCGCGTTCGACCAGCATGATGTTGTCGGGTTTGAGGTCGCGGTGAACGACACCGGCGCCGTGGGCGTGGTCAAGACCACGCAGCATCTGGCGCACAATCGCAAGCGCCCGATCGCGCGGCAGCGGGCCCTGGCTTATCAGCGACGACAGCGATTCGCCGGCCAGGAACTCCATTGCCAGAAACAGCGAGCCGTTGGGCGCGCGCCCGAAATCGGTCACATTGATGATATTGGGATGGGTCAGCCGGCTGGCGGATTCCGCCTCGCGTTCGAATCGGCGCGCAAACTCCTGCTGGCCGCCAAGCTCGGACAACAGCACCTTCACGGCCAGATCGCGGCGCATCATGGTGTGCTCGGCGCGATAGACGGCGCCCATGCCGCCGACGCCGATGCGGCTGACGATGCGGTAGCGATCGCCGACGACCGCCCCAATCAGCGGATCGACGACGGGGGCGCCGCAACGCGCACAGAACGTGTCCTCAAGCTGAACCTCCCACGAGCAGGCCGCGCAAACCGACATCGGCTCGGTTCAAGGCGCGGACGGGCGCCCAACCTCCGTCGCACCTTCCTGGACGTTGCCCGCGGTCGGAACGGCGGGAACGGCGGTCGCCGTCTTGGCG
Source organism: Polyangia bacterium (assembly GCA_035696485.1). Classification (GTDB taxonomy): domain Bacteria; phylum Myxococcota_A; class Polyangia; order Fen-1088; family Fen-1088; genus DASRQT01. Next base: position 3,750 of record DASRQT010000484.1, on the reverse strand, counting down.
CCGGCCCGCGCGGCGGCGCGCTGCCCTGCCCCGCTCTTGGTGGACGCCTTGGCCACCGGTGAGCTGTCCTGGGGTTTGATCGCCGCCACCACCTCGCGCTGATTGTCGAGGTATTTGCGCGCCACGCGCAGGATGTCTTTCGGCGTCAGCTTGCCGAGGTCGGCGGCGTAGCGGCGATAGGCGCGCCAGTCTTCCCCGTACGCCTCTGCGAAGGCCAGCGCGGCGGCGATGGCGCTCTTGCGCTGAAGACCGATGGCGTGGGTCCCCACCAGGTACTTGCGCGCTCGCTCGACCTCCTCTGTGGTGACACCGTCGGCGACGACGTGGGCAAGCTCGGCGCGGATACCGCGAACGGCTTCGTCGAGGTTCTCGGGGCTGCACGCGATGTAGACGGCGAAATATCCGGGATCGATTCCCTCCTGAGAAAATGCGCTGACCCGATATGCCAGCGCGCGCTTCTCGCGCATCTCGACGAACAGACGTCCCCCCTGCCCCGAGAGGATCTGGGCCAGGATCTCCAGCGGGAAACGATCGGGATCGCGCAGGGTGGTGCCGGGAAAGCCGAGCACGACGTGAGCCTGTTCCTTGGTCAGCGCCTGGAAGACCTCGGCCGGCTGTTGCCGGACGGTCTCCTGCGCGACGGCGGGGGGCGGGCCGACACCGACGGGGGCGTCCCCGAGCAGCATCTGAATCTTGGCCACCACGCGCTGCGCGTCGACGTCGCCCACGATCGCGATGGTCAGCCCGCCGACGCCATAGTGACGGCGATAGTGTTCCACCAGCTTGCGACGGCTGAGCGACGCCACCGAATCGGCGGTACCCAGCACTTCGAGGCGATACGGATGCTTGCGCCACAAGGTGGCGTGGAACAGCCGGAACGCCAGTTGCCCGAGGTTGTCCTGTTGCGCGCGTATCTCGTCGAGGACGATTCGGCGTTCGTGTTCGATCTCGTCCTCGGCAAAGCTGGGATTGCGAATGCAGTCGGCGACGACCTCGAAGCCGCGCTCCCAGTGACGCGACAGAAACTCGGCTCTGACGCCGAAGCTGTTGCGGCCCGCGAAGCCGCCCAGCGATCCGGCGGTGCCCTCGATCTCGCTCATGATCTGTTCGGCGGTGCGGGTCTTGGTCCCGCGCACCATCAACGCAGCCAGGAGATTCGAGATCCCATTCGAGCGCGCGTCTTCATAGCGAAGGCCGCCTGGCCAGATGGCCTGCACCGAGACCACCGGGACGGTGCTGTCTCGCATGACCAGGACGCGCAGGCCCGACGGCAACACGGTACGGACGACCTCCTCGACGGCGGCTGGCGTCGGCGTCCGGGCGACGCGGCGATCAGCGCGGGTCTCGCCCGCGGCGGCGATGGCTTCCAGGCGCGCGGCGACGGCCGCCGCCCCGCTGTCCTTGCGCTTGAGCATGGCGTGCGGCAGCAGCGCGGCGACGGTGAGGTTGGTGGCGCGCAGATAGCGGGCGGCCACCGCGCGCAGGTCGGCCGGCTGCAGGCGGCGCAGGCGGGCGAAATAGGCGTCCTCGAAATCGGAGTCGCCGGCGACGCAGGTGAAGAAGCCCAGCTTGCGCGCGTAACCCTGGACGGTCTCCTTGTCGAAGATGAGGTCGCTCTCCAGGATGTTGCGAGCCTTTTCCAGCTCGTCGGGCGAGATCTCCTCCCGGGTCAGACGGAAGGCCTCGTCCAGCACGGCGCGCGCCGGATCGTCAAGCCGGCCGGGAGGCAACGCCGCCCCGACCACCAGGAGACCGGAGTCGCGCGAGGTGAACATGTAGGCGTTCGTCTTGCTGGCCAGCTGGCGGTTGCGCACGACCTCGAGGTTGAGCCGCGAGCTCTCCCCCTGTCCCAGGACGACAGCCAGAAGATCCAGCGCCGCCACGTCGCCGTGCGTGATCGCGGGGGTGTGAAACGAAAACAGCAGTTGCGCCTCGCGCACGTCGCGCCCGGCGACGGCGATGCGCGGGGCGATCTGGACCTGCTCGGGCGGGCGCGCCGGGAGCGCGGGCGCGCGCGGCAATCCGGCGAACGCGAGCGCGATCTTGTCGTGCGCGACGGCGGCGTCAAAATCGCCGACCACCACCAGGGTGATGTTGCCGGCGACGTAGTGGCGCCGGAAAAATTCCACGATCTGCGTCCGGGTCAGGGCGGCGACCGTGGCCTCGTTGCCGATCACGGGCCGCCCGTACGGGTGGACCTTGTAGGATTCCGAGAACAGCAGCTGCGAGGCGACACGTTCGGGGCTGTCGAGGCCCTGCTTTATCTCCTCAAGGACCACCTTCCGTTCACGCTCGAGCTCCGCTGGATCGAAGGTCGGGTTGGTCAGCGCGTCGGCCAGGATGTCGAGGCCGGTGTCGAAGAAGGGCGCGGCCAGCACCAGGTGATAGACGGTTTCGTCAAAGCTGGTCCAGGCGTTGATGTCGCCCCCGGCCGCCTCCACCTCGCGCGCGATCTGGCCGACGCCGCGTTTCGCCGTGCCCTTGAACAACATGTGCTCGAAGACGTGCGCGACGCCGGCCAGCTCGGGCGGCTCGTCGGCGGAGCCCACGCCAACCCACGCCTGGAAGGCAACCACCGGCGCAGCGTGGTTCTCCTCGAGAACCACCCGCAAGCCATTTTGAAGGGTCAGTTTCACGCGTGTTTGTCTCCCGGCCCCTGGCCGCTCGTTTACCACGTTAGCCTGCAGTGAGGCGGTGCCTCCCACTCCCACTTTGGCGAAGCCACAACTCCCGACGCACGCTACGGCACAGAGCAACAGAGCAACACCTCTCACGGCCGCGATTGAGATTAGCAGATGCGGTATGTTAACGGGGCCGCGATGAGACGACGAGGCTTCCTGAAACGCGTGGGCGCCGCCGGTGCTACAACCGCCGCGTTTCTGGCAGGCAACCTGGATGGTGGCGCGGCCGGCCCGGCCCGCAAGTCCCAATCACTGTGGGGACGGCTGCAGGACCGGCAGATCGCGGTTTCAGCGCGGGTGGTCAGCTATGACGGGGCGCGGCCGGTACATGCCGTCGACGTCGGGCTCGACGGGGGAAGGACGGCACGCGCCGATATCGATGGCACGTCGTGGACGATCGCTGCCCGCGCCGACGCAGTCCGCGATCGTCCTGACGCGATCGATATGCACCTGCAGTTCAAGCTGACCAAGGGCAAGATGTAGTAGGTTCGCGTGGCGCTGGCCCTTACTGTCGCCGGGTGGTCGAAAGACAACTACGTACTGCTTCCGGGAACCTGCTACCGGGGAAATCGCTTCGAATCGCGCCATATCAGCTATCCGCCGCTGCTGACTGAACCCGCCGACATCGGTCCCAACGTGCCAACCATTGTCTCGGAGATTCCGCGCCTCAACCTGCGCGCGGGTCCGTCGCAGCTCCAGGTGCTGGCCAGCGATCTGACCACGCCGGCAGTCGGTTTCCAGGCGCCGCGTGAACGAAACGGCATGTGGATCCTGACCGACGTCACGACCGCCCTGGGGATTTCGGGAATCGCGGTCGAGGAGAGCGACGACCGCCTGGCCGCGACCTTCCTGGTCACGGCGCCGGGCCTGCGCCATGAGGCCGGTTATCGAGGTTCTGGGATGCGCATGCCCGCCTCTGAGCGTGGCGTCGACCTGAAGGCCGGCGCCGAGGTGATCGTCCGGGCGCGGGTGTACCTGTTCGAGAGCCCCGAGGTTCAGGGGTTGTTCGAGCGCTTCCTCAATATACGGAAGGATCTCTCGGGACCGACACGCCTGCGCCACGAGATAC
>DASRQT010000483.1:0-10571 GCA_035696485.1 Polyangia bacterium | reverse complement strand
ACCGGATCACCTCGCGGGGATCACAGGGTGGGACGCGGTGTGGCTGTGGCGGCATGGCCAGCGCGGCGACAAACGCGCCTTGCGACTGTTCGCGGAATACAACCTCTACGACACCATCAATCTGCGCACCCTGATGGGCCTCGGATACAACCGCCTGCTGGAAGACATCGACGTGGGCGGCGCCCAGCTTGACGCGCGCCCGGTTCCAGTCAGCCATCGCGGAGACGTCCTCTACGACGTCTCCAACATCCTGCTAGGGCTGTGAGTGTCGGGTCCCTTCCTCTAGAATGATCGGCTCATGCGGGCGCGGCGCGGGATCCTCGGCCTGCTCGTCACGGCTTGTGTCGCGCGCGGACCTGCGGCGCCCCCACGCGGTCCAGCGCCGCCGTTGTCGGTCGCCCTCGACACCGGACACCTGGCGGCGCTGCGTGGTTACATCAAGCACGGCTGGGCCAGCCTCACGCGGTCGCATCGCGATCTGGTCGCGGCCGCACAGGATCCAAAGGTCGCCCACGCCGCCGGGTCGCCGTGGGTGGTCTACGTCGCCAGCGACGCGGAGCGGGCCCGCGCCGAGGCGCAGCTGGCGACGGAGCTCGACGTGGCGCAGCGGGGTGAGGTCGTGCTGCGCACGCTGCCCGCCGATCGCCAGATGATCGCCGAACACGGCCTGCTGTATCTGCCGCGGCCCTATGTCGTGCCCGGCGGACGGTTCAACGAGATGTACGGGTGGGACAGCTATTTCATCGTGCTGGGGCTGCTCCGCGACGGCGAGGTGGCCCGCGCACGCGACGTCGCCGACGACCTGCTGTACGAGGTGAATCATTACGGCGCGGTGTTGAACGCGAACCGCACCTACTACCTGACGCGGTCGCAGCCCCCGCTGCTGACCGAGACCGTGCTGGCGGTGTTCCGGGCAACCGGCGATCGCGCCTGGCTGGCGGCCGCGCTGCCGGCCATCGAACAGACCTACGCGTTGTGGATGGCTCCGCCGCATCTCATCCCGTCGCTGGGTCTGTCCCGCTACTTCGATCGCGGCGACGGGCCCGCGCCCGAGGTCGTCGGCGGCGAGCGCGACGCCGAGGGGCGGACCCACTATGACCGCGTGCGGGCCTACTACCGCAGCGTTGCCGTGACCGACTATCCGGTCGACAAATATTACGACCGCGCAAAGGATGTCCTGCTGCCCCTGTTCTACAAGGGCGACCGGTCGATGCGCGAGTCGGGGTTCGATCCGACCAACCGGTTTGGCCCCTTCGCCGTCGACATCATCCACTACGCGCCGGTGTGCCTCAACGTCTTGCTGGCGCAAATGGAACAAGAGGCCGCCGAGATCAACACACTGCTGGGACGGCCGCAGCCGGCGGCGGCGTGGGCGGCGCGGGCGCAAAACCGGCGGCAGCTCATCGATCGTTATCTCTGGGATGCCGAGGCTGGCCTCTACTTCGACTACAACTTCGAGACCGGACGGCGGCGCCGGTATCCGTTCGCGACGACCTTCTATCCGCTGTGGGCCGGTCTGGCGTCGCCCGCGCAGGCGGCGCGCGTGCGCGGCAACCTCGGGCAGCTGGAACGGCCGGGCGGAATCGTCACCAGCACGACCGTCAGCGGCAACCAGTGGGACGCCCCGTTCGGCTGGGCGCCGCTGCAGTGGTTTGCCGTCCGCGGACTGCAGCGATACGGGTATGGCGCCGATGCGCGACGGATCGCCCGCGCGTTCGTCGCGCTGGTGGCCTCCGAGTTCGCCACGAACGGCACCGTGGTCGAAAAATACGACGTGGTCCGCGCGACCTCGGACGTCGCGTCGGCCATCCGCTTCGGCTACAGCGAAAACCAGATCGGCTTCGGCTGGACCAACGGCGTGGTGCTGGAGTTTCTTGGGGTGATCGAGTAGCTGGCTCAAAGAGACATGACGAACGCCAGCAGCGACGCGCGATCGGCCACCGGCAGCCCCGTGAAGCGCGCCTTGACGGCGGTCGCCTCGCCCCCGTGCCACAGGACCGCTTCGGTCACGTTGGCGGCGCGGCCGTCGTGCAGCAGGCCGGTGTGGCCATTGACGATCTGGTAGAGGCCGATGCCCCACAGCGGCGGCGTGCGCCACTCCGACGCGGCTGCCGGCGCGTCGACCTTTTCCTGGTAGACCACGCCGCTGTTGTCGGCCAGATCGGGCCCCATGTCGTGCAGTAGCAGATCGGTGAACGGGCGGATCGCCTGCCCGCGCAGCTCGGCGAAGGGGTGGCTGGTGCCGGTCAGCACGTCGGTGACGTGGCACTTGGCGCAACCGACGGTCTTGAACAGCTGTTCGCCGTGCCGGATGTCGGGGTTTTCACCGTCCCGCTGCGGCGGCACACCCACCAGGCGCATGTACGTCGTCAGCTTGACGAGCTCGGCGTCGGTCAGCTCGACCTTGCCGGTCGAATCGGGGATCAGGCTGGTGCCGACGCCAAGGTCGGCCTCGGCGGCGTCGGCGACCTGGTGCATGACGCTGGACTTCTCGGCCTTCCAGCCCATGCGACCGAGGCGCAGGACGTTGGTCTTCGGCTCGATGATGTAGCTGGGGCGGCCCGAGATGCCGTCCTTGTCGCAGTCCAACCGATCGGCGCGGGCCACGATGGTGCGTTCGTCGATCGCCTCCAGCAGACCCATGCCGATCAACTTGCGCGCCAGCCGCGCCGAATAGTTGGGCAGCGCCTGACCGCCCTTGGCGGTGACGGCGAACGTCGGACGCTTGAGCATGACCGTGGTGCCGTCGGCCATGCTGGCCGGTTTGGTCTCGAACCCGGCGACGCTGGCGGTCCCCTCCTGCAGCTGCAGCTGATTGCCCAGCGCGCCGGCGTTGTAGAGCTTGAACACCGTCGAGCTGGTCGGACCCAGCGGCCCCGGCAGCAGCGCGCCCGGACCGTTGTGCTCATGACAGTTCACGCAGGCGGTGGTGGCGTAGAGCGGGCCGGCCTTGCCCGCCTGCTCGGCGAACACCGGATTGCCCTGCTCGCTGTGCGCGCCGGTGGCGAAGTCGGTGTGGAACAGGCGCCGGCCCTCGACCCAGTTCTGGACGTTCTCGTGTTGCGTGTTCAGGGCCATCTGCGAGAAGTACGTCTCCGGTTCGGCGACCGCCCAGACGATGGTGGTGTCGCCGCCCAGCTGCGCGTTGGCCAGCGGACCGGGCAGGGCCGCGTAGTCCTTGTTGTTGGCGGTCATGCCGCCGACGCCGATCTGATAACGGAAGGTGTCGGTGTAGTACGAGTCGCGCGTACCCTTCGAGGTCATGGTGCCGGGCGCGATGAAGACGCCGAACTCAAATTCGAAGTTCTGGCCGACGGTCATGCTGTGCCCGCCCGGCGCCATGGTCTCGACAATTTGCTGAATGGCCGCCGCCTTCCCGGTCGGCGCCATGGGCGACTCGGTGACGTTGGTCATGTATTTGTTCTCGGCGAACGTGGCGTTGTTGCCCTGGACCTTCCAGGCCCGCCAGTTGGTGATGCGGTTGCCGGTCATGTCGGGCGCCGCGATCGGCAGGTAGGTGACGCGCATCTCCTGCTTGCCGGCGGGGGTGAAGTCCTCGACGAGAAAGCCGTAGGTGCGGTCCTCGAAGTAGTGGCTGCCGAAGGTGCCGTAGCTGCCTTCCTTCTCGTGACGGCCGCGGACCCGGCCGGCGCCGCGCGTGACCAGCGCGCCGTCGTCGCGCTTGAACACGACCGGCGGGTTCTTGGCGTCGGCCATCACGAACAGCGGCGACACGCCGCCCAGGTCGACCGCGTCCAGCCCGGTGCGTTTGCTGCCGGTAAAAAATGCGTAAAGCGACTGCAGGTCGCCGTCGCCGATGATCTCGGGTGGATAGGCGGCCATGTTGGTGCTGCCGCCTCTGACCTGCTTCTGGAAGTCAGCGAAGGTTCCCTTGAACGCAAAAAGATCCGGATAACGCGAATTCGCCGCGCCGTTCTGGGTGTGGCATCCGCTGCAGTTGGAGATGTACGCCCCGGGCACCGAGCCACCACACATGTCGCTGGGGGGGATCATGGGACCCGTGATCGGGTTGCCGCCGCCCAGGCCGGGATCGCTGATGGGGCCGGGACCGGAGATTCCACCGCTGCCACCACCGGCGCCGCCGTTGCCGCCCCCGGGGATCACGGCATTTCCCGCGCCCGTCGGACCTGGCGGTGGTAACGAGGTCGCGATATCCCCGGAGCAGCCCGTCATCGCCGCCAGCGCACCAGCAAGGCAAACCGCGTGAAGAACCGCGTTCGGCAGGCCAACGCAAAACGTCATCAGGCCGGACTTCTTCGCCATACCCGGGAGAGTGGAGGCGCGCGTGAAAAACCGTTGGCGCTGGTGGCGGTTTTTACAGGTCTATCGACAGGCCCAGGGAAACGCTGGGGACCAGGCCGGGGACGCGATGCACGTCTCCCAGTATGTTGAGGCCAAATTTCGGGCGGTTCAGCGAAGTCGCCAGCTCGACGCCCGCCTGCGCGGAAACCGCGCGAAACATCGGCACCGCAATTCGCAGCGCCGGCAGGGCCGCATACACGGGGGCGAAATACGTCTTGTGATCGCTGGTGGCGGCCCCCACCAGGTCAGGGCGCAGGACCGTGAGCTGCAGCCCCGCGCAGCCGGCGACGACGATCGAATAGACCACGGTCCCTCGAACACACGGCGACAGCGAGCCGGCAAACGCCGCGAAGCGCACGCCCGCGTCGGGCGCGACCGCGCTCTCGCTGAAGGGCGACGCGTTTCCGCGGATGCTGGCGAACCAGCGCCGCCCGCCCACGTCCAGCCCCAAACCGAAACCGAAGGCCTGGCCCGGGAACGGCCCCCAGCTACTGCGCCCGTCGACGGACAGCGACCAGAGCAACGGCGCGCGAGGCGTCGGCAACTCGGGCACGCGAGCGATGACGTTCGGCGGCGCCTCGGTCGGCGGTGGTCTCTCCTCGATCGGGGCCCGCGGTAGCGGAGGCGGTGGCGTGGCGGCAGCGGGCGCCTGGCTGTCCGCCTTCGGTCGCGCCGGGGTCGAAGCGGTCGAAGCGGCGGAAGCGGTGGAAGCGGTGGATGACGGCCGCGGTTCCAGCAGCAGGGTGTCGGTCGCCAGCTCAACGCCCTCGCCGAACGCCAGTCCCAGCACCAGCGTCGCGGCGCCGACCAGCGACGCGCAAGAGCTGGCCTCCAGGCGCCGTTCGCCGGCGACGTTGTCGCGCAGCGTCTGCAGGCGCAGGTGCCAGCGGCCGTCGTGCGATTCGATCTGCGCCCTGGCGATGAGGCGCGGGACGGTGCGGCCGCGGCGGACCCGCACGACACGTTCCAGCTCAGCGCGCACCACCGCCGCGGACGGGCACTCGGGCGGCGCCTCCCAGGTCAGTTCCAGCGGCAGTTCAGTCGCGTGCGTCGCGGCCGGCGCCAGCAGCGCGCACGCGGTCACCAGCACGCGGCCGACACGCGCGCCGGCGATCAACGCATCCCACAGCTTTCCTCAACCGAGGTCCGCAGCGGCGATCGCGGAGCCCGCTTGACGATGGCGATGGCCAGCGAATGCGCCTGATGTCTTCGGCCCAGCGCGCACAGGGCAAAGACTCGAACGGCGTCGCGCTCGAGCGCCAGCTTGGATCGGGGATAGCGCTGGGCGTGCTGCTGCGCCAGATCCAAGGCTTTGCCCGCAGCGCCCTGGCGCCACGCTCGCTGCGCGCGGTTCAAGAGCGACAGCTCCGCCAGCAGGGGATCGCGCATGCTGCCGACCGGCGGCGCCGCGTCCGGTGCAATCTCGGCGGGGGCGGCGGCTGGTTGTTCCACGACCGGTGGATCGACGGTGACGGCCTTGGCCGCCGGCGCGGCCATCGGTGCAACGACGGTTGCGGGCGCCGGTGCCGGCCGCGTCCACCAGTAGGCCCCAACGCCGACCGAGGCGATGACCGCCACCGACAGCGCCAGCTTGAGGCCGCCTGCGGCCCCCAGCGCACCAAAGGTCTTGGCCGCGGTGCCGGCCGCGGCGGCCTTGACTGCGGTCGCGCCCGCTGCGACACCCGGCGCAGCGGCGGCGGTCGCCGCCAGCGTGATGGCCAACGCTCGTCGCACACGATCCCTGTCGTCGGCGTTCGGTGTGCGCGCCGCTCGTGTCAGCTCGATGATTCGCCGTGCCTCAGGATTCATCCGGTCGTCCATGCCCCCCCCAAATTTGACCCGCGCGCTGCCGCAAGGTCCCACTGCTAAATATTTGTCGCGCCGCCCGCAGCCGCGTGCGGACGGTGTTCTCGTTGACGCCCAGCGCCTCGGCGATCTCCCCGCCGGTCATCTCTTCCACCTCGTACATCACGAAGACCTCGCGCTGCGTATCAGACATTCGTGACAGGAGCGTGTCGAGGATCTGCACGGCCGCCTTCTGGTCGAGAGCCTCCGCAGGTCCCAGCCAGGTGCTGGCTTGATCGTCGGCCAGGGGCTCACCCTCGGATGCGTTCCCGCGCTTGCGCAGGTGATCGCGGACGACCCGCCGAACAATGGTCCACAGCCAGGTGCGCAGGGAAGACCGTCCTTCAAACGTCGCCAGCTTGCGGTGCACGACCAGGAAGACCTCCTGCACGACGTCGTCGACGGCCGCGCGCGGAACGCCGCGGCTGACCACGCAGCGCCAGACGAATCCGAAATGCGCCTCGTAGACCTCCTCGAAGGTCGTCGGCTGACTGGGAGCGGGCGGTGAATTTGGCAGGTGCACAACATCTCGGTCAGACACGGGGTGTCCCCTTGCTGAAGGTAGTGGAGGGGTGCCCCCAGAACCGTCTTCGAAAAATCGTCATGACCCCGTCACCTGAAGTCCTGCCACCAAACCCTGGAGATATGTGCTGCTGTGTAAACTGAAGGCTACATCGATTCTATCCATAGTGAACAGCGCCGGAGTCAAATTGGACGTGTTTCGATTTACCGAGACACCGTCGACCCAGAAGCGCGCTGCTGGCCCACCCCACTCTGCCGCCAGCGAGTGACGCAAACCATCGACCGCGGTCGCGGGGTGATCGCAAGTCCATCGGTTCATTGTGGCGGCCAGACCCCAAAATCTGAAGGTCCCGGCGGTCGCGACCACGAACATCTGGATCTGATCGTCGAACGAGCCGCCTTTGTTGATGTTGATGATCGCCTGATCGTTCTGGCGCCTCCCCGGCGGCATCAACACGCGCAGCTGCAGCGAGACCACGCCGCCTTTCGGTAGGTTGCCGTCATTGCCGACGAAGGTCAGTCTTTCGGCGGCCTGCGCGTTCGCGGGCAGCAGCGAGCGCGGATAGCCTTGTTCCAGATCGAGCTGCATCCCCCAGATGTGAGCTCCGATCGTCATGCCGTCACCGGCGAACATCTCGGCGCCGGCGTCGTTGAGCAGCATCACGCGATAGTCCAGGGCGCCGCCCCCGGGAACGACGCTGTAGGCGCAACGGAAAATCCCGTTGCCCCAGTCTTCGATGCTGGCGGCGACGTTGGCGGGCATCGAGACCACCTGGCCCGACGTGACGTCGTAGACCGCCGTTCCCAGCGACCCGACCGACGCGCCCAGGAGGCGGCCCGCGCCGGCGTGAGCGAAGAAGGACAGCGCCTGGCGGTTCGGGCTGAAGGTACCGCGCCGGATCACCGCGTGGCGAGCCGCCGCCGCCGACGGGATCAGAGTATCCATGCGCTGCTCGCCATCCACGAACAGGACGTCGCCGACTGTTACCGTCACCTCGCTGGCCATCCAGGTTGACGCCGACGGGGACGGATCCACCACGCGGTTGCGTTCGGGCTCGGCGAGATAGCCGCAGTCGCGGGCACCCGCGGCGTCGGTGCGGCACACGATGCGCGCCCAGTCGGGCCCGACCAGGAACAGGCGGCGGGGGCCGCCCGCCAGATGCTGCATGTCGAGCAACGCGACCGAGTTACGAAGATCGGGGGCCGGCAACGCGCTGCCATCGGCGAAGCTGGGAAATACGCCGGTCACCGCTGCGAACCGGCGACGAGTCATGGTTTGCCAATCAGCTTCAGGCCCCAGCGTTCCCGGCGCGACGCGGAAAACCTGGAACAGGGCCAACTGGACGGCGTCCGCGCCACCGGCCCCACCGACGGCGAAACTTCCGGTCGGTCCCAGGGTCCCAAGTCCGCTGAGGTCGGCCAGCGCACCGGCCCTGCCGTTGCAGTCGGCGCGGCCACCGGCGGCGCGGCTGATCCAGAACAGGCAGTGGTACCAGGCGCGGGCGGTCAGCGCCTCCGACGAGACGCGCACCGTGCGCGTCCCATCCGACAGATCCAGTCCCAGCGCGCCGGCGCTGTTTATGTTGGCAGACCAGCCGAACGCGGCCCCGGTCCTGGCAAAGACCGGCGCATCGACGGCAGCGCGCAACACGACCTCCACGACGAAATCGTCGGCCCCGACCGCGCCCGATTCCGACGGACCGGCAGCGTACGACGTGTCGATGACCGACAAACCGACGGCGCCAGTTGCATCGGTGAAGGGGGTGGGCAGGGCAGGTTGCGGCTCGCCCAACCCGCGCGTCAGTGTCGGCCCGGGATCACCGGCCCAGCCGTCGATGCGGGCGCTTTCACCCCGGTAGCGCAGCGTGGCCTTCACCGACGCGGAGGCCAACTGCAGGACATCGCCGAGATTGGAGACACCGCTGTGGTCAAGGTCGGCGGCAAATCGGCACGAGTTGGCGGCCGAGCAATTCAACGTGCCGGGCATGCCCCCATCGATGGGAACGCCGCCGTCCACGCCGCGGTTGTAGGTCCCGATTACGTAACGCTCGGACACACAGGAACCAGACCCGACGCCCAGCACGCACGCGCCGAAAGCTACAGCTATGACCCCTCGCATGACCGCCACGCTGGCGTATTTATGGTCGGCGGTTCCGTTCGGCAACACAAGGGGAAGCTACGCGCTGCGCGGTCACCATGCACGTTTGTGTGTGCAGCCTGTGTGCAGTCTGTGGACAAAGGTACGCGCGGATCCACGGCCTTTTTGCGGTCAGACCGGAGGCAAACCCATCGCCACGCGGCCGGTGAGCCAGACCTGTTTCAATTCCGGCAGCGGATGAAAATGAACCGCTTGAACATCGCGCCAGTGCCGTTCCAGCGGATTCTTGCGGAAAAACGCCCCGCCGCCGCTGGCCTCGACCGCCATCTTCACGCAGCGCTGGACGCTGTCGGCGGCGATGGTCTTTCGGATCAACGTGCTGCTCGCGTCTTCGAGCGTGGGCACAAAGTCGTAGTTGCGCGCGCCGGCGACGACCTCGCGCCACGCCATCTGGGCGGTCACCAGCGCGTTTTGCATCTCGCCGATCTGGTAAGGCAGATGCGGATCTGTGGGGCGCTTGCGCGCGTTCTCGATGGCCAGCGCGGCCGCCGATTCGGCCAACCCGACGTAGGCGGAGATGACGATCGGCAACGCCACGGTCACGACGACGTTGTAGCTTGGATGCCACTGGCCGCGCGGACGTCTCATCGAGATGCCGGCGTCGGGCACGAAGGCGCCTTCGATGCTCAACGTATGCGATCCGGTGGCGCGCATGCCCAGCGTGTCCCAGTCGCTGCCGACGCGAACCGTCTTGCCATCGACGGGCAGCGCGAAGTGCAACACCGTCGGACCGTCTGTCGGGTCATCATGGATGGCGCTGGTGAGGACGATATCTCCCGCCGGACTGCCGCTGGCGAACCGCTTCTGGGCGGTGACGCGATATCCGCCGTCGACGCGCTCGGCGACGCCGTTGCTGTCCAGCCAGTCGCTGGCGCCGGTGCTGACCAGCACCCGTTCGCCTTCGGCCACCTTGGCCAGCAGCGGCGCGGCCGGCTGTCCATGAAGGTGACGCCACACAGCCGTGGCCAGCAGGTGCGTGTGCATCGACAGGGACAGGGCCGTCGACGCGCAGTGATGCGCCAGCTCGCGAATCATCTCGCACAGCTCGGCGTGGGTGGCGCCGCCACCACCCAGCTCCCTGGGGACGCCGGCGGACATCAGCTTTCGCGACTTCAGCTCGCGGTAGTTCTCGGCGACGAACTCGCCGCTGCGATCGAGGCCGGCGGCGCGCGCGGCGAACCCGGGGCCCAGCTCCTTGGCGATGCTGACAAACGGGCTCTCCGCGGGATTGGTCATGGTCGATGCTCCTTTTTGCGCGATAGTACGCCTGCCCGCGAAATGTGGTTACGGTGTGCGCCATGCGATCATCGGATGAGGGGCTCAAGAGCGAAGCGCTGCAGAAGGCGCTGGCGGCCGCGCTGGCGGGAAAACCGGCGCAGCTGGAAGACCTGTTCTGCCGTCACGGCTGCGGACCGGAGCCACGGCCGAACCTCCGCCTGGCCGCCGCGTTCGGGACCGAGATCGGCGCCTTTCCCGGCGCGGCCGCGCCGCTGCTGTCGCGTCTGGGTGGCGACGACGCCGCGCCCGACACCGCGCAGGTGTTCCTGCCGATCGCCGCCGCCTACGGATGGGTGGCGCGCCTGCGCGCCGGCCGCGACGTCGACCAGGCGTGGGATGCCCTCTGCCCACTGGCCGCCGACGAGCGCGGCCCCGTCCGGGTCGGCACGCGCGACGCGCTCCTGACCTTTGCCCAGCAGCCGCGCGGCGCATCCTCGTTGATCGC
>DASRQT010000482.1:0-13821 GCA_035696485.1 Polyangia bacterium | reverse complement strand
GGACCCGCCGGACCATCAGGGGCCAGGAACGCCGTCGCCAGCGCCAACGCCAGATGGGGTAGTCCAGGCCCGAACACGGCAGCATTATGCCCGTCCGGCGCGCCCGCGCTCGCGCCGGCTTACCGGTCGGCTTCTTTGCTGCCGACCACGGTCAGGTTCAGGCCAACCTGCACCGACAGCGGCTTGCCATCCACGGTGACCGTGGTCTTGCCGTTGTAGTACCAGCCGAACGAGCCAGTGGAAAACTCGCGCTTGTCGGCGACGATCTCCGCGTTTCCGATCGTGATCTTGACCGGGTCGGCCTTCTCGAGGAACTGCGTCTTTGAAATGGGACAAGGTGATTTCGCCATGCGCCAGACGCTATCACAGCCTCTTGCCTGACCACGCGCCTGTCGCGCGGTAACGAACCCCCGCCGCGACGGCCCCCGCGAGAACCGTGGCCCAGAAGGCGCCGGCGCTGAACGTCGCCGCGTAGATCGCCGTCGCCACCGCGGTGGCCCACATCAGGATCTCGCCCGCCGCGGCGCGACCCCAGAGCGGCTGCGCGACCGACGACGGGACCCGCGCGCGCCACGCCGGCAGCAGGCGCGGAATGGCCATGAACTGGCGATAGACGTCGCCGTGTTCGCGCAGCAGGTGCTGTTCTTCACGCAGGATCAGGCGATACAGGAACACCGTCATCCCGATTACCAGCACGAAGAAACCGATGCGGCTGGCAAACAGGCCCAAACCGACGGCGACCACCAGGTTACCCAGGTACAGCGGGTTGCGAACGTACCGGTACGGACCCGCGATGACCAGACGCTGCGAGCGCAGGCGAGCATCCATCATCGTCTCGACATCGAGATAAGCCGTCCCCCATGTCCGCAAGGCCGTCCCGCCCGCGACCAGCCCCGCCGCGACGAAGAAGACGATGTGGCGGCCTGACGCGCCCGCGGCCGGGACACCCAGCGCCGTCAACCAACCGGTCAGGGATGCCGCGGCGCTGTGCGAATCGATCCAGGAACAGGCAAAGGCGAGCGCGACAATGCCGGCGATCACGAACATCCGATGGCGAAACTCAAACTCGCTGGCCACGCACATTGAATATAGGTCAACACCGGCTTGACAGGGTACCGGGCCCCGTCGAGGATCAGGTCGCGGTGCGCAACGACGGGAGGTCAGCAGGCCGCGCGGCGTCAGCCCCGCAGCGACGCACGAAGTCTCCCATGCGCGCAAACGCCGCCGGGCCCGGTCCTGGCAACATGCCGCAGAAGACCGGAAATACGTGCACCATGTGGTCCTCGACGTGGTGCACGACGGGCACACCCGCGCTGGCGGCGCGCTGGGCCAGCGCCTGGTTGTCGGACAGCAGCAACTCGGCGCCCCCGGTCTGGATGAACAGGGGCGGCAAGCCGCGGAGGTCGGCGTGAATGGGCGAGGCGTGCGGGTGCCTGGCGTCAGCACCCTGCAGATAGTGGTGGGCCGAGCGCTTCAATATCGGCGCGGTCAGGTAATCGAACGCGGCGTTTCGGTGGATCGATTCCCCGTCACATTCCAGCGACGTCCAGGGCGACAGCAGCAGCAGAGCGCACGGGGTCGGCAACCCGGCGTCGCGCGCCCGCAGGGCGACCGCCAGCGCCAGCCCGCCCCCGGCGGAATCACCGGCCAGAAACAGCCGGCCCGCCGCCTTGTCGGCCGCCAGCAACGCACGATAGCTGGCCTCGCCATCGTCCACCGCGGCTGGAAACGGATGCTCGGGCGCCTTGCGATAGTCGGGCGCGACCACGCGCGCGCCGGCCGCGACCGCCAGCCGCGCCAGCAGATCCCGGTGCGTCCGCGGAGAGCCGACGACATAACCGCCGCCATGAAAATAGAGCACGGTCGGATCCGCCTCCGTCCAGCGGGCAGGGGTGAACGTCTCGGCAGGGCACCCGGCCACGAGCGCGCTGGATTGGACGATCTGCGCGCGAATCTTTCGGTTCATGCGCACGCCGACAAAACGGCGGCGCAGCACCGTCGGCGGCCCCTTCCCGCTGTCGGCCGCGACCACGCGCGTGACGGCGACCGCCAGCTCGAAGCCGATGGTCCAGCCGGCAAGCCGCGGCCCCTGCAAGAGGCGGCGCGCGGTCGCCGCGACGATCGTCCAGACAATCAGCGAGACATGACGCAGAAAACCCACGGCGCGCAGCCGAGGATAACACCCGCCCGTGCGTTGAAATGGCGCTGATCGCGGGCCTGGGCCGCCGGTCGGCCGGTTTCTGGTTTGCGGTCGTCTTCGCGGTGGCGGCGGTGTGCACCCTCCCCGCCCTGACCGCGGGCTTTTACGCCGATGACTTCCTGCATCTGGCCAAGCTGCAGTCCGGCGGCTCTGCGGCCGGGCGCCTGACGTCGATGTTCACGTTCACGACCGGCGGCGCCGAGACCCGAGACCTGATCGCCGACGGCACCGTGCCGTGGTGGACATCCCCCCGGCTTCACATTCAGTTCTTTCGCCCGCTGTCGGCGGCGCTGATGCTGCTTGACCACGCGGTCTTCGCGCTGCGCCCGCTGGGGTACCACCTTCACAGCATCTTCTGGTGGCTGCTGTGGCTGGCGGGCACGGCGCTGTTGTTCCGGCGTCTGTTGTCGCCGCGGCTGGCGTTGCTGGCATTTGCAATCTTCGCCATCGACGACGCGCACTGGCTGCCCATCGGCTGGATCGCCGCGCGCAACGCACCCGTGGCCATGGCTTGCGTGGTCTGGGGCCTGCTGGCCTACGTGCGGTTTCGCGAAGACGGCTGGCGCCCGGGCGCGGTGCTGGCGCTGGGCGCGTGGGCGCTGGCGCTGCTGGCCGGCGAGGTGGCGCTATCAGGATTGATGTACGTGCTGGCGTACGAGCTGCTGCGCGATCGCGCATCCGGCATTCGCGCGGTCTGGGTTGGGCTGCGGCCGCTGTTGCCGCTGGGGTTGTTGCTGGTCGGGTATGCCGTCGTGTATCGCGTGAGTGGCGCAGGCGTGCGCGGCTCGGGGGCGTACATCAATCCGATCCACGACAGCGCGCCGTTCATCGCGGCGGCGGCGGCGCGCGTGCCGGCGCAGTTCGGCGCATTGATGGTCGGGGCGCCGCTGGATCTGTGGCTGCTGACGCCGCTGCAACCAATTTTTGTGGCCGTTGGTCTGGCCGCGATCCTTGTAGCGGTGCCCTGGTTCGTGACCGCGACGAAAGCGTTGCCGGCGTCTGACCGGAAGGGCGCGCGGTGGCTGGCGCTCGGCTCGGCGGTTTCGTTGGTGCCGACGTCGGCGGGGTTGCTGGGAGAGCGATCGCTCGCGGCCGCGAGCCTGGGCGCGGCGGTCATGGTGGCCGTGCTTCTGCGACACGGCTGGAAGAGGATGCGCGAGGTGCACGGGATCCGACGGGTCGCCGTCGTCGTCGGCGTGTTGGCGCTGGGGATCCCGAACCTGGTCGTGGCCGCGCCCTGGTTGGTGGGAAAGCTGGCGTTCATGAGCGTGAACGGGAAAGCGCTGGAACGCGTCGCCTCCACCGCTGAGACGGCCGCGCCCCCGCCCGCGCGGGCGGTGCTGCTGTGGTCCGATGATCCGTTGCTGGCCGCTTACACGGCGACGCTCGCGCGCATCACGCATTTGGAAGCGCTGCCCTCATTCCGTGTTCTGGCGATGGCTCCCGTCGATCTACTGATGACGCGCACGGCGCCCGACGAGCTGGAGCTTTCGTGCGCAGGGGGATCGCTATTGATTTCCGAGTGGGAACGGCTGTTTCGTGCGCCTGAGCAGCCGCTGCCCGCCGGCACCGAGCTACCGCTGAAGGGCGTGACCGTCCGGATCGTGGAGGACCTCGGCGGGCGACCGACGCGGGTTCGGTTCCAGTTCGACGTGCCGCTGGACGATCCGTCGTTGCGTTTCCTGGAGTGGCGAGGCCGCCGCCTGGTTCCCGCGGCGCTACCGGCGCTGGGCGAAACGCGGCCCGTCTACCGCAGCCCGCCGCTGCTAACGGCGGCCCCGTGACATGGTTAGATTTCCACGATGACCGCCCCTTTGCCCCCCGAATCGCCCGACCGCGAGCGCGACATCCAGCGGGCTGAACAGCTGGCGCGCTGGACCGACCGCCGTTTCCTCGACCCGGTGATCGGTTTCGTTTTGCCCGGCGCCGGCGACCTGGTCGGCGCGCTGATCGGCCTGCACATCGTCCGCATCGCCGCCAAACACCGCCTCCCCAAGAGCACCATCGCCCGCATGCTGCTGAACCTGTCGATCGACTGCCTCGGCGGCGCCGTCCCCGTCGTGGGCGATCTGTTCGACATCGTCTACCGCGCCAACGTCAAGAACGCCGAGCTGCTTAGGCGCGGCGCCGGTCCCAATTCGAGCGGCATTCGTGACTGGGTAGTCATGAGCGGCGCCGTGGTGGTGTTCATCGCGGCGCTGGGGATCCCAATCTGGTTGCTGGCGAAGGTGATCGGGGCGGTGGTCGGCTAGATGCGACCGGCCCTTTCGCGGCGTCAGGGCGACGCGAATACGGTCAAACCCATTCGGAACTTGTCATTTACACGTCGCCGCGTCGCCATTGCCAAATTGGTGGGCACAAGCCACCGAGTGTATTCGGTGGATTTGTCGTCGAGCAACAAGCGTGTGGCCGTGTGCGCGGTTGGATCGATAACAGTCATGTGCTGGTGGACGACCACGGCGATGCGACCGCCGGACAGCACGTTGATTGATCTTCCCGACGGTATCGACGCCACCCTTTGGTGAGCGCCCGTGCCGGCGTCGAGCGACAAAAGCTGGACCGGGTGGACACTGGCCACGATGCAGAACAGACGTCCGGGCGTCTGCCAGCCCGGACATCGCAGCAGATGGAAACCCGCCGAAACCAGCCGTCCGTCATCAAAGATTCCGATTTGTCTCTGAACAACCTCTGAGGGTGGCTGCAGCCCCTGTTCGGAAGACCAAATCCAGTGCTGCCGAGGCTCAAGGGATTCGCCGTCGTACGGTCCCTGGATGTGCATCGTGCCCGATGGCTCGTCTCGGTAAAGAATGGGCCGCTTCGAAACCGGGATGGCCGCCACGCGAGTCGCCTCACCCGGGTTAGAGACAACCAGCTCACGCACCTGCCAATCCTCTTTCGGATGGGCCAAGATCAAGAGGCGCTGATCATCGATGAACCCCGCGGCGAAACCAGGAACGGTGTGAACCTGGCCGGCAAAATCGCCAAGCAGCAACGTGGCGGCGCGGGCCCGCACTGGCGAGTCGTAGTCATCCTTGTCTCCTTCGTCGACCTCCGCGCCGGCGTTTCCCGGTTTCGGCGCCGACGCGACCCAGGCCAAACCGGAAGGTGAAACGCTGATTGACGACACGCCGTCGGGAATTTCCGCCTGTCGAACGATGGCGGCCGGCCGCGACGTCCAGACAAGAGCAGTGGGCTTTGGGCCGAGCCGCGACAAGACCACCGCTTCGTAATAAGGTCCCGAACAGACCACCAGGAAAGCGACTCCGACCGCGCCAATGACGGCCGCGGGAACGCGAAAACGCGGTCTTCCTACGGCCAGCAAAACGACCGCCAGCGCAATCGAGCCGACCGAAAAGGACGTCAACTCCGACGCCTCGTTGTTCAATCTGTGAACCGTCAGTCCCCGGAGGATCGTTGCCACCAACGCCATCGCGCCTGGCAGCATGAGCACGATAAGGATGCCAACCGTCACCCGCACTCCCTGTTTTCTCCCCTCGGGTCCCGTTTTCCGCCCCGACCATCCAATGGCCAACGCCATCACGGCAATCACAGCCAGCGCAACCGACCAGAACCATGTCGACCCGCTGCCTTGCGAATCGGCCCCGGTGCCCGTGGAGAAGTCCACCATCAACTGCACCATCATCGCCGTTCCCAAACCCAGCAGCGGTCCAGGCCCGGGCGCAAACGTGGGCACGTTAGCAAGGGCCCACGTCAGAATATCCGCGAACGACGGGTCCGCCTGCAGTTTACCTACCAGGAGAGCCAGCGACGCTGCAACCCCGACCAGTTGCCCGGCTGGACGCAATAGCTGCCGGTGGATGGCCTGCTGCTCGGCGACCGGTACGGGTGGAGCCGTTTGTTGTCCGAGCAACTTATGCAGCGCGATGCGGGCCGCGCCCAGCGTGCCGCGCTCCAGCGGCATTCGCCATCTACCACTGCCGTATTCGATCACAAGCTGGCCGGCACCGCGCGCCGTCAGACTCACTGCCGCCGTCTTGATGTCCTCAAAGCTGATACGCACGGGTGTAAGCCGACCCGCGCCGATCAGTTCCAGCTCATCGTCGTAAATCACCACCGCGCGGCTGCCGCGGGCAGCGTTCAGGCAGCGTGGCCCGGGCGCCATCGCAACCACGGCGGCATCCGCCCCCGGCAGCAGGTCAGAATTCGGATTCGCCGCGCGCGCCGCCTGCAGGTACTTCTGCGCCTTGGGCTTGTTGCCAATTGCGGCGTACGCCTTGGCCAGCAGGCATCCATCGCTGGCGCGAGAATTCTTGCTGGGCGCGCCATCGTACGCGCGATGCAGCAGCGGTAGTGCCTCATTGACACGCCCCTGCCACAGCAATACCGCCCCGCGCGTGCCGGCCGTCGCGGCCAAGTCGGGCAGCAGCGAGACCGCCTCGGCTGAACGCCGATCCGCCAGGCGAAGATCACGATCGTCGCCGCGGTGAAACGCGTACCACGACCAATTGTTCAGGAGCATCGGACGAATCGGTGTCTCACCCAATGCCAACTGGGACGACGTTTCGGCCAGCGCTTCGTCATCGCGACCCAACTTGTGGAGCGAATACGCTCGCATCTGTCGTAGCGTCGGATCGTCAGGATAACGGGCAAGTCCCTTTTCGAACCACGCCAGCGCGCCCGCATCGTTTTCTGCCTGACCTTCATCTGCCCCCGCGACCGCGTAGTGCGACGCGTAGAGGGTCTTCACCTCGTCTGGTTTCAAGAAAGGGATCGACAGCAATTGACGCCCGTCAGAACCGACTTTGACGCCGCTGGCGTTCCCCTTTATCGGCAACAGGTCGAAGAACAGCTGAGTGCCGGCCGTCCACGTCACGGTTGTCAAGATCGAGCCTAGCAAGTCGTGAGCTTGAAACCGCACACTCAGCCGCCAAGCCAACCAGGCGATGGCGGCGTCGACCAATGGACCGCCCAAAACAAATAGCCACATTCGGGCGCGGAGGAAACGACTGCCATCAAACGGCGCCGCAATGATCATCCCCCCGAGCGGGATGAGACACCAATCCCACATCGCGCCGCCGATGCGACGTTGCAGGATCACCCTTCCCTTGCCGACCACGATACGCGCGATCCGCAAACCGACCGTCGCGCCGAGCAGGCCGTGTCCGGCTTCATGAAGCGGAATAATCAACGCGCTTGTAACGACAAACACAGGTACCCATGCCACGAGCTTGTAACCCTCATGACCCAGCAACCCCACCAGCAGCAACGGCGCTACCACCAAGAGGACCAGGGTCTCGGGTCGCCGAAGCTTATTCATGGGCCGAAACGCAGTCACCTACGTGTCCAATTGTCGCTCCAACTACTTCCTTAGAGCGCCAGCCGAATCGATGATATCAGAAAAATCGAGTAGCCGGGTCTCGCGTACCCATAAGCCATGATGGTTGATGAGTCCCAACAATACGCCGAACGTTGGGTGGCTTTCCCCCCCATGTTCGACAGCGGCCAAAACCAATGTCCGCTCCGGCAGGGCCTGGAAGGCTTTCCCGATCTCGTCCAGAGTTGCCGCTTGACCTTCAAGGATGAGGTTTCCCTTGGATCTTAAAATAATCCTTACATATGGTTTCGTCTTTGAGATGGCCTTCACTTTTGTGGAAATGTCGCTGCCACCTATAAGGGGGAGGAACGAATGAGTCAATCTAGCAGGCTGCTGAAGAAATCGTGATTGCCGGCATTCCAGTTGCCGCGCCGCTGTTTTCTCCACGGATAACGTCGGTCAGGTAGCTGCCCCCTGTGGGCTCAGGCGCCCGTAGGCGCCCCGCCGCGGGCGCTCAGGCTGGCGTTGGACGGAGGAGTCGAGCCATCCGGGTTAGGTTGTAGGTGGCCATCGTAGTCCAGTCGCTCGCAGAACTGTCGTTCGGACCCGAGATCCGCTGTCGATC
The DNA here is from genome assembly GCA_035696485.1 of Polyangia bacterium. Classification (GTDB taxonomy): domain Bacteria; phylum Myxococcota_A; class Polyangia; order Fen-1088; family Fen-1088; genus DASRQT01. Next base: position 5,721 of record DASRQT010000482.1, on the reverse strand, counting down.
CGTAACCGTCCGGCCAAGGACGCCCTGCCGGCCTCAGTCCGAATCCGGCATGGTCTGGGCATGGCGAAGCGACGGCAGGGACGCGAGTTTTGGGCGAAGGTGATCTCCGAGTTCGAGAGCAACGGTGGCCGCGAAAGCCACGCCGCCTTCGCGGACCGGCATGGGGTCCGGCTGACGACGTTTCGCACATGGCTTTACCGGCTGCGGATGCAGGAGGCGCCGCGCGCGAAGCGTGCGGTCCGGGTCCTGCCGCTGACCGTGGTCGGTGCCGAACGGTCGAGCCGCGAGCTCTCGATCGATTGCAACGGCGTCGCGCTGCGCTTCGGCACCGACACGGACCCCAGCTACATCGCGGCGCTGGTCGGCGCGCTGCGCGCGTGCTGACGCTCCCGCCATCGGTCCGGATCTACCTGGCCGTCGACAAGGTCGACATGCGCTGCGGCCACGACGGCCTCGGCGCGATCGTGCGCAACCTGTGGCGGCTCGACATCTTCGAGGGTGATCTCTTCGTCTTCGTCGGGCGCAAGGGCGACCGCGTGAAGATATTGTTTTGGGACCGCGGCGGTTTCGTCCTCTACTACAAACGTCTTGAGCGCGGCCGATTTCGCCTGCCGCGTGTCACTGCGTCGGCGCGAACCGTCGAAATGGACGCGCCCGAGCTCGGCATGCTACTCGACGGGATCGACGTCAGCCGGGTGCGTCAGAGTCCGCCCTCCGCGTCGTCGCCCTTGGCCGCAAGAACTACCTCTTTGTCGGCAACGAAGACGCCGGCAACAACGTCGCCGGCCTCTACTCCCTCGTCGCGACGTGCGAGGCGAACGGCATCAACCCGTTCGACTATCTCGGCGACGTGCTCCTCCGCGTCCAGGATCACCCGGCCGCCGAGATCGACGACTTGCTGCCCCACCGCTGGCGCCCGCGATCGTTCTGACCCACGTCCTTGGCCGGACGGTTACCGTGCAACGAGTATTGCGACAATCTTTGTCCCAAATGGGGAGAGGCTTCCATTGGCGCGAAAACCTGGGTGACCGACGGGCAAGATCGAAACACGCCAACGAAACGCAGTCGTTGCAGATCCGACCTCCCGGACCCCTCAGTAGATATTTCGCGGGGGGAACGGACTGTCCGCAGAAAGTGCAGCAGCTCGTCGATCATAGAAGCTTTTTGCTCACACACCTCACGAGCTGCTCGATACAGTTCTGTCGGACTTGGAACAGCTGTGAATCTGGCGTCTGCTCCGGATTTGACCCGCTGGTGGAGGTCCTTAGGTGGCTATCCTGATCCGGCCCTGCCTCCGCCTCAATCAGGGGGGCGGGAGTTCTTCTCTTCCAGCTCTCGACTCCTCTCGGTAACCGCGTTCTCAACTAGTTGTCGCACGCGTTGATCGAACTCCTTGCCCATACCCTGCGGTAAGTAAATGGGTAGGCCAGTGCCTGGTTCGTCGTGAAACCAGGCTGCGGTGAGACCACTGCGGTCAAAGTGCCATCGCAGGCCGGCTATGGCATTTACGAGCGCACCCAGCGAATCCTCACCAGTGCCCTGATCTTCGGCCACCAGTCTATCTCCCTCGAAGATTCGAAGTCGGCAGGCCCAGTCGTCGGCGTTTTTTGATGGTTGATCTATCTCCAACCGGACGACAGGTGAACCCGGAGGGGTGGCCAAGGTTCGGACGGCGAGCAATGTGTTCAAGATGCGTCCTTCTCAATGACGTCCAAAATAGTTGGAACAAAGGTTCCGGCATTCTTGAAGAGACATGAACTCGGCTGACCGAAACCGCCTCGCAAGGTCGGTCATGCACTGCTTCTTCAGCTTCTCGATGAACTGCCTGAGAACCGACCAGTCACCAGAGTTGCCTGCCGCGCACATGTTTAGGCAATCGTGGAGGTTGCCACCGCCGCCGCCACCAGATGACCCTCCCTCCGGCCCGCTTCCTCCGCCTCCTACTCCGCCGCAGTTATCGTTCTCGGGCGGACGTTCTGGGATGACTGGAGTTTCGGTACGTTCACGCTGTAGAGTCGGCGCGCAGTTCAGAAAGACACCAGGCGGGTGAACAGTGATCGCGCCACCGTCGCCGGAGGCCGCTGCTTCCTCACCTGCGGCAAAGCCGCTCCAGGCTCGCCAGAACTCGCAAGCGACCTTGTGGCCAAGAATCGCCAGCGCTCCTGCCCCGATGCCCGCCACTCCCATTGGAGTTGATACGATCGTTGCTTGTGCGGAAAGTGGTGCAGCGATCGCTGATGTCTTGACGCCGTATTCGGCAAAGAACAAACCCGTCCGATCTGCCAGATTCACTGGGTCCGCAGCGGCATAGATGTACCTATGCAGCGAAAGCGGCTGTCCAAGGTCGCCCCCGAAGGGATCGACCGTCGCAAACCGCCCCCGCCCCGCGTCGTAGTACCTCGCCCGTAGGTGGTACATCCCCAGGTCCGCATCGAAGCGCTGCCCGTCGTACCGGTACTCATTGGCCGTCGTCCCCGTGCTCGCAACGACATTCCCGTAGGCATCGTAGTCGTAGGTGTCCGTGACCGCGCCGGTGTCGTCCGTCAGGAACGTCACGCTGGCGTGGCCGTCGTAGCCGTAGTAGCTCGGGGTCCAGGTGGCGCCCGCGAGCTGGCTCTGGCTGATGAGCATCTGGCCGTAAGTGTAGACCCGGCGGACGGTGCCATCAACGACCTCCTCCAGGACTTGGGAGTAGCCGGTCGGGTTGAGATCGTCGATGAGGTAGTGGGTCGGACTGCCGCCGGCTGTCTTGGCGACCCGTGCGCCGTCGCAGTCGTACACGTATGAGACTTCGCCGGCGTTCATGCCGGTTAGGCGGTTTTGGGAGTCGTAGGTGAAGGTCTTACCGCCGGTAGTGAAGGTGTTGCCGTTGGCGTCGTAGGTATCCTCGGTCAGTCGGTCGTTGGCGTCGTACGTGTGGGTCGCGCCCGGGATGGCGGTGACGGTAGACGTGCGCTGCAGGCGGTTGCCGACGCCGTCCAGGCTGTAGCCGATGTCGCCGTTTTGGGACGTGACCGGATCGCCGCTGATGGCTTCGTTCGTCAGGCGATACAGTTGATCGTAAGTATACGTCGCCACGCGGCCCGTGGCCGCTGCGGCAGACAAGCGGTTGCCAGTGGTCGACAGGGCATAGGCGTAGCTCGCCATCGTGGTGCCATGTTGGTGCAACAGGTTGGTCAGGCGGTTGACGGTGTCATACGTGTGCACCGACTGCACGCCGTTAGGTTGCGTCCGTGTGTCCGGCAATCCCGCCACGGTGAAGTTCTGCGTGGTCACGCCGGGGGTCGTCCGGTTGTCCGTGATGGTGACCAGCTGGTTGGCTGCGTCCCAGGCGTAGTCGACCGACGTACCGCTTGCGTTCGACGAGCGGATGGTGGCGACGTTACCAGTGGGATCGTACGTGTACGTCAGCGCCCCCTGTGGCGTCACCTTCGTCAGCAGCCGGTCACGAGCGTCGTAGGTGTACGTTGTCATCCCGCTCGCGTCCGTCATCGACGCGCGCTGGCCGGTGGCGGTGTACGCGTACGTGTCGCTGACCTCGCCGAGCGTCGCGTCAGGCACGCGCGACAACATCCGATCGCGAGCGTCGTACGTGAACGTCGTCGTCTTGCCGCGAAAATCGGTATGGCCGCTGCGGTTGTTCACGAAGTTGTAAGCGAACGTCTCGGACATCCCGACCGGCAGCGTGCGCTTGGTCAGCATGTTCAACGGATCGTATTCTTGCGCCGTGACATGGTTGTTGGCGTCGGTGGTGGTCAGTAAATTTCCGGCGCCGTCGTACGCGTAGCGCGTGACCCCGCCAGCCGCGTCGGTCACGGACGTGAGCTGGCCCTCGGCGTCGTATCCGTATGTCGTCACCACGCCCGCCTGGTCGGTGTGCGTAATGCGGTGCCCGACGGTGTCGTAACTATCGTGTGTCGACGTGCCGTCGGCGTATTTGGTCTCGGTCATCCGTCCACGCGTGTCGTACACGAACTCGGTCTTGTGACCAGCGGGATCGGTCGTCGACAACCGGCGGCCAAGGGCGTCGTACGTCGTCAGCGTCGCCCGGCCCAACCCATCGGTGATCTTCGTGATCCGGTCGGCGCAGCCGCACCCCGCTTCGTATTGGTACGTCGTGGTGTGCCCGCGCTCGTCCGTCGCCACCGACAAGCGGCCCAGGGCATCGTACGCGCGCAAGGTGAACGTGCCACCCGGATTGTTCGTGCGAGTCCGTTGGCCGGCCGTGTCGTAGACGTGTTCGGTCACGTTGCCCAGCTCGTTGGTTTCTGTCAGCCGATTGCCACGGAAGTCGTACGTGTATTGCAGCTTCCTCCCGTCGGTGTAGGTGATCGACTTGACGTTGTTGGCGGCATCGTACGCATAGTCGGTCGTGGGATTCTGGAACCGCCAGTAGGCCTGCGTCAGGTTGCCGTTGGCGTCGTAGTTGTGGCGGCGGTCGCGCAAGAGCGTGTCTGTGAAGCTCCAGGTCGGCGCCGAGGTTGAGATGAAGTCGATCTGGCCGCGTTCGTACCGCGAATAGCCTACCCGGGTCCCGCGTGGGTCGGTGGTCGCCATCAGCCGGTCCATCGAATCGTATTCGTAGCTGGTCTTGCGCCCGAGACGATCGGTCTTGCTGGTCAGGTTGCCGAACAGGTCGTAGGTCATGAAGGCGGTCCCGCCGTTAGCGTCGGTAACAGAAAGCGGCAGGCCGTGCTGCGAGGAGGTGAACGTCGCCAGCGTCCCCAGGCTGTCCCGGAAGCGCGTCGGCACGAAGTTCTCGTCGTAGACGATGGTCGTCGTGTTGCCCAGAGCATCGGTGCTGCCGACCGGCCCGCCGAACTGGTTGTAGCTGGTGCGCGTGGTGCGGCCCAGCCCATCGGTGACCGACGTCTGGTTCCCCTGCGTGTCGTACGCGTACGTCGTCGTTTCACCCAGCGCGTTGGTCTCGGACGTCTTGTTCCGCTGCGCATCGTAGCCGAAGGTGGTGGTTCGACCGAGCGGGTCGGTCTGCGACAGCAGCAGCCCGCGCGCATCGAACGTCTGCGTGATGACGCCTGTGTCCGGGTTGGTGATGGTGGTGGTCCGCGCGGTCACGTTGTACGCGTAGCTGGTGGTCTCGCCGCGCGCATTCTTGTCGGTCAGCAGCCGGCCGTCGGCGTCGTAGGTCGACGTGCGTGCCGCCGCGCCGCGCGGGTCGATCGTCTTGGTCAGCAGGTGGTCACCGTCGTATTCGTGTAAGACAGCGGCAATCCCGGGATTGGGCAACGTCACGCGTTCGAGGTTGCCCGCGGCGTCGTACTGGTACACGTAGTAAATCGGGTTCCGGCTGAGGACGTCGGTCGTGTAGACCGTGATCTTCGTGATGAGCCCGCTGGCATCGCGCTCGAAGGGGACGTTCAAACTCCCCGCGTTGCTGGTAATGCCGTTGGCGGCGATGGTCAGAGTGTTGCCCTGCAGATCCGTGATCGATCCCAGTTCGCCGGTCGCCCCCATGGTGTACGCGCGGCCGTAGGGGTCGGTATAGGTGTACGTCGTGGGGGTGTACTCCAGGCTCCCCTCCAGGAAGCAGACCAGCTTGCCCGCGTTCACCGTCAGCAACGGGCACCCGTCGGCTTTCAAACTGCCGTACACCCCGGCCTCCGGCGTGTAGACCGGCCCGTACAGGAAGCTGAAGAAGCTGGGATAGGAAGTCGGGGTGAAGTAGAAGGTGACGCGCCGGCCGCTGGGCTCGGTCAGCGT
>DASRQT010000481.1:0-3065 GCA_035696485.1 Polyangia bacterium | reverse complement strand
CGAGTTTACTCGGTGGTATTCATTGGCACTGCTCGTCCTGCTGCTGGCCAAGGTTGCCTTCTTTGTGGGTCTGAGTCCTACCGACGTCGCCCCAAAATGGTCTCTTGCATTGCTAGCCTCGGCTCGGTCACACGACGTCGCCGCAGCATTCATCGCTCCGGATGGAATGCCGCTTTGGCAGCTCCTGGCGGGGGCGAACGCAGCGATGACATTCATCGTGTTTTGGTACGCTGATCGCCTCAAGAACAGGGGATGGACTCCCAAGACGCAGAAGCGTCTAGACCTATGGCTCGCGTCCAAAAGCGCTCTGGCGGTGGTTCTGATTTTCTCCCTAATTTATGTATCCGCATCCGTCGCCAGACTCTGAGTGTAGACGGAGCACGGATCGGTCGGCTACACCGTCCTTGGTCGGCGCGCATTTGATCTACGGCGCAACGCTGCGCCCGCTGACCTGAACCACCCCGAACGTCTGTACCGCTCACCCCTCCCCGTCCCCACGACACGCATACCCATGCGACGCCCGCACCAACTCCCCCACAACCGCCACCTCCCCCTCGTCCCGCGGTCCGTACACCATCACGATGTTGGTCGGCAGCCCGTACTTCCCCGCCAGCGGGTGATACTCCGCCCACCCGTTGTCGACCACCGTCTGCACGATCCCCGGCGGTAGCGCCATGTGCAGGCTGCCGTCGCTGGGCGGGTGCAGGTGGGCGAACTCGCGCTCGATCATGAAACCCGCCGCCGCCGGGTCTGTGCACTTGGGCAGGTGAAAGGCGCGGGCCCCCGGGACCGACACGTGGCTAGGCCCAACCACCACCCCCGCAAGGCCGCGCGCCAGCGCGAACACCTTCTCCTGCAGCGCCCGCGGCGCGACCTGATCCAGTTGCGTGTGCGGGTTGGTCGGCGTCGTCCGTGGTCGGGCGCCGGCCCTACGGGTGTCGACGTAGCTGGCCATGGCGATCTCATCTTCCCCGACCGCCCCGGTTTCGGGAAGGGCCCCCGCAAGGAAAAATCCGGCGTACCCTTCCGGTGCACCATGCAGCCGCGTCCTCTACAAACCGCCGCGCTGACGGCGCTGGCGATGGTCGCCTTCGCCTCGAACTCACTGCTGACCCGGCTGGCTCTGGCCGGGCGACACATCGATGCCGCAAGCTTCACGCTGGTCAGGCTGGTGGCAGGCGCGTTGACGTTGGCGGTCCTGGTTCGGCTCAGACACGCGCCGCGGACGCAAACACCCGCGCAGCGCGCCAGCTTCGCCGGTCCGTTGGCCCTGTTCGCGTACATGGCGCCGTTTTCTTTCGCGTACCTTCGCATCGGCGCCGCGCTGGGCGCGCTGGTCCTCTTCGGCACTGTCCAGATCACCATGATCTTCTGGGGCTTCGTCCGCGGTGAACGCTCCGGCCGCGTGACCTGGCTCGGCCTGGCGCTGGCGGTCGCCGGCCTCGCCGCGCTGACGCTGCCCTCTGCCTCGCGCCCCGATGCGCTGGGCATGGTGCTGATGATCGCCGCGGGCATCGCATGGGGCGTCTACTCGCTGGTCGGCAAGACGGCGGCCGAACCGCTGGCGGCCAACGCCCGCAGCTTCCTACTGGGCGTGCCGCTGGCGCTGATCCTCAGCGCCATCACGCTCCACGACGCAACGGCCACCACTCGTGGCCTCACTTTGGCCGTCACGTCTGGCGCCATAACCTCCGCGCTTGGCTATGCGATCTGGTATCGCGCCCTGCGCGGGCTGACCGCCACGCGCGCGGCGGTCGTGCAGCTCAGCGTGCCTGTGATCGCCGCCTCCGGTGCCATCGCGATTCTCGACGAGGCGCCCAACACCCGCCTCGTGCTCTCCGGCGCGGCGGTTCTCCTTGGTGTCGCGCTCGCCCTCATCGGGCGTGCTCCCCGTGCTAGCCTCGGCGCGCGATGAGCTTCCACGAGACGATCGCCGCCGACGAGGTTACGCGTTTCGAACAATATGCCAGCGAGCTGGCCGAGCTCCAGAGCCGGCGCGCCCGAAAGAGCGGCAAGGTCGTGCGCGCCTTGCACGTCAAACAGCACACCGGCGCGGTGGGCGAGTTGGTGATCACGGCGCCCGAGACGGCGCGGGTGGGTGTGTTTGCCACGCACGGCCGGCGCATTCCCCTCTACGCGCGCTTCTCCAACGGCACCAGCAAGCGTCAGCCCGACAAGGCCCCCGACGTCCGGGGCTTTTCCGTGAAGCTGGTGGGTGTTCCGGGCAAGAAAGTCATCCCCGGCCTCGAGCAGGAGGTGACGCAGGACTTTCTCTTCATCGACCAGCCGGCGATCCCGTTTCGCGATCCGGAAGAGTTCATGACGTTCGTGCGCGCGGCAAAAGAAGGTCCCGTCAAGCTGCTACCGAAATTGTTCGCCGGGTTCGGCCTCCGGCGCGGGCTACAGGTCCTGGGCCGCATCGCGAGGATCCCCAAGGTCCGCTCGTTCGCGACGCACGCTTTCCACACCGCCTCGCCCATCTCCTTCGGTTCGACCGCGGCGAAGCTCGCTCTCTTCCCGCTCCCCAGCGCCCCGGTGCCCGCCCCCACCGGGATCGATTGGTTGCGCGCCGATCTGGTCACTCGCCTCAAGACCGGCCCCCTCGCCTGGTCGCTGCGCGCGCAGTTCTTTGCCGACGACGACAGCACCCCCATCGAGGACACCGCTCGGGCGTGGACGGGACCGTGGGTCGACCTCGGCACGGTCACGCTCCCCAGGCAGGATCTGGAATCGCCCAAGGGCCGCGAGATCTCCGAGCTGGTCGAAAGCCTCTCCTTCGATCCCTGGCACGCCACGGAGGAGCATCGCCCGCTGGGCGCGATGATGCGTGCCCGCGCGGTCGCCTATCGATCCAGCGTCATCGCGCGCAAGGCGGCGCCAGAACCGAAGTCGGTCCTCGCCCTCTGACGGGTCGCTATCCCCTGTACAGTTGAACGAATCCCACGCGCTTCATGCGGGCGAAGTCGGCGTCGAGCGACCAGATCGGCGCCGCATGTTCGGCGGCGATGGCCGCTACCAGCAGATCAGCGACACCGAACCGATGACCATGAGCGGCACTGTGCTCG
>DASRQT010000480.1:0-7715 GCA_035696485.1 Polyangia bacterium | reverse complement strand
GCGTGGGGAGCCGGCGAGCTTTGCTCGACGGGCCCCGTCGCGGGAGGGTTTGGGAACCCTTTGAGGGTTCCCATGGCAGTGACCGTCGCATCCGGCTCGACCGTGTCCAGTAGCGCGAAGATGCGCTCCGACGCCGCCATCGCCTGCTGCATGACGGTGTATTTGGTCGACAGGTCGCGGATGGGCGTGAAGAACTTGCTCAGGTATTCGATGAACGCCACCAGCACGCCGAAGGTCAACGTGCCGCCCGCGATGCGCAGGCCGCCGTGCCACAGCAGGCCCGCGACCGCGATCGATCCCACCGCCTCGACGATGGAGTAAAGGGCGGCGTCGGCGCGGATGGCGCGGTTGTTGGCCTGGCGATAGTCGCGGTTGATCTGATCGAACTGGGCGGCGACACGGTCTTCCTGCGCGAAGGCCTGGACGATCTTCATGCCCGACAGGTGTTCTTGCAAAAACACGTTCAACCAGGCCAGGCGCGTGCGGATCTCGCGGAAGGCGTCGCGCACCAGGCGGCGAAACAGCGCCGCGATGCCGAACAGGAACGGCGCCGACCCCATCGAGAACAGCGCCAGCCGCCAGTCGATGCCAAAGATCACGACCAGGATGAACCCCAGGCGGACGACGTCGCCGACCAGGCTGACAATGCCGGAGGCGAACATCTCGGTGACCGATTCGATGTCGCTGGTCAGGCGGGTCATGAGCCGCCCCACCGGCGTCCGGTCGAAGAACGAGGCCGCCAGCGACAGCACGTGCCGGTGCAATCGCAGCCGCAGATCGTTCATGGCGCGCTGCCCGATGAGCTGCGTCAGATACACCTGCGCGAACCCGGCCCCGTATTGACCGATGAGGGCCAGCAGGTACAGCAACGCCACGCCGTTGAGCCCCTCGATGCGGCCGACCGCGATGTGTTCGTCGATGGCCTTCTTGAGCAGATAGGGCTGCGCCACCTCGAAGGCCGCGATGACCGGCAACAGCAGCACGGCGATCAGCAACGAACCGCGATACGGCCACGTGTAGCTGAAAATCCGCCGCAGCAGCGTCCGGTCGAGCGCCTTGCCGACAACCTCCTCGCCGGCGGCGCCCGGGGCTCGCGACTTGCTGGGGCCGGGCGCGGCGGGGGCGGCGGTCATGACGCTGCCTGCTCCAGCGCCTCGGCGGCCAGCTGTTCGCGATAGAGCTGCGCGTAGAGCCCCCCGCTGGCCAGAAGCTCGCGGTGCGTCCCCCGTTCGGCGACGCGACCGTCGTCCAGAAACAGGATCTGATCCGCGTCCTTGACGGCAGCCACCCGGTGCGACACCAGGATGGACGTGCGACCCCGCAGGATGGGCCGCAGCCGCGTCAGGATCTCCCGTTCGGTGTTGGCGTCAACCGACGACAGCGAATCGTCCAGGATCAGGATGTGCGGATCGGCGCACAGCGCCCGCGCCAGGGCGACCCGCTGCCGCTGTCCGCCTGACAGGGTGATTCCCCTCTCGCCGACCAGCGTGTCGTAGCCGTCGGGCAGCGCGCTCACGTCCTGACCGAGCCCCGCGGCCTCCGCCGCCGCGCGGACCTCGCCCTCGGGGACATCGGTGCCACCGCGCCCGAAGGCGATGTTCTCGGCGACCGTGGCCGAGAACAGGAAAGCCTCCTGCGGCGCGTACGCGACCAGGCTGCGCAGCTGGCGCAGGGGAATCGCCCGGACGTCGCGGCCGCCGATGAACAGCGTCCCGGCCGGAACCTCCTGCAGGCGTGGGATGGTGTCGACCAGCGTGGTCTTGCCCGACCCGGTCGGTCCGACCAGCGCCAGCGTTCCGCCGGCGGGCAGCGCAAAGGAGACGTCATCAAGAACCTTGCGTTCGCCGCGCGCCAGCGTCAGACCGCGCGCCTCGATCGACGGTGTCAAGGCAGCCGGCGGGAGCTGCGCATCAGCGCCGGCGCCGTCACCGCCGCGGTCGCGGATCTCGGAGACGCTGGACAGGAGCTCCTGGACGCGCACCCACCCGGCCACGCCGCGCTGCCAGATCGACAGGATGAAACCGAGAGCGACCGTCGGCCACGACAGGTAGACCAGATACGCGTTGAACGCCACCAGGCCACCCACGCTCAGGCGCCCGGCGATCACCTCGCGTCCGCCGGCCCACAGCACGATCAGTGTCCCCAGCCCGCCGATCACCGCAAACAGCGGGCCCAGCACGCCGCGCGCCCTCACCAGGCTCAGCGACCGCTGCAAATATTTGCCGTTTAATCGATGGAATATCGCGTGGCGCTGCGCTTCCAGCCCGTAGGTCTTGACGACGTTGATCCCGGCCAGGTCCTCCTGGATCGCGGTCGACATCTTGCCCAGCTGGTCCTGCAGATCCCGGCTGGCGTGGAACATGGCCTTGCTGAAGGCGCGCCCCCCCAGCACCAGCGCGGGGTAGGGGACAAGGGCAATCAGGGTCAGCCGCGGGCTCAGGCTCAGCAGCAGCCAGACCCCGGTCGCGTACACCAGTACCGTGTTCACCAGGTTCAAGATTCCGGGCCCGAACAGCAGCCGCACCGCCCCCAGGTCGTTGGTCAGGCGCGACATGATGTCGCCGGTCGGGCGTTGTCTGTAGAACCCGGCGTCCATGCGCAGCAGGTGGGAGAACAGATCACGCCGCAGCGTGTATTCAATGTTCCGGCCGGCGTTGAAAATCAGGACGCGCGAGCCGATCCGGATCACCGCCTGGGTAATGGCCAGCACCGCGATCAAGCCCGCGTTGCGGATCACCAGTCGGTAGGCGGCATCCACGCCACCCACGGCCGAACCCGCGTGTCCCAGGGTGTCGACCGCGCCTTTGAGCAGCCATGGGATCGCCAGCGCCAGCCCATTTGTGACGGCCAGGCAGAGACAGCCCAGCAGCAACATCCCGCCCTGATCGCGGACGCGCGGCCACAGGGATATTTGGATTGGCGCCTCCGGCGGATTCACGGCGCGACACTTTACCGTACAGAAGCCCACGCCGCAGGCACGCATCCCGCGGCGCCCCGGCACCCGACGCCTTGCGCAACTTCGTTGTTGCAAACTCTTGCGTTCGCGTTCGGTTCAGCCCAATAAAGCGTCGGAGCTTTACACGTTGAACCACGGAAAGTGCTGGGTCTATAGTCGGTGTCCCTCAGGACCAGGCGCGGCATCCCATTGCGCCCAACGGCCCCGGTGGACCCTTCGATGACAACCGACGTCTCAACCGCTCTCGCGACGCTGCAACTCGATCCCGACAACAAGCAGGCCCTCAAGGCGCTGGCCGGTGTCCATCCGGGCAACGGCAGCGGTGTCGATCGGGAGGCGCTGGCAAATGCGCTGACCGATGCGCGCCGCTGGCACCGGGAGCGTGGCGACTTCACGCTGTGTATCCAGCTCATCGATCTGGAGCTGGCGTGGTCGCTGGAGCGGCCGCGCCGGGCCGAGCTGCTGCACGAGAAGGGGCGCATCCTCGGCGACGAGCTGCTCAATGACGAGGCCGCGGAGGCGTGCGTCAGGGAGGCGGTGGCCGAGGCGCCCGATCACGCGGCCGCGGTGGAATCGCTGGCGCAGATGACGCTGGTGCGGGGCAACTGGGAGCCGATCTCCGCCCGCTACCTGCAGCAGGCGGAAGCGGCGACCGACCAGACGCTGGCGTCGAGCCTCTACGGATCGGTGGCCGAGCTCTTCCTCAAGTACCGGGCGTCCGGAAAGGAGGGGGAGACCTACCTGCGCAAGAGCCTGGAGCTGGATCCGAAGAACCGGCGGTCCAGCGCCCACCTGGAACGGATGCTGCGCGAGGGCAAGCGAGTCGACGAGCTGCTCTTGCTATATGCCAAACGCGCCGAGGTCGCCCCCAGCCGCGAGGAACGCGCCCTGGCCGAGGTGTCGGCCGGCGATCTGTCGGCGCGCGTCGGCCGTCCCGACGAGGCGCTGGTTCACTACCGCAAGGCGCTGGACGCCAACCCGATCGAACATCGGGCGTTGCGCCCGGTGGTCGCGGCGCTGACCAGCAAGCAGAGCTGGGCCGACGTGGCCAAGGTCCTGGAGAACGCCGCCCGCACCAAGCGCGGCGAGCAGGACGTCACCCTGCTGGTCGAGCTGGCGACGCTGCTGTGGAAGCAGATGGACCAGGTGCCGCAGGCGGAGGTCTATTTCCGGCGGATTCGAAAGGCCGATGCCGCCAACCACGCGATGGTGGAATTTTATCGCGAGTACCACACCGCCCGGAACGAGCTGCCGCAGCTGCTGTCGGTGCTGGCGCAGGCGCAGAAGACCGAGACCGATGTCGATCGCCGGGTTGCCATGGGCATCGAGATGGCGCGCGCCGCCGACCAGAGGCCGCAGAACGCCGAGAAGTCGATCGAGCTGTGGAAGGGCCTGCTGCGCCTGCGCCCGCACCTGCCGGAGGCGGTCGAGGCATTGCAGCGGCTCTATACGCGGACCGAAAAATGGAACGCGCTGCTGGAGCTACTGAAGGAAAACCTGGAATCGGTCCCCGCTTCCGACGTCGAAGAAAAGGTCAATCGCTACCTGGAGATCGTCGCCATCTATCGAGATCGCTTGAACCTGGATGTGATGGTGGTGAACACCTATCTCAACATCCTGGCGCTGCGTCCCGCGCACCCGGCGGCGCTGGCGGCACTGGCGGGCCGGTACGAGGCCCAGGGGCGCTGGAGTGACCTGATTCAGATCCTGGGGCGCCAGGCCGACACGGTGGTGGACCCGGCCGAACGGGTGGCGCTGCACCGGCGCATCGCGACGCTGTGGGCTGACAAGCTGGGCAAACACCAGAACGCCGTCGCCAGCCTGGAGAAGATCCTGGAGGCGACGCCCGGCGATACCGAGACGCGGAACCGCCTGAAGGAGCTGTACACGCGCAGCCGATCGTGGCGGCCGCTGCTGGAGGTCTACAGGAGGGAGCTGCCGAACATCGAGCCGGCGGAGCGCAAGCTGCGCCTGGTCGAGATGGCGCGCCTGGCCGCCGAACGCCTCAACGACATTCGCGAGTCGATCAACCTCTGGAACAAGCTGCTGGAGATCTCCGAGCACGATCCGGACGCGCTGGCGGGGTTGGCGGCGCTGTACGAGCGCGAACGGCGCTGGCCGGCGCTGATCGAGATCCTGGATCGGCAGCGGATGAACGTCCGCGACGATGCCGCCGCAGAGCTGCCGCTGCTGGAGCGGCGCGGGATGTTGCTGTACGAGAAGCTGGGCGCCGGCCAGGCGGCCGTCGACGTGTTCCGGCGCATCCAGGCGTTGCAACCGACCAACGCGCGTGCTGTGCGCGCCCTGCGCGAGATCTACGCCCAGCTTGGTGACTTCGCCGCGCTGGAGTCGCTGTACGTCGCCCAGGGCGCGTACGCGGAGCTCTGCGATCAGCTGACCGCGCTGGCCGACCGGACCGGCGACATGGCGGCCCGCACCCGCCTGCTGGAACGGGTGGCTGCGTTGGCGGTCGAGAAGCTGCGGCAGCCAGAGCGCGCGCTCAAGGCCTACGAACGGATCCTGGCCACGGATCCGCGCAATCGCGCCGCGGCGCTGGCGCTGGTCCCGCTTTATCGTACCGCGCAGAAATGGCCGCGGTTGCTGGCGACGTACGAGGCCTTGCTGAGCCCGTCCTCGGCTGGCACCCACGCCATGGAGATTGGCGAACGGCTGGAGCTATTGGGCGAGGCGCGCCGCATCTGCGAACAGCGCCTCGGCTCCAAGGCGCTGGCCTTCCAGTGGTGCGCGCGCGCCTTCGAGGCGGCGCCCAGCGATCCGGGGGTGCTGGCCGATCTGGACCGGCTGGCCGCCGAGGCCGACGAATGGGGTGGGCTGTCCACGCTGTTCGGCAAGCGGTTGGAGGTGATCTCCGCGGTGCCGCCTAGCCAGGTGGATCAGGCCAACCGCGACGAACGCCTGTGGCTGTTGCGCCGGTTGCTGCGCATCGCCACCAGCCGCTTGTTCAAGCCGGCCGACGCGCGCCGGCTGGCCGAAGAGATCCTGAATCTGACCGGAGCCGACGAGGAGGCCGAGAGCACCCTCGAGCAGATCTTGACCCAGACCAAGGCCTGGCCGGAGCTGGCCAAGCTGCTGCACGCGCGCGCGCGCCGGGTCAGCGACAGCGCTGAACGCGTCAGGCTGCTGTTCAAGATCGCGCAGCTGGAAGAGGAGAAGGTCGGCGATCTCGCGGCCACGGCGCAGACGCTTGAGGCGGTCGTCGACCTCGAACCGTCCAACGAGCGCGCGCTACGTACGCTGATCCGCGTCCTCGAGGTCCGGCAGGACTGGCCGGCGCTGGTGGCGGCGTTACGGCGAGACATCGGCCTGCGCACGTCGCAGCCCGATCGGGAAGAGGTGCTGCTGCGCATCGGCCAGCTGCAGGAGACGCGCATCGGCGACGCCGCTACGGCCTTTGCGACCTACGCCGAGGTGTTGCAGTCGAACCCGCTGTCCGCGGCGGCGGTGACCGGCCTCGAACGGCTGGGCGCGGCCGGGCACCCCAGCAAGATCGAGATCGCCCGCCTGTCGTTGCCCTACTACCAGCGTACCGACAACGCGGCCAAGCTGGCGGCCGTCTTCGAGGCGCTGACCACCGACAAGGCGGCGACGCCGGAAGACAAGCTGCAGCAGCTGCAGAAGCTGCGGGCGCTCTACGCCGGGCCGCTCAAGGACGCGAAGGCGGCCTACGGCGCCGCGCTGCGGATCTTTGTAGAGGTGGACGCGGGCGACATCGAGAACCGCGAGCTTCTGATTCACTTTGCCGCCGAGACCGGGGTCGTCGCCGAGCTGGCCGACCGCATGCGGGTTGTGGCCGGCGCCAGCAGTGATCAGAAGTTGCGCCGCGACCTCCTGGTCGAGATCGCGCAGCTGCACGAGCAGCGCCTCGGCCGCGCGCAGGACGCCGAGAAGGTCTACGCCGAGATCCTGGAGGTCGAACCGCTGCACGCTGGCGCTTCGCGCGCACTGGGACGCCTGTACCGGGACAGCGAACGCTGGACGGAGCTGCGCGCGTTGCTGGAGAGCCGCCAGTCCCAGGTGACGGAGCCGCGCGAGCGGCTGGACCTGCTGGCGCAGATCGCCGAGATCGACGAGGCGGTCCTGGACGACGTCGACCACGCGGTCGCAAGCTACGAGCAGATGCTGCAGCTGAACCCGGCCGATCTGCGCGCGCACCGAGCGCTGGATCGACACTACGCGACCCAGGAGCGCTGGCGCGACCTGGAGGCGTTGCTGGGGACGCGCGTGACCTTCGCGTCGGCGCCCGAGATCCCGGAGCTGGAGTTCCGGCGCGCCGAGATCCGCGTCGCGCGCTTCGATGACGTCGACGGCGCCCTGCACCTGCTGGAGACCATCGTGCGCGCCGCTCCCAGCCACGAGGGCGCGCGGCGCCTCTTGGAACGTGTGTTGGCGTTGCCGAACCACCGGCAGCGGGCGTCGAAGATTCTGGAACCGCTGTACGAGAGCAGCGGCGCCTGGTCGCGCTTGGTCGCGGTGCTGGAGCTGCAGCGCGAGGGGCGGCAGGGGAAGGCGGCGGCCGCTCTCCTGGCGCGCATCGCCGACCTGCAAGAGAACAAGCTGCAGGCGCGCACGGCGGCGCTGGCCAGCTGGCGGCAGGTGCTGACGGAGGACCCGACCAACCCGGACGCCTTGACCGAGGTCGAACGGCTGGCGACCGCGCTGGAGCGGTTCTCGGAGCTGGTGGACGTCTACCAGGAGCTGGCTTTCAGCCGCGACACCGCCGACATCAGCGGGCGGGCCG
>DASRQT010000479.1:0-10248 GCA_035696485.1 Polyangia bacterium | reverse complement strand
CGGGCGCGATGCTTCCAATGTGTAGAGCCATTTTTTGTCTCCCTTTGTCCCTCGACCGGCGGTCTATGTGATTCGGAGGGCGTAGTTTACACGCCGGCGGCCGCAACGCATGTCCTCTCTGGTGGGCCCTTAGTGGGGCCGCCGGTAAGCTGTTAACATCGAGGCGCGGTGCTGCGCGTCCTTGTCCTCGCCGCGATGTTCATGGACCCCGCGGTTGTCTTTGGTCCTCCCGAGGTCCCCGCCGATGCCGCCGATCAACTACGCAGTGCCGGGGTCAGGTCGCAACCCTACCGGGTGACGCCGACCCGGCTTGGCGGCGCCGCGATCTGCGCCGTGCCGGAGGGCGTGATCATCACGCGGGGCGCAAGCGGCATCCGCTACCGGCGGCCCGTCCGCGTCAACGGTGCGTTCGCCCTGCGCCTGGTGAAGTTCGAAAGGATTGTCCAGGAGGAGGCCGGCGCGGCGTTCGGCCGCCGCGTGGTTGCGATCGAACATCTCGGCACCTACGTCTGCCGGATGATGGCCGCCTATCCGGACTGGGTAAGCGAACACTCATTCGGCAATGCCATCGACGTATCGGTGTTTGTGCTGGCCGGGGGGCGGCAGATCGCGGTCCAGCGGCACTGGATCACAAAAGACAAGGAGGCGGATACCCCCGCGGGCCGTTTCCTCCGTCGGCTGGGGCGGCGTCTTTACGATGAAGCCGTGTTCCCGGTCGTGCTCACCCCCAGCTTTGACCGGCGCCATCACAATCATTTTCATCTCGACGGCGCCTCCTACAGCGTCGACGGAAACTGACCTCCGGCCGACCGGCCCGATGGCAGCGTCGCCAGCGCGATCAGGTAAAGGCCCAGGTCGGTTGGGTCGACGGTAGTGGCGGGGAGAGCGCTGACGAAGCCCGGCCGACCGACGCGGTCGTCGAACGGGACGGCCGGGAAACAAACTCGCAGCCGCGCGACGAGCCGATCGAAGTTGGCGTGGCTTGACGGCTGCATGTCGTCGCCCAGGAAGCGGTAGTCCAGCCGGCGTTCGTACAGAATGAGATCGTCCGCGCCGTCCGCGCGTTGCACCAGCAGGAACGGCTCGCGCGTCTCGGTGACTTGCGTGGACACCTGTGTCGTCTTCTTGGTCAACATCAACCCGCCGCTGATGACGGCGCGCCCCAGGTCCAGGCGACGCTGCGTGGTGGTTACGTCCCGCCGTTCGCTCGAGATTCTGACCCCGCGCTGCAGGAGGCGAATTCGGTCGCGCGGACATTCGTGACAGGTCTGCGCGGCGTCCCAGACCTGCAGCAGATCGCCGTCGGCTTCGACGCGCCGGCCGATGATCCGTTCATCGTCGGTCGGTGCCGCCGCCGGATCGCAGGTGACGGTGCGAACCCCCAGCGCATCCAGTGCGGCCGCAGCACCAGCGAGCCGGTCGGAATCGCTGTCAATCAACAGAACGCGCGGCAATTGACCGCCCAGGCGCATTCGCACATCTGCCGGCGCCAGCCCGACGGCCGCCGCCACCGCCTTGATGGCCGCGGCGTCAAGCTGACTGGCGGGCTGAGGCATGCCGGCAACGGCGAGGAGCACGAGTCAGTCTAGCAAGTCGTGCGCGTCCGTTGGGCCGAACGCGTCAATCGGCGCGGTAAATCGATGGCCGCAATTGTAAGGTTTTGTGGCAGCGAAGCACCGACAGCGCATGCCGCAGTCGCGCTCAGTGATGTCGTCCGTGCTCATGTCTGCATTCGCCGTGGCCGGCTGTGCGCGGGTCGGCGGCAGTAAGCCGCCACTTCCGCCTGTCAGCGACGGCCAAGCGGATGGTCAGGGCGACGGCGGACCGGCAGAAAAGGCAGGTGATGAGCCCAAACCAACCGCCGAAACCAGGGAAGCGCCCCCTCTGGTCGACGGTTGCGCGCTGGCGATCTCCAACGGCAGCACGGAAGGTTGCGACTTTTACGCGGTGCCCCCGCCGCCCATGGGAACGGGCAACGATGGATCATGTTTTGTCGCGATGGTGGCCAACACCTGGACGTCGCCGGTCACGCTGCAGGTCGAATACGGCGGGCAGCCACTCGATGTCACCCAGATTGCGCGATCGCCCGGTCCCTCGGGCGCGACGTTGAAGTACGACCCTTTGCCCGGGGGGCAGCTGGCACCCGGACAGATGGCCATCATTTTTCTGGCTGGAGGTTCAGTGGATCCGCGCAAGCCGGTCGCCGAGGAACACATCGACTGTCCGATTCCAGCCGGCATCAAGACCGATTTCGCCGGCTTCAAGACCGATCCCGCGATCGATGGAACCGGCATCGGTTTGGCGTTTCACATCAGGACCAGCGCGCCGGTTGCGGCCTACGACATCTATCCCTACGGTGGAGCGGCCAGTCATATATCCAGCGCCACCTTGTTGATTCCGACCTCCGCGTGGGGAACCAACTATATTGCCGCCGTTGGCTACAAGGACGACCAGCAGCTCGGCAGCCAGCACGCCGTCCAGATCGTCGCCACCCAGGATGGCACCCAGGTCACCGTCAATCCGACGGTGGCCATCGTCGGCAGCGCCAGCGTTCCCGCGACCGGGCGCAGGCAGCCTCACACCTACGCCCTGTCGACCGGTCAGGTGCTGCAGTTCATGCAGCCTGCTGGACTGACAGGCAGCGCGATCAACTCGACCAAGCCCGTCGGCGTCTGGGGGGGATCCGACTGCATGAATATTCCCGTCGGCATGGGCGCCTGCGATTCCGCCCACCAGCAACTGGTGCCGGTGGGCTTGCTGGGTTTCGAGTATGCCGCCGTTCGCTATCGGGATCGCGTAACCGGGAATCACGAGAGCGTTCCCTGGACGTTGGTCGGTGCCGTCGATGGCACCACTCTCACGTACGATCCGGCGCCGCCAGCCGGCGCCCCGGCGTCGGTCAATCGCGGGCAATCCTTTGAATTCAGCGCCGCCGACGCCTTCACCGTACGCAGCACTGACCAGCAGCATCCGTTTTATTTGGCGGGACACATGACCGGCCGGCAAGTCGTCTCCAGCGACGACGCCAGGAACGGCGATCCCGAGACCGTCAACACGGTGCCGCCGCAGCAGTGGCTGAAGTCGTACGTTTTTCTGACCGACCCGACCTACAGCGACACCAACCTGGTCTTCGTCCGTCAGAAAAGCGGCCAGACATTCGGTGACGTGACGCTGGACTGTGTCGGGACGCTGACCAACTGGAAGCCGATCGGAGGGGCCGGAACCTATGAATCGACGACCGTCGACCTGGTAACCGCGTTCAAGCCGCAAGGCAACTGTAACAACGGCGTGCACACCGCGAAAAGCAGCGCTCCCTTCGGCCTGACCGTCTGGGGTTGGGACTTCGCGGTCAGCTACGCGTACCCGGCTGGCATGGGCGTTCGCAAGATCAACGACGTCGTGGTCCCGTGAGCTCACTCTTCGTATGAGCCGTAGACCTGCCCGTGTTTGTTGAGGTGGGGCTTGGTCGGTTCGGGCTGCGCGGACAGACGGACGGACGCGCCCTTGGCCGTGAGCTCCACCTGCTGCGACGTCGTCTTGATACCGGGTCCCCACAGCACCAGCCTGCGGTTGCCGGCCGGGACGCTGGGAAGCTCGAAGCTGCCGTCGGCCCCGACCTTGGCGAAGTAGCCGTTCGGGACGATCAGCACGTCGGCGCGCATCTTGCGATGAATGTTGCAGAAGATCTCGACGTGGCCCGGTTTTGACAGCGGCACCGGACGCGACGACTCGCCACCCTTGATGGTGCCGGTGTCAAACGCATGACCGGGCGTCGACGAAAAGACGTTGTGGAACATAACGTCGGCGTTGGGAAAAACCAGCTTGGACCCGACCGGGGCCGCCGCTACCTGAGGCAAGAACTGCTTGTCCTTCTGGCGAATCTCGACCGTGCGGCTCCGGCCCGGCCCCCCCCGGACGCCCTCGACATAGACGTAAGCCTCGCCGGCACCGGCCGGCATGGTGACCTTGCCAGAGATGGTGCCAACCTGTGCTGCCGAGGCAATGTCCGTCGAAGTGGACGACGGCGCAGAGCCGCCTCCCCCGGCCAGCGGGGGGACCGCCGGCATGGTGGGAACGTTGACGCCGGCGCCCCCGCCTCCCAGGCTGCGCACCAGCTGCAAGAGCACATCGTACCGTTGCTGGTCAGCCTGCATGAGATTCATCAAGAGCTGCCGTTGTTCGCGGATGTCCTGTTGAAGGCGGTTGACGTCCGCCTGCAGGCGCGCGAACTCCGCTGCCGTCGGGGCAGCATCGGCGGCGCTGACGGGCGCGGGCGCCAGCGGGCCCAGCACACACGCCACCACCAGCGCGATCGCCGTCGCCGTCGCAAGTGTCGTTCCGATGCGATTCATGACATCCCCCTCTCAATACGACAGGACCAGGCTGCTTGTGTAGACGTCGTTGCGAATCTGTGGCAGCCCGCCGTATTCACCGTTGTGCAGGAGCTCGGCCTTCAGCACCGCATGTTCGTTGAAGACGATGCGACCACCGATCGTCGCTCGCCACGACTTGGTGAGGTAAAGCCGCTCGTCGGACAGCCAGACCTCGGCGTTGCGATATTCCCCTCGTCCCATCACGCCGACGGACGAGTTGAGCATCCAGTCGAGCTCGAGATAGCCGCCGCCGTGCAGGCGCAGCCCGTAGACGTCTTCCAGCGCGCTGCCTGGCGCGCGCCCCGCCAGCCACTGCGCCTTGACATCGACGGCGCCGAAGTGCGCCAGGAGATCGGGGCCGACGAACCACATGATGCCGTCGCTGAAGCGTGACCGATCCTGGCCGCCGTAGCTTCCCGACAAGCCAAGCTCGATGTTGGCGGACTCGGCGATCGGCAGCCCGGCCGACACCCGACCGCTGGCGGTCTTGGCCGCGTTCACGTCGATCTCGTCGTAGAAATGAAATTGCTCGACGGTGTTGGACCCATTGGTCAGGGCGGCCGCCACCACCAGCCAGTCGTTGCTGCCGAACTTGCTGCGCACCTTGACGCCCAGCGCCGGACCGGTGGTATAGCGCGCGATCAGCGACGGCGTGATCCCGAACCGACGGTTGGCCTTGCGCTCGCGATATTCGATTCCCAGCACCGAGTCCATCTTGCCGGCGAAGACCGAGGTGCGCTGCGAGACCGTCGGCAGCCATTCCACCTGCGCGATGTCCAGGTCCAGCATGTCGCCCAGCGCGAAGTTGCTTCCGGTGCGAGGCGTGACGTTGAGGCTGGCGGTGGCGACGGACGTGGCCGAGATGCGCGCCCGCAACGCCAGGTTGACCTCATTGGCGATGAATCCGGGAGCGCCGCCCGAGTTGATCCCGTCGTAGCGGGCGACACCCGGCGCGTCCCCGAGGTCGGCGACCTCGCCGCGGCTGTTGATGGCGGTCGACAGGATGTCGCCCAGGAACACCCAGCCGTATCGGCCGGCATATTGCGGGTACAACGCGTGGCCAAAGTCCTGAACGTAGCCGGCGCCGTCGCCGGTCGGGGCGAAGAACCCGATGTCGATGTAACCGCCCCAGGTCAGCGCCGGCTGGCGGTTCAGCACCAGGCTCTCGGTGCGCTGCAGGCGCTCGTCCACCTCGGTCAGGGTCGGAGGAGAAACGTCCTCGGGAGGCGCCGCCAGCTGCAATTCAATTGAGGAGGGACCGGGCGACGGCGAAGCATCGGCTACGCCCGGGTCTGCCGCGCGCGCCGCCGCCGGCGCCAGCGCAACGGCGACCGCAACCAACAGCAGCAGGGCTCCGCGTCTCGGCACGCAGTCGATCACGGTTTGGTCCCCGGCGGGGGCACGTGCAATTTGGGGTTGTCATACTCGCCGGTCAGTGTCTGCAGAAACTCTACGAGATCGGACCGGTCTCGATCACTGAGAAACAACCGTTTCAGCTCCGGGGCCTTGTTGTGGCTTGAGGGCGTGCCCGCGCTGCCGCCCATGTTGTAGTGCCAGATCACCTCGTCCAGCGTGCGATAGACGCCATCGTGCATGTAGGGCGCGGTCAGCGCCACGTCGCGCAGGCTGGGCGTGCGCCACGCCCCCTTCATCGCGTCCGAGGGCGCTTTGTATAGCGCGGCGTAGGATGCCCCCCCGTCCGGATCGTCGCTGATAGGTTTGGCCTTATCGCGCCGAAACTTGGCGCTGCCAAGCTTGGTGAGGCCATCGAATGCGCCCCACGGCAAACACTGATTGCCGTTCTTGCAATCGCAATTTGGGTTGCCGGCAGGACAGTCACCCTCCGTCGGGACAGCCAGGCCGGTCTGAGGCACGCCGATGTCGTGAAACTTGTTATCCGACAGCAGCGGCGTGTTGTGACAGTCGATGCACGAGGCGCGACCCACGAACAGCTTCAGGCCGCGCCGCGCGCCGTCGGAGATCAAGGTCGACGACGGCCCCGCGGCGACAAACTTATCAAAGGGGGCGTTGCGGCTGCGCAGCTGGTATTCATAGGCGCCGATCGCCTTCACCACGTTGACGTACGCCTCGTTCACGGATGTCCTGTCTATTTCTGGCATGCAGTCGTAGGCGTCGCCGAGGGGCTCGGCGCCGGGCTGACAGTCCTGCTCGCCTGGCTTGCCTGGCTTGCCGGCCAGCGGGAACCGAGGCATGCACGCGTCGATCCTGGTTGCAGGGTTGGTTGAATTGTTCGACACCACCTGACAGCCGTCCGGACAATTGGGGGGGCTGCCCGTGCAGGTCGCGAGGAGTTTGCCGTCCATGTCCTTGTTCAAGAGCGGCTTGACGTCGGCGCTGGAGCCCGTCATCGGCAGCGCGGCCTTGCCGAAGATCGCCTCGTAATCGGTGCGGTACTTGTCCGCGACGTGCCAGAGGACGGCCATGCGGCTTCCGTTCATGGACACCTTCGACTCGATCACGGCGGCCGCCTGCGCCCACAGGGAGTCCGAACGTCCGTTCCAGTACAGCAGCTTGTAGTAGGCCGCGTTCACCGTCTGCATACTGTTGACGTCGTACCAGCCGGCGCCGACCGAGACGTGCCCGGGGACCGAGGTGACGTCCGTGCCAGCGTGGGCCGGGTCGTGACAGGTCGCGCACGATACCTTGATGGGTGTCCCCTTCGCTGCGCGCGCCGTGAACGTGGGCCGCTCCAGCATGTCGACCCAGCTTGCCGTGCCCGACATGTCGGTATCGAAGTAGAGCTGCCACCCGAGCTGGATGGCCTTCTCCTGGATCACCTTATCGTTCCCGAGCAATCGATTGGAGGGATCCGGGGGCGGATCCAGCAGAGGGGACAGGCTCGCGACGCGCTCCCACTCGCCTTCGGTGAAGAAACATCCGCTGCTGTCGCAGAAGACATCATCTGTCCTGTGTCCGCACCCCAGCAACGCCGCCGCTGCAAACAGCAGCCGCCAGGTTATGCCCCCCGCCCTACAGTTGAATCGTCGCAAGCGCGCGGATGATATCAGGGCGCGGCGGTCGTGTGACCATCAACTACCGCCCAGACCCAGACGCCGCTCGGCGCCGCCAGCGCGACCGCGACCTCGCCCGTGGACAGCGTGACCGCCCCCTCGCCCTCGCGCCCGGGCAATGCCGCCACGGTAACCGGCCCGCCTGCCGCCGAGGGTGCGGAGGCGGCCAGCCCGTACAGCCGTTTCCCGTCGCTGATCAGCAGTCGATGCAGGTTGGCCGTCTTGGCCATACCGCTCAGAACTTCGGGGCTCAACGCCTCGGCCAGCACCAGTCCGAATGCGCCCCGGGCGTCGAGGTTGAGGCCGGACGCCAGGTAGGCGACCCGCTCACCCGGGACGATCGCCGACGCCACCTTGCCCTGGCCGTGGGTCCAGAACCGCCACATCGCGGCGTCCGCCACGTCGGGCGCCCCCCGCGTTACCAGCGGACGGTCCCCGTCGAAGACGATGGCGCCGAGGTCCAGATAGGGCTGCCACCAGTCTTCGGTCGCGAACAGATCGTTGAAGGTAAAGGCGTCGATGCGCGTCGCCGCCGCGTTTCGCAGCTCCGGGATTCGCACCGCCGCGCTCACGCGTGACTCGAGACCCTTCCTCTTGGTGGCCAGGATCTCCTCGATTCTGGCGCGCACCGACGGCACCAACAGCGCGACCTGACTGGCGGAAACGACCGGCACTTCCGGCCGCGAGTGTCTGTTCATGAGCGCAATCCCGACGGCCGCGATCACCGCCGCCGTCGCCGCCATGACGATCAACATCCTGTCGTTGCGGCGCAGGATACCGCCCGGTTTCACCGTTGCTGGCGTCGCCGCCGCCGCGGGCGCTGGTGGGACCTCGGCAGCGACCGGCTTGATCGCGCTGTCGGTCTCGAAGGTGATGCCGGCCGGATGCCGCGGTCCCGCGGCGGCCGGAAGGTTGCCGGTCCTGGCCGCCGCCGCGCGTAGCGCCCCGACAAACGCGGAGACGCTGGGATAGCGCCCCGATCGTTCCTTGGAAAGCGCGGTGCGCAAGACGGCGTCAATCAACTCGCCCACCACCGGAACGATGGAGACCGGTTGCTCGTAGATGACGGAGTAGAGCACGCCCTCGATGGTGTCTCCCGGAAACGCCTTTCGGCCCGAGAGCAGCTCGTACGCGATCGACGCCAGCGCGAATTGATCCGCGCGCCCGTCGATGTCGTCGCTCTTTGCGCGCGCCTGCTCGGGCGCCATGTAATGCGGCGTTCCCAGGATTCGCGGCTCGCCGGTCAAGGTGCCGGCTGATTTCACCTTGGAGATGCCGAAGTCCAGGACCTTGATGAACTCGGACGGCTGACCCTGGACGGCGACCGGCAGCGGCACCATGAAGATGTTCGCCGGTTTGAGGTCGCGATGAACAACCCCGCGCTCGTGCGCGGCCGCCAGGGCGGACGCGACCTGTTCGGCGATCACAAGGACCTCGGAGACCGGCATCGGCCCGCGCTGCGCGATTCGCGCCTGCAGGTCCGAGCCCTCCAGGTACTCCATCACGATGAACGGAGAGCCATCGGAGGCGACGTCGAAGTCGATGATCTGAACGATGTTGGGATGCCGCAGGGACGACATCACCTCGGCTTCGCGCTGAAACCGCTGCACGGTGATCGGATCCAGCGCGACCAGGTCGGCTCTGATCACCTTGACGGCGTAGCGGCCCGCCAGGCGGGCGTGGCGGGCCTCGTAGACCTCACCCATCCCACCCGCGCCGATCGTCCTCCCGATCGTGTACGTCCCGCCGAGAGTCGTTCCCGCCTGTAACGTACTTCGCTTTGCCGGCACCGCCTCCATATCGTCGCAGAAACCCATCATAGCGCCGACGGCCCGTCAATGGTGAGCCCAACAACGGCAATTGACTCAGACCGGAGCCGTCCTCAAGGTGGGAATAAAGATGGAAACAGACGTTGTCGTCATCGGGACCGGCCAGGCTGCGGTGCCTCTGGCCACAGCCCTGGTGAAACAGGGGAAAAAGGTGGTTGTGGTCGAGCGCGGGGCGCCGGGCGGCACCTGCGTCAACTCCGGGTGCACGCCCACCAAGACCATGATCGCCTCGGCGCAGGCGGCTCACATCGCCCGAGCCTCGGGAACCTTGGGGGTGCGGGCGGCCGGCGTGACCGTCGATTTTGGCGCCGTCGTCGACCGCAAGAACGCCATGGTGGCGCGCTGGCGCCATGGCATCGAACGGCGGCTGTCCGAAGCGGGGGAGCGCCTGACCCTGATCAGGGGACAGGCGCAATTTGTCGGCGACCGGACCATCGAGGTGGGCGGCCAGCGCATTCGCGGCGAGATCGTGGTCATCAACACTGGCGCTCGGGCCCGCACGCCCGCGATCGCCGGGTTGAACCTGGTGCCCTGGCTGGACTACACGGGCCTGCTGGAGGTGCGCCAGTTGCCGCGCCACCTGGTCGTCGTCGGCGGCGGCTACATCGGCTGCGAATTCGCGCAGATGTTCCGCCGGTTCGGCGCCGCCGTCACCGTCATTGGCCGGGCCGCCCACCTCTTACCGAAGGAGGACGACGAGTTCGGTCAGGCGCTGGAGGACGTGTTCTCCGCTGAAGGGATCGAGCTGCGATTGGCGGCGCGCATCGAACGGGTGGCGAGCGCGGTCTCGCAGGGGAAGGGCGGCGGCGACGACATCAGCGTCGCCCTGCAAGGGGGGGACGTGGTTCACGGCTCGCATCTATTAATCGCGACCGGCCGGCAACCCAACACCGATGATCTCGGGTGCCAGGCGGCGGGAATCAACCTGGACGATGACGGCCACATCATCGTCGACGACGACTACCGAACCAGCGCGCTGGGCGTGTTCGCCGTCGGAGACGTTGTCCACGGTCC
>DASRQT010000478.1:0-11384 GCA_035696485.1 Polyangia bacterium | reverse complement strand
GTACTTCGAGGGGCCGCTGGAGATCGTCGGCACGATGGTGATCCCGGGTCTAGCCGGCGGCCTGCTGGTCGCCCTCCCCTTCCTGGACCGATCACCGACACGCGATCCGCGACGGCGGCTGGTGGTCATGATCGGCGCGGCGGCCGGGTTTGCCGGCGTGATCTTGATGGGGCTGCTGGCGGTCAGGCATGATTCGGCCGACCCCAACTACGCCAAGCAGCGCGCCGAGGCGGTCGAACAATCGGAGACGGCGCGGCACCTGGCGTTGAGCGGCGTCCCTCCGGAAGGCGGTCAGTCGGTCTTTCGCAACGATCCGCTGTACGAGGCGCGCGAGATCTGGGCCGAGAAGTGCGGCGGCTGCCACTCACTGACCGGGCAAGGCGGCGAGAAGGCGCCCGACCTGCACGACTACAACTCGCGCGCCTGGATCCTCAGCTTCTTGCAGAACCCGGACGCGCCGACGCGCATGGGTCCCGCGAAGTTTGACAAGGGCATGAAGCCGGTGACCGGAACGCCCGAAGAGCTGGCCGCCCTGACCGAGCTGGTCTACGCGGAGACCGGCGCCAGCGACGTCAACCCCGCCCTGGTTGCCAAGGGCAAAGAGCTGCTGTCGGAAAAGGACTGCGACTCATGCCACGACATGGACGGAACGACCGAGAACACCGGACCCAACCTCAAGGGACGCGGCACGCTGAAGTACGTCAAGGACATCATCTCCGACTCGGGGCATCCGTTGCTCTACGGCAAGAAAGACAAGATGCCGACGTTCAACGACAAGCTGACGCCGCACCAGATCGAGCTGATGGCCAAGTTCGTCGTCGGGCTGAAGAAGAAGTAACGGCAAACCAAAGCCGCCAGTTCGCTACCGAAGCTGGCGGCTCCGCTGTTTGCCAGCGGCGGTCGTGTCGCCGCCCGTTACTTCACCGCGACCTTGATCGTGCGCGGTTTGGCCTCTTCGCGTTTCGGCAGTGAGATCTCGAGAACCCCATTGTCGTATTTCGCGGCGGTCCGCTGCGAATCGACGCTGGCCGGAAGAACGAAGGACCGAAAGAACTTCCCGTAGCCACTTTCGCTGCGGTGGTAGGTTTCGGACTTGTTCTCGCGGCTGACCTTGCGTTCGGATTCGACCGACAGGACGTCGTTCTCGAACTTGATGTTGATGTCCTCGGGTCGGTGGCCCGGCAGGTCGAGACGGACCAGGATCTCGTTCTCGGTCTCGGTGACATCCGCCGGTGGCGCAGTTGCGGCAATCGCCCAGCCCAGCGCCGGGAGGGCGACATCGGCCCAAGCCCTCTCAAGTGGATCAACCGCTCTGCCATTGTCTGTCGTGAATGCCCTCATGAGCTCGAACATGTGCAAACCCTCCTTCCTTCGTCCGTGAATGTGACGAAGACGCCGAAGAAAGAAGCACGGCCGAAATGGCGTCAAGGGGCCAGCTCTTCCGTATGAGGGGTGCTGATGCGGCGGGCATCACGGCAGTCGTCTGTTGATGGTGATAGAGCCCTGGTAGTGTTCACTCTTGCACGTCGGCCCGCCGGACGACGATGACGGGTTGCGGGGATCGGTGCCGAACGGCTCGCCCGAATCCAGGCGTCCGTTGTCGTCGAGATCGACGAAGGCGTAGTACCAGGTCGGATACGGATCGGTCATGCCGTCGTGGGCCTGGCCCGTTCCGGTGGCCGGATCGAAGGTGACCTCCAGGATCCGCCGGTTTTCGACGGCCGGGCCGATCGGTAGTCCTTCCGGCGTTGTCCCCGTGACGTCGGACTTCAGGATGCGCGTGACCTCGACGACCCGTACTTGAACGCGGGAGGGCGGAGACAGACCCTTGTCGACGCTGACCGTGATGTCGGCGGTTCCCCAGCAGTCGCCGAACGGACATCCGGTGAGAGATAGTGTCAGCGTCAGGAAGCTCGCGGTGACCGACAGCGTCGAGCCAAGTTTGTGGGTCTTCATCTCTACCTCCGGCCACACAGACGCGCGGAGCCGGATTTTCGGGAACTGCCTGGACCCTCACCACAACAAGGCCACGGCGCCGACAACACCGACCCACGACACGTTCCGCGGTGGCGAGACGGCGGTCTCGGGAGTCGGCTCCGGAATCAACGAGGCAAGAGGACGCGTGCGCGCCCCCATGTAGCCCGACACCGCCACGTTAAGCCAGTGCCGCGGACGGATCGATGGGCCGAGGGATGCCCACACACCGCGGGCTGCCCAGGCACAGGTGGGGACCGTGCAGGCGTGGAGTTCGTCAACGCCCACGCTGGCGGCGAGCGCCACATGATCGACCAGCTGGAGCAGCCCGCCCGCAGCGAGATGGACCCTGCTCTGCCGCCCCGCGTTCGGCCACAGAGCAGCAGTGTAGAGGCTGACCCTCGGTTGCGGCGAAGCAACCCAGCTTGCGTTCAAGCCGGTTCCGCCCCAGACGTAGATGCGATCGCCAAGATGTTTGCCGATCTCGAGCGAGATCTTCGGAATGATGACGAATCCCTGCAATGACGAGTATCCGAACCCGTCGACACCGCCGCGTAGAGCGACCGACAGACGAGCGCGCTGCGCTTCCGGTGCCCGCTCGGGGGCCGGCGCGTCGTCGAGGAACGCGTAGCTCAGGGTCAGGTTGGCAATCTCGAGTTTGTCGGTGATGCCGTAAGCCAGGCTGACTTGATCAATCCAATCCCACCGCTTTGTGGTGTTCAGCCGATCCGCTGAAGCGCCGACAGAAAGGCTCATCAGTCCCCGCGGCAACACCATCGGATCGCTGACTGCGCGTGTGGTCAATCGCCACGAGGGCGTGCCACATCCCAGCACCGCGGTTAATACCAGCCCGATGGACCACGCGAATCGCACGGAGCTCGCCTATTCGTACCGTGAGCGGACTGGGTCGTGTTTGTAGACTAGGATGGTGCGCCCCAGGATCTGCGCCAGTTGCACGTCCGGTTCAGCCGCCAGGAGGTCGGCGGTCTGGAAGCGTGTCTCGGGGCATTCCTGTCCGATCTTCACCTTGACCAGCTCGTGGTCAGTCAAGGCGCGGCGAAGCTGCATGAGGACCGCAGGCGTGGTTCCTTCCTTGCCGATCTGAACGATCGCGACCAGCGCGTGCCCTGCCCCGCGCAGCCGCGCGCGCAAGGTATTGGATGGCATCAGGGCGCGCTTGCGGGGATTCTCGGGCTCCGTCATGGCCGGCGAGTGCTTACCACATGTCGTCGTCACGGTGTCCAAAAGCCGCGGTGGGGTATTCGCCGGGAATTTCAGACAGCGGTGCCGCCGAGGCCAGCTGGTAGGCGTTCATGCAGACGGCATCGGGAGCCGTCGAGCCCGGGGACCGACAACTCGACACGACACCCAGAACAGACACAACGACCCGCATCCTTGAGGCCGCCACAAATGGAAGTCTTGATCAGACGATCGCGCAGGTCTATCGTGCTTTTTGGCCCTTGATGACGCGTTTTTTTATCGTCAGTGGCTTGGCTCTCGCTTTCCTCGCGAGCTGCGACGCCGGGGCAACCAAGCCCCAAATTACCGGCGCAGGCGGCAGCATGGCCGGCGGCAGCGGCGGTAACGGCGGCAGCGGTGGCGCCACAGCGGGCGGCGGCGGTGCTGGAACCGGTGGCAGCACGCCGATGACGGGCACCGGCGGGAACGTCGACGCTGCCGTTGCCGACGACAGCGGCGGCAGTATCGCGGATGCCGGCGGTGAGATCGGCCCTTCCCCCGACGCCCCGCCGGTCACGGGATGGGGCGGCGTCCCAGGGGTCGAAGATCTCTCGACGGTGAAACCGGCGGCGGGCTGCGGTCAAGATCCCGGCCAGGCGCTGGGCAACTGGGTGGCGCACACCATCACCACGCCGATGACCCGCCTGGGCTCGATCGTGCGCACGTACCACGTCAAGCTGCCGACGGACTACGACAGGACCAAGTCGTATCGCCTGGTCTACGAAGGAACTTCGTGCGGGGGAGGGCCCACCGATGTCCCGGACTTTGCCGCGCTGGCCGGGGCGGATGGGGTCATCCAGATTGCGCTGCAACGACGGGACGGCGTTCACACCGACGGCGCCGGCGGGCCCAGCTGTTTCGACAACTGGAGCACTATGTCCATCGAGTATCCGTTCTTCGAGGCGGTGCACGCGGCGGTCAACAAGACTCTCTGTTTTGATCAGCACCGGGTCTTCGCCGCCGGCCACAGCAGCGGCGCCTGGATAGCGAACTACTTCGGGTGCAACTACGGCAGCACGTTCGTCCGGGCCATCTCTCCCCATGCCGGTGGCTTCTCCCAGGACCCGAATCCCCCTGTGTATGGCGCACCCCCGACGGGCCCGCCCACCTGTCGCGATCTGCCAACGCCCGGCTTCTGGCAGCACAACCACGACGACGGGAACAACCCGATCACCGGCAACATCAGGGCCATCACCCGCGCCTTGAAGGCGAACCGGTGCACGGAGACCGACTTTGCCACGGCCAAGAGAGCGCCCTACCCGGCCCCGGGGTCAAATGGCGCCTGCAACCAGTTCACCGGCTGCCCCAAGGAATTTCCGATCGTGTTTTGCGATCCGCAGACAGGCGGCCACGCGGGCAACCAGATGTGGGCCGGCGCCTGGCAGTTTTTCAAGTCATTCTGATTGGGCTGGTGCCTACGACTCGGTCTCGCCGCCCAGCCAGTCGGTCTTGATGTCGCCACCCAGCTGTTCGACGACCTCGGTTCGGAAGCGTTTTTTGAGGCGGTCGGCGATCTGCCCCATGCGCTGTTTTGACACGCCATATCGCTGGCCCAGCGTCCCCAGCGGCACCGGATCCTCGGCGGCCAGGTGTTCGGCCCACACGGCAATCTCGCGTTCGTCCGCGAGGCGCTGGCGGAAGCCGTCTACGAAGCGCTTGAGCGCGTCCGACATCTCGGCCTGCGCGGCCTCGTCCTCGGGAGAGTGGGCGTCGGTGGCCAGCCGCTCGGAGAGTGCGTAGCCCTCGTCCTCGCCGCCGGAGCGGCCGCCCGGCTCCAGCGAGACCTCGCGCGAATCCAGGTGCTGTCGGACCTCGTTGAAGTCCTTCTCGTCGACGTCCAGCTTGGCCGCCAGCAGCTTGGGGGTCGGTTCAAACCCGGCGGCCAGCAGCTTCTGCCGCTCTTTTTCCAGGCGAAAAAACATCTTCCGCCCCGCGCGCGTGTTGCCCACGTGGATGAGGCGCGAGTTGGTCATCAGAAACTTCAGCACGTAGGCGCGGATCCAGTACGCGGCGTACGAACCGAAACGGGGACCCAGCGTCGGCTCCCAGCGCTTGACCGCCTCCATCAGGCCGACGCTCCCCTCCTGAAACAGGTCGAGGATGTTGGCCCAGGCCCGCCGGTACTGGAAGGCGATCGCCACCACCAGACGGAGGTTGTGAACCACCAGTTTCTTGGCGGCGTTCATGTCGCCGCGTTCGCGCACCGCGGAGCCGAGGACGCGTTCTTCCTCCTCGCTCAGGCGCGGATAACGCCGGGCCTCGGCCAAAAAACGATCCACCGGATCGCGCAGCCGCGACAGTCCCCTCTGGGACGACGGTTCATCGGGTGGTGGGACTGGAGCTTCGTCCAGCGAACCTTCAGGAATTACCTCGTCAGGTTCCAGCGGCGCGCTGGCGTCAACCTCGGCCTCGTCGCTGTCGGCGACCTGGTCGGGTGAATTCGGCTGCTGGCGGGGTTTGCTGGGCATGTGGGCTCGCCGTTTGGGCTGGCGTACACCGTAGGGCGTTCGCCAGCCGGTGACCGGCTGATATTATCTCGTCAAGTCGTCGAACGCCGGTAGGGTCTGCCGCCCCGCCATCAGGGCCGTTGCGGCAGGCGGAATGGTCACGGAACTGGGGCCAAAGCCTCAGTAAGTAGATCCGCGCTTCCATTTCCCCTATATTCGTCGTGCCGCATGCTGACGTCTCGGCTGTTCTTGTTTTCGCTGCCGTTGACAGTGGTGGTCTGGGCGGTGGGTGCTGGCGCTGGTTTCGCCCAAGCGGCGCCCTCGGTTGAGCCTGAGCGGAGCGAGCGCGACGCGCCCAGCAACGCCACCTTCGAGGCGCTGACGGCTGGGGCCGTGCGCACGACCGATGTCGGGACGTTGCTGGTGCCATTCGTCGACAGCTGCGATGGCGAGAAGCGCGACATCGAACGGATCCGCTGCCGCACCATACAGTCGTACCTGCGGGAGACGTTGCCGGAGCGGACGTTCTTGATGACCGTGGACGATCCGGCGGCCGTGTCGCTGTCGGACTACGACGCCAGCATCAAGGGTTATCGGCTTGGGCTGGCCGGATGCGTGGCCTGCACGGCGCCGGTCACGGTCGGGCGTTCGGGACAAAAGCGCCTGGTCTCGTTGAAGGCACCGCAGAAGGAAGCCGAATCGCTGGCGAAGGCGGTGGAGATTTCGCGCAGCACGCTGGCCTTCGACAGTCTGGCCGAGGCGCGCCGCTGGATGGACGACGTGCGTCCCTTCCTGCGGGCGGAATTTCTGTTTCAGCCCGAGGACAACGAGTGGAGCTTTGGGGTCAACCGCGGCTATGCCTTCAAGCTGGTGGCCGGCCGGGTCTTCAACCGTTGCACCGGCGAGGTGCTGGTGTCGCAGCCGCCGTCCACCGGTGCGGCGGATAAACCGGCCGCCGGGCGCCAGGACGAAAGCTGCGCGCGCGCACGCGCTGCCGAGACCACGGCCGCTGCGCCGGCTGGCGACGGCGAGTTACCGGCGCAGCTGACCACGGCGCAGATCGCGCAGAGCATGGACCACATCCGTAGCGAGGTGTACGCCTGCTACGAAAAGTATCAGGTGGCCGGAAACGCCCAGCTGGCCTACGTCGTCGGTGGCAATGGCATGGTGAAGTCAATTCGCGTGACCGGGGCCTTCGACGGGACGCCCACCGGAACGTGCGTGCTGGATGCGGGGAAGACCGCGAAGTTCTCGCGCTTCAAGGCCGCCAGCCAGAGTTTCACCTACCCCTTCTTCCTGCGCCGCTGACCGCGGGTGACGAGGAGGACAGCGAGCGCGACGGCGCAGAGCCCGCCGTAGAGGTCGCCAACCGCGCGGTAAAGCCCGCCGGCGTCGAGCATGGCGACGTCGGCCATCAACGTCACGGGCTGCGGCGTCGGCGTATCCGCTGGATCCACCGACGCGGTCTGCGTGGTCACGCGCCCGACGGCGTCGATGTGCGCCGAGACGCCGGTGTTCACGGCGCGCAGCATCTCCAGTCGATGCTCGACCGAGCGGAAAACGGCCAGGGCCAGGTGCTGATGCGGTTCGGCGGTGCGCCCGAACCAGGCGTCGTTGGTGATGTTCACGAACAGGTTGGGAGCCAGGGCGGCGACGCGCCGGGTGAAGCCAGGCAGGATGTCTTCGTAACAGATGAGCGGTCCCACGCGGTACGATCCTCGCCCCGGAATCTCCAGC
This sequence comes from Polyangia bacterium, assembly GCA_035696485.1. GTDB lineage: Bacteria > Myxococcota_A > Polyangia > Fen-1088 > Fen-1088 > DASRQT01. The sequence goes on along the minus strand of DASRQT010000478.1, from coordinate 3,987 downwards.
GGGAAGGATGCCGGCGTGGATCCACGGTTGAAGTTGGAGGCCTCGGGGAAGATCTCCGTGAACCAGGGGATCTGATCGTAGAACGGAATGTATTCGCCGAACAGCATCAGGAACACTTTGTCGAAGGTGCCCGTGACGCGGCCGCCGGCGTCCATGATCAGCGCCGTGTTGTAGGGATAACGGTCGGCGGGGGTACGCGCGCGGCCGGAGATTCTGGGCGTCTGGGTGACGGCGCCGAAGATGAGTGGGTTGTCGAACCCGCGTTTCACCTGGCGCCGGTCGCCCAGCGGATAATCCTGCTGGACGCCGCGGGGCAGTGGGTATGGATACGATGATTCAGGCCAGACGATGAAATCGGCGCCCTGCTGCGCCAGCTGCGCGGACAGGCTCTGGTGGATGTCCAGCAGGCGGGCAAATTCCTTTGGGTCCCATTTCTCCAGTATGCCTATGTTCGCCTGCACCAAACCGGCCTTGAGCTTGGGCGCGGCGGCGCGGCGGGCGTCGACCTGCCTGATGCGGATCTGGCCGTAGCCGACGACGGCCAGCACCAGCGCGGCGGCGATGGCAAGCGGTCGCCCGGCGTCCCGACGGTCACCGGCGCGCCAGCGCAACCAGGCGTCGTAGACGGCGCCGTTGACCGTGACCAGCACGAAGGTGACGCCCAGCGGGCCGGTGAGATCCGCGATCTGGATGACCGCCGGCACCCAGGCCTGCGAGATCGCGAGGTAAAAAGGAAAGATCTGCGGGATGAGGAGCTCGACCGTCACCATCACCAGCGGCGCCAGCAGCGTCAGCGGCAGCTGCGTCCGGAGGCGCGCGCGATGGACGCCCCAGGAGAAGAGCGCGAACTCCAGCCCCTGGTACGTTGTCAGCAGCAGCATGATGGGAATGGCCTCGATCGCCGGCATGTGACCGAAGCGTTCCAAGAGGCCGCGCATCCAGGCAAAAGCAACCGTGTTCGCGACAAAGCCGGTCAGCCATCCGTACAGAAACGCCCGGCGGGGCGTGCTGGCGCCGAGCGCGACGTGCAGCTGCGGCACCAGCGCGACCCACATCAGCGGCCACCGGTCGAACGTCGGCGCCGAAAGAAACAGCAGCACCGCCGCCACGACGGACAGCGCGAAGCGAACGGCGGATCGCGTGGGAGCCGGCGAGCTTTGCTCGGCGGATCCCGTCGCGGGGGGTTTGGGCATGCGCACCGACTATATCGCGCCGCGCGCGGCCGGGATTTCGTAGCGCAGGAGGCGCACCTCGAGCGGTCCGTTGTAGAGCCGGTGCGCGATGCGCGGCTTGCTGGCCATCTCCTGGCTGAACAGCGGGTTGCCCGAGAGCACGACAACCCCCCAGCCGGCCAGGCGCATGAAGGCGGCCGCCATCTTGCGGTAGAGGCCGGCCAGCTCCCGTTCCACCAGCCGTTCGCCGTAGGGCGGATTGACGCAGACGTTCCCGGTCGGCCAGCGGCGGGTCAACGCGGCGACATCGGCCTGCTGGAACGTGATGTCCTGGGCCACGCCGGCCGCGGCCGCGTTCTTGCGGGCGGCGGCGAGCGCATCGGGCGCGATGTCCGCGCACAGGATGGGAGACGGCGGCGGTTCGCTGGCGGCGGCCTGCGCGCTGGCCTGTTCAGCAAGGCGCAGCCACGCCGGTTTGAGCGCGGCCTCGAACATGGGCCAGCGCTGGAAACCGAAGGAACGCCTGAGCCCCGGCGCGATATCGCGCGCGGCCAGCGCATGCTCGATGACCAGCGTTCCCGAGCCGGCCATCGGATCGACCATCGGCAACGCGCGGTCCACGCCACCCAGCGCCAGCACCGCGGCGGCCAGCGTCTCCTTCAGGGGCGCGTCGACCATGGCCACGCGGTAGCCGCGACGGTGCAGCGACTCGCCGGCCAGATCGACGAACAGGCCGGCCTTCATGCCGACCAGGTGCAGGACGATCGACACGTCGGGGGATTTCGTGTCGACGTTGGGGCGCGAACCCAGCTTGTCGCGCAGCGCATCGACGATGGCGTCCTTGACCTTCAGCGCCGCAAACCCCGAATGCGTCAGCGAAGCCGCGTCGCGCACGGTGGCGTGCACGGCCAGCGTCGACTGCGCGGTCAGCCAGTGCGTCCAGTCGATGGTTCGCGCGCCCTGGTACAGCTCGTCGGCGTCCGCGACGTCGAAGGTCGCCAGCTGCGTCAGCACGCGCACGGCGACGCGCGAATAGAGGCAGACGCCCATCGCCATCGACAGCGGCCCCTCGAACCAGACGCCGCCGGTGTCGCCCTTCGGCGACCCGATCCGCTGCGCCACCAGCTCCTTGCGCAACGCCCCCTCGGTCCCGCGCGCGCAGGTGACAAAAAAACGAAATCGGTCCGTCGCCGCCATCAGTGCGGGGCGACGCGGGCGGCGGCGTCCAGCCGCGCGGCGGCCCACTGGCGCCGGATGAGCAGCGCCTGGTATTCGCCGTCGAGCTCGCGCTTCCAGGCGGCCAGATCGCTGTCGGCCTTGGCCAGCTCCCGTTCGGCGGCGGCGCGGTCGATGCTGCTGACGCCCAGCGCCTGGTCGACCAGCACCAGGACGCGGTCCTGCGCCGGCGCGCCGCCGGCAGCGGGGGCGACGGGCGCGACCTGGAGGAACCCCTGCCCCACCGCCAGCGTGCCGACGTGGTCCTTGCTTCGGTAGACCAGGACGCCGGGCTTGAGCGCCGACATCAGCGGCACGTGCCCGGGGAGGACGCCGAACTCCCCCAGGACGCCGGGCGCGGTGACCTCGTCGACCTCGGTCTCGACCAGCGCGCCGCGCGGCGTGGTGACGGAGAGGTGCATCGGCTTACTGGTTCTCCTTCTGCATCTTCTCGTGCCGCGCGCGGACCTCGTCGAGGCCGCCCATCATGTAGAACGCCTGCTCCGGGATGTCGTCGCACTTGCCCTCGACGATCTCCTTGAAGCCCTGGATGGTGTCCTTGACCTCGACGTACTTGCCGGGGGTGCCGGTGAACGTCTCGGCGACGTGGAACGGCTGCGATAAAAACTTCTGGATCTTGCGCGCGCGCGACACCGACAGCTTGTCGTCCTCCGATAGCTCGTCCATCCCGAGGATGGCGATGATGTCGACCAGCTCCTTGTACTTCTGCAGCACCTTCTGCACCGCGCGGGCGACGCGGTAGTGCTCCTCGCCCACCACCTCGGCCGACAGGATCGTCGACGTCGAGTCCAGCGGATCCACCGCCGGGTAGATCCCCAGCTCGGAGATCGCGCGCGACAACACGGTGGTGGCGTCCAGGTGGGCGAAGGCCGTCGCCGGCGCCGGATCGGTCAGGTCGTCGGCGGGGACATAGATGGCCTGCACCGACGTGATCGACCCCTTGTTGGTCGACGTGATGCGCTCCTGCAGCTCGCCCATCTCGGTCGACAGCGTCGGCTGGTAACCGACGGCCGACGGGATGCGGCCCAGCAGCGCCGACACCTCGGAGCCCGCCTGCGTGAAGCGGAAGATGTTGTCGATGAAGAGCAGCACGTCCTGCCCCTCGTCGTCGCGAAAATACTCCGCGATCGTGAGGGCCGACAGGCCGACGCGCGCGCGGGCGCCGGGCGGCTCGTTCATCTGGCCGTAGACCAGCGCGGTCTTCGACAGCACGGTGCCGCCATCGGACAGCTTGGACTCCGCCATCTCGTTGTAGAGATCGCGTCCCTCGCGGGTGCGCTCGCCGACGCCGCCGAACACCGAGAACCCGCCGTGCTTCTTGGCCACATTGTTGATGAGCTCGAGGATGGTGACGGTCTTGCCCACTCCCGCGCCACCGAAGAGCCCAATCTTTCCCCCGCGGCGGTACGGGGCCAGCAGATCGATGACCTTGATGCCGGTCTCGAACATCTCCACCTTGACCGACTGGTCGACGAACTTCGGCGCCAGGCGATGGATCGGCAGCGTCTTCGCGGTCTTGACCGGGCCCCGCTCGTCGACCGGCTCGCCGACCACGTTCAGGATCCGGCCCAGCACCTCC
>DASRQT010000477.1:0-5798 GCA_035696485.1 Polyangia bacterium | reverse complement strand
CTCGGGCTGGTCACCCCGTTTCGGGGCGTCGCGACCTCCATCCACCAGATCGGCAACGCGCGCCTGCTGGCCCGTCACTTCGTGCTGCGCGGAATGGACGACGAGCAGGAAGCGCGCGCGCTGGACCAGGTGTTCCGCCTGCTGTCGGTCGAGGAGAGAGAGCGGGTCTTGGGCGATCGAAAGGCGCACAAGGAGATCGTCATCTTCCTGCACGAGTGGGCACACACGATGGGCCTCCTGCACGCGGAGGACCACAGCCTGGTCATGAACCCGCACTACGATCCCAGGCAGACCGGCTTCACCGATCCCGAAAAGCAGATCCTGGCGCTGGTGATCGACCGCCGCCTGGCCAAGCCCGGCGAGCTCTACCCCGAGAGCGCCGATCTGCTGGCGCTACTGGAGAAAAGCAAGGCCGCCGGCATCGTCGCTTCGGATAGGGACTTCGACCAGGTGCTGGACGTGCTGCGGCGCCGCGCGGGTGGAAATCAAAAGGCGACGCCGCCGGCGGCCGGCGGCGCCACCGATCTGCCCACCCTGAACATTCCGCCTCGCGACATCGAAACGTTCAATGCGGCGGTGGGCGCGCTCAACGCCGGCCACGCCACCGAGGCCTGGGCGTTGCTGGCACCGCTGCTGCCGGCGCTGTCCGCGCGCGCGGGCAAACCCGACGCCAGGACCTGGCTGAGCATCGCGCAGCTCCTGCACAAGATCGGCGCCTTGACCGAAGCCGAGGCCGCGATCGCCCGCGCCGATCGCAATCAGGCCGACACCCAGAAGCTGGCCGACGACATCGAGACCACACGGCGACGGGTGGCGCTGCCGCGCAACGGCGTCACCATCGGCGTCCCGCCCGAGAAGGAGCCGGCCTACGTCAGCAGCTTCTGGACCGCCGCCGAGGTCGTTGCGTCGCAGAAGACCGCCGCGGCGCGCACCCACCTGACCGGCCTGGCGGCTATGTATCCGGAAGCGCCCGGGGTCGACGTGTTGTGGTGCGAGCTGGAGCTGCGCGCGCAGAAGCCGGTGCCCGCCACCAAACGCTGCTCCGCCGGCGTGGCCAAGTTCGAGGAGGCGGCGCGCGCGCATTTTCTGCTGGGTGTGATGGCCATCGGCGACCGGCGCGAATCGGCGGCCGAAAAACACCTCCGCCAGGCCATCCTGCTCGACCCCAAGGAACCGAGCGGCTGGCGCGAGCTGGTGCGCCTGTACCGGATGACCCGCGCCAAAACCCGCATCGCCGAGCTGTCCGCCAAGTACAACGCCTTGTTCTCAAGGCCGCTCCCGGAATAGAGCCTACTTGCTGGCCGCGGCGATGGCCTCGTCCAGTTGCTCCTCGCTGGCCGTGTTCATGAGGCGATCGATCACGCCGTCGGGACGAATCACGAACAGGGTCGGATAGGCCTCGATGCGGTAGTCGCGCATCACCGGCGGCGTTCCCCGGACCATCGGGTAGCTCGCCCCGATCCCGGCGACAAAGCGGGTAAGCTCGTCGGCCGAGGTGTCCTCGTCATCACACGCGATGCCGACGAAGGAGACCCCACGCGCTTTCCAGCGCTGATGGGCGCGTTCCAGCCGCGGGAACATTTTCCGACAGGGCTGGCACCAGCTGGCCCAGAAATCCAGCACCACCGTCTTGCCACGCAGGTCGTGCACATTGACCAGCTCGTTGTGGCCGTCCAACCGCGCGAGGGTGAAAGCTGGCGCCTGTACGTCCGACGAACCCTGGCGGCGAACGTCGATGACCCCGGCAAACACGGCCACAAGCAGCGTCGCGATCGCGATGACCGTGTCCATCGGGCGCGGTTCCGCCGGGATCCTGCCGCCGGCGTGATCTTCGGCCCAGGCCAGGCGAGCGTCTGGATCGCGCCTTCGTACCGCCCGCACCACGATCTCGCCCAGTATCAGCGTCCAGACCACCCCCGGCAGCAGCCACGCGCCCTCGATCATCCACGCGGGTCGCGCCGACTGCGGCGCCAGGCTGGGAAGGATGTTCGCCACGACACGCAGTAGCACGGCGGGCAGGCAGCACGCGGCTGCCAGCTGCAGGTCACGTCGCGACCGGAGGCGGTCGCGATCGACGCGCGCGCGCAGCATCGCCAGGATGCCCAGCACAAACGCGCCGGCGATCCCGGCCTCCTTGGTCATGGTCCAGATCACGCGCCCGGTGACGGCCACGGGGCGGTCGAGATCCCAGACGCGGGGGGCGAAGTCACTGGCGCGCGACAGCGGAATGGCAACCAACACCAGCAGCGCCGCGGCCAGCAACCCGCCGCGCGCCCGCTCCTCCACCCCCTGCAGCGCTTGTCGCGGGCGCACCAGCATCCGACCCACGAGACCCAGCGACACCAGCGCCTCACCGAGGGGCATTTGGGCCAGTGTACGCCCGAAACTAACTCAGCGGTGCAGGTCGGCGGCGGGGCTGGACCCGACCGCCCGTGAGTGCGGCGCCTGCGAGCTGGCGTTCTTCTTGGCCACCACCGCCGCCACGGCGGCGCCCAGGATGACCACGCCGATGGCGACCCCGATGAGGAAGCTGCGCGCTGCCTTGCCCTTGCGCGCGCCGGCAGCCGCCGCCGGGCCGCCGGTGTGACTGGCCGGCTCCAGCACCGCGGCCAGCGTCTCGGGGCCAGGCGTGGGTCCGGTCAGCGCCGGATCGACGGGGACGGGCGCCGCCGCCGGAGGCGCGGCGGTGCGCCCGGTCTGGCGGGCCTGCGCCGCCTGCGCCGTGATGGTTCGCCCCTCGCGCGTGTTCGGACGCGTATCCATCTCGGGCAGGTTGTGAAGGCCGGCCGATGGGGTCATCCGTTCCGAGGCCCACGCGCGCGGGTCGATGAAGTCGCCGTCGCCGAAGTCGGGCCGGATCCCCAGCGGCGAGATGTCGTCGTTCCCCAGCGGCTCGGCCCCCGGCTCCTGAAAGTCGACCGACGTGAACTTGACGATCTCGTCCTGCAGCAGGTTGTCGATGATGCTGCCGGATTTTTTGGCCTCGCCCGATCCGGCGCGGCGATCGTCCAGGCACTGCCGGACCAGCTCGGCGATGTCGCGCGAGATCACCTTCAACCCGCGCGAGTAGCTGTAGTGGGCCAGCGCGTCCTGCAGATCGATCGCGCCCTGGTAACGATCATCCGGCCGTCGCGCCAGACACTTGCGCACGATGTCCTCCAGCTCGGGCTCGACCTGCGGGTTCTGCGCCTTGAGCGGGGGAATCTTGGCGTTGCGAACCAGCTCCACCGTCTGGTAGTCGGTCTCGCCGTAGAACAGGCGCTTGCCGGTCAGCATCTCGTGCATCAGGATGCCGACCGAGAACAGATCGGCGCGGCTGTCGACCTCTTCGCCGCGCGCCGCCTCGGGCGACAGATAGCTCATCTTCCCCTTCACCACGCCCGGATCCGTGGTCTCGATCTGGCTGGTCGCCTTGGCCAGTCCGAAGTCGACGACCTTGACCTCACCCTGCTTCGAGATCAGCACGTTGGGCGGCGAGATGTCGCGGTGGACGATCCCCAGCGGCTTGCCGGTGTCCTGGTTCACCATCTCGTGCGCGTACGACAGCCCCTTGCAAATCTCCATCACGATGTAGAGCGTGTGGGCGATCGGGATGCGCCGTCCGATCCGCCGCCGCCATTCGGTCAGCGCCTTGAGGTCGACGCCGTCCACGAACTCCATGACGATGAAGTAGGTGTCCTCGGAGTGCCCGATGTCGAACACCTGCACGATGTTGGCGTGCTGCAACGACAGCGACAGGCGCGCCTCATCGAGGAACATCGCCACGAACTTCTTGTTCTTGGTCAGGGACGGAAGAATTCGCTTGATAGCGATGTTCTTCTTGAAGCCGTGCAGCGACTCGGCGACGCCACGGAAGACTTCCGCCATTCCGCCAGCCGCGACCCGCTCGGTGATTCGATATCGGCTATCGGGCATCGTTCACCGGCTCCGGGCCGGAAAACTATAACAGAAGGATGAAGGGGGCAATCGCCCGCGGCTAATTACTCCTCCAAACCGCCCGGGCTCTTACCTTCGCCATCACCGCTGATCTCGCCGAGATCGCCCATTCCGCCCCGTCCGGCCTGGTCTGCGGCCGCTTCCTCGCGCTCGCTCTGCTCCTTGCAGTCAATGCACAGCGTCGTCACCGGCCGGGCCATCAGCCGACGGAAGGAGATGGCTTCCCCACATTCCTCACAGACGTCGATCTCGTTGGCCGCCAATCGGGCCAGCTGCTTGTTTATCTTACCCAAAAGAAATTTCTCGCGGTCGTGCAGCCGCATCTCGGTCGAGAAGATCTCCTCCTCCATCGATTCGTCGATGGAGTCGCGCCCTATGTTGCGCTCGTGGTTCATGGAATAAGACAGCGCGTTCTGGCTGGTCTTGGCCAATCGCTTCTGTTCATCCTCGAGCACCGCGCGAATCTGGGCTTTCTCTTTCTCGCTCAGCATTTCTTTTACCCTCGGGCGACCTTGGTAGTGGCACTAATGCTAAGGACACTTCCACGACGCGGAAGGCCTTTCGCACACTTTCGTCCTACGTCGACGTACCCTCGTCTTACCACCAGCAGAACTTTAGATCGCCGGCGGAATATTTAGGACGCCTTCTTCTCCCTGACCAGCTGGGGACGGCCGCGAGAGACCACCACGTCGCGCGTGACCACGCACTCCGTGACGCCCGTCAGGGACGGGATCTCGTACATGACGTCCAGCATCACCTCTTCCAAAATGGCGCGCAGCCCGCGCGCTCCCGATTTACGCCGCGCGGCCTCTTCGGCGACGCTGCGCAGCGCATCCTCGGTGAAGCGCAGCTTGACGCCCTCCATCTCGAACAGGCGTTCGTACTGCTTGGCCAGGGCGTTCTTCGGTTTCCACAAGATGTCGACCAGCATGTCGACGTCCAGGTCGTCGGCCGCGACGATGATCGGCAGCCGGCCCATGAACTCGGGGATCATCCCGAACTTGATCAGATCCTCGGTGCGCGCCATGGCCCGCAGCGCGTTCTTCGATTCCTCACCCTTGCCGATGTGCGCGCCAAAGCCCAGGCCCCGCTCGCCCACCCGGCGGCGAACCAGCTCCTCGATGCCGTTGAAAGCGCCGGTGCAGACGAACAGGATGTCGGTGGTGTCGACCTGGATCAACTCCTGCTGCGGCCGATTGCGCGCGCCGTCCGGCGTGATCGACGCCTGCTTGCCCTCGAGGATTTTCAGCAGCGCCTGCTGCACGCCCTCGCCCGAGACGTCTCGCGTGACCGACGGACCGCCACCCTTGCGTGCGATCTTGTCGATCTCATCGATGCAGACGATGCCGCGGCTGGCCTTCTCCGGATCGTTGCCGGCGTTGCGGTAAAGCGCCTTGATGACGCTGTCGACGTCCTCGCCGACGTAGCCGGCCTCGGTCAGCGTCGTGGCGTCGGCCATCGCGAATGGAACGTCCAGCTTCTTGGCCAGGGTCTGCACCAGCAGCGTCTTCCCGCAGCCGGTCGGGCCCAAGAGGAGGATGTTCCCCTTCTGGATCTCCACCTCGCCGGCCTTGCCGTGCTGTCCGATGCGCTTGTAGTGGTTGTAGACGGAGACCGACAACGCCTTCTTGGCCCGGTCCTGACCGATGACGTACCGGTTCAGCTCTTCGTAGATCTCACGCGGTCGGGGGTACTTGGGACGCTCCGCCGCCTCTTCCTTGGCGATGATGTCGTTGCACAACGCCACGCACTCATCACAAATGAACACGCGCGGGCCGGAGATGAGCTTGCGCACCTCACGACGCCGCTTCCCACAAAATGAGCAGTGGAAATCGTCCATCAAGGAAGAGTATTGCACTCGG
>DASRQT010000476.1:0-4236 GCA_035696485.1 Polyangia bacterium | reverse complement strand
TACCTGAACACACCCAACCGCCTGCGACCCTATGGGGCCCACGGTGAAATCGGCGAGTGGTTGCCGCCGGACGCCAACGTGCTGGTCCACGACTCGTCGCTGCATCTGGGCATCAACGCGCGTTCCGTGCAGGATCAATGGCAGGGGCGCATCAGCTACGCGGAGCTGCTGTCACCAGCCGCGATCCAGCGAGAGCTGGCCAGCCTCAAGGTGACCCATCTGATGTGGGAACCGGGCGCCAGCACCCAATGGAACTGCCTCGGGCACGATCTCGCCTTCTGGAACTTTGTTGACAACTACGCCGTCGGCCGGCGCATGTCCGGCCATCTGGCGCTGGCGACCATGCCGGAGCAGCCGCTGCCCGAGGTGGTCAACGACCGCGTCGCCATGTTGACCTGCGGCGCCCCTTACCCGGCTGGTTGGTACCGCTTGCGTCAACTGCGAGTCCCACCGCTGGGAGGACCGGCTCCACCCAGCGAGGGTCCGGTGACGGATCTGGTCGCTGCCGTGGATCAGGACGCGGGATTCCTGGTCGTGGATCCGGCCTGCGCGCCGAAATTACCGGACGAGATCAAGACTCGCTTTCATCCCGCGGCGTCGCGCGGCCCACTGCAGATCTATGTCCGTTCGCAACCACCGGAGTATAAAGTCGACCCGAGCCGATGAGCACGCCCCCCTGGTCGCTACGCGGAAGCCTGACGCGTACCTACCTCAGCCTCGATGCGCGCAGCCTGGGGCTCGGCCGGATCGTGCTGGGGGCGGTGCTGTTGCTCGACCTCGGGCGCCGCGCGTCCGAGCTGGTGACCTGGTACACGAATCAGGGGCTCCTGCCCAACCACACGGTCTTGTGGCAACCGCCGGAGCCACGACTGTTCTCGTTCTTCTTCATGGTGTCGTTGCCGCACGAGGCGGTGCTGGCGTTTGTGATCTGCGGTTTTTGTTACGCAGCGTTCCTGGTCGGCTGGCGCACCCGCCTGTTTCACATCCTCAGTTTCCAGTGCGCGGTCAGCCTGCACACGCGCATCCTCTATGTGGAGGGCGCAGGCAGCGCCGTCTTGGGGCTGCTCTGTTTCTGGACGCTGTTCCTGCCCATGGGACGGCGGTTTTCCGTCGACGCCGTCGCGGCCAGCATGCGCGCGCACCCGGAGCACAGCCCGGCGGATCTGGCGCGGGATGCACCCCATCAACCGGGCGATGCTGCCGCCGCGCCGGTGGTTTCACTGGCGGTGTTGTGCCTGATGCTGCAGCTGGCGGCGATTTACTACTTCACGTACGCGAACAGGACGGGGATCACCTGGAAGACGGGGACCGCGCTGCACTACCTCCTCCATCAGGACCGCATGGTGACAGCGCTGGGGGTGTGGGCGCGCGAGCACCTGTCGTTCGGATTGCTGAAGGGCGCAACCTCGGCGACGCTGGCACTGGAACTGGCCGCGCCGGTGCTCCTACTTTTGCCGGTGGGCTGGGTCTGGTCGCGTCGCCTGGCGCTGCTCACGCTGCCGGCGTTTCACCTGGGCACGGCGCTGCTCCTGAACCTCGGCAACCTTGCCGGGGCGATGGTGGCGTTTTATCCGCTGCTGCTGTCTTCACAGGACTGGCGCCTTCTGATCGCGCGCGCTGACCGCAGTCGCTCACGGCGCCAGCGCGTGGTGTTCTTCGACGTCGATTGCGGCGTCTGTTTCCAGATCGCCCGCGTGTGCAAGCGCCTGGATCTCGCCCGCCGGCTGCGCTGGGTTGGAAACGACGATCGCGGGGCCATTCCGTCGGACATCGATCCCGAGCTCCTGGATCGGACCATCCTGGTGCTGGATCCCGTCACCGGCCGGCGCTGGACGCGATCCGACGCCTTTGCCGAGCTCTTCGCGGCGCTACCGCTGGGCCGGTGGGTGGCGTGGATCCTTCGCCTGCCGATCGTGCGCATCGTGGCGGGTGCGGCGTACGATCGCTTCGCCGCCAACCGCACGCGGATTTCGGTCTGGTTCGGGCTGGCCGCCTGTGGCGTGCCGGCACCGAAGGTCGCGCGCGACGGCGCCGCCGGCGCCGAGCCTGCGGGCCCGTTCGTGGCCTGGCTGCGCGCCAACCGCGCGCGGCTGCGCGAGCTTGCGGTCGCCGCGGCGCTGCTGATCCTGGGGAATGATCTGCTGACCTCCAACGCCGCCATCCCGCTGGCGTTGCGCCCGCCACGACCGCTGTGGTTGCAGACCGCGGTGACCTATCCGCATTTGTCGCAGTCCTGGTCGCTGTTCGCACCGGACGCGCCGCTGACCGATCAGATGGTCACCGTCGACGCGGTCACCAAGGACGGACGTCACGTCGATCCTTACAACCTGGCGGGTAGCCGTGTGCATGCGCTGCCGGTCGACGCGATTCCGGCGCGGCTGGGACATACCTCGATGTGGCGCGAATACACGCAGAAGATCCCGGGCACCAACGTGTACCACCAGGCATTTCTGGAGTGGGTGCTGCGCTTTCCCGAGCGCACCGGTCACAAAGGCGACCAGGTCGTCTCGTTCGAGGCGTGGGTGGTCGAAGACAACAGCCCGCCCCCCGGCGCGACGGCGGCCGGCGAGGTTCGCAAACGGCTGTTCCTGATGTGGCCGCGCTGACCATGTCCGACCCGACGACAACTCCGACCGCACCCAAACCCGAGGGTGACGCGCGCGCCGATCCCGCCGCGCGCTGGCGGGCAATCCGCGCCTGGTTTACCCGCACGTACCTGACCGTTGACCCCCGCAGCCTCGGTGCCGGGCGCATCGCCCTGGCGCTGGTGCTGCTGATCGATCTGCTGCGGCGGGTGCCAGACATCGAGCTCTGGTATTCGAACAACGGTCTTGTGCCGAACCACACCCTGCTGTGGCGGCCGCCCACGCAGTGGATGTTTTCGTTTTTCTTCATGGCGTCGTGGACGGACGAGGCGGTGATCGGCTTTGTCCTGTGCGGTCTGGTCTATCTCGGCCTGCTCGTCGGCTGGCGCACCCGCCTGATGCAGTTTCTGTCGCTGCTCGCGGTGCTGAGCCTGCACGGCCGATCGACCTTCATCGAAAACGGCGGCGATTGGATGCTGGCCGAGCTGAGCGTGTGGACGGCATTTTTGCCGCTGGGCCGGAGGTTCTCGGTCGACGCGTGGCTGGCTGGCCTGAGGCCTGATGGCAAACCGGACAACACGCCGGTGGTCTCGCTGGCGATGCTGGGCATCCTCATCCAGCTGGCCGTCTCCTACATATTCAACGCCCTTCACAAGGGGGGGGCGACCTGGCGTGACGGCACCGCCGTCCACTACGTCCTGCACCAGGACCGGATGGTCACCTGGCTGGGGGTATGGGCGCGTCCGTACATGACGCTGCTGTTGTCGAAGGTTCTCTCCTACGGCAGCCTGGTGGTCGAGTCGCTGCTGCCGGTTCTGGTCGGCAGCCCGGTTTACCGAGTGGTCACGCGCCGGCTGGCGATTCTGTCGGTTATCGCGCTGCACCTCGGTTTCCAGCTGGCCATCAACCTGGGCGTCTTCTCGCTGGTGATGATCGCGTACGTGCCATTCCTGATGACCAGCGAGGATTGGGAGGTGCTGGGCCGCTGGGCGACCCGACGCGGCAGCATCCCGCGCCCCGGCCGCTGGCTGTCGTCGTGGCTGCTGAGCTTGGCGCCGGTGGCCCGGCTAGCCGCCCGCGCGGCCAGACGGCCGGCGCCGCCGCCACCGACCCCAGCGATGGCGTTCAGGCGCCGGCTGGTCGCGGTGCTGCGCGAGGGAATGGTCGCGGTCATGATCGCGGTGCTGGCGTCCGAGCTTTTCATCGGCAACGCCATCCTGTCGACCAGGCTCAAGTTTCCGCAGCCAGAACTGATGAAGATGCTGGTCGCCTACCCGCGGTTGATCCAGGCCTGGTCGATGTTCGCGCCCGACGCCCCCACCGTCGACGAGACCATCGTCATCGACGCTGTCACCGCCGACGGACGGCACGTCGACCCCTACAACCAGATCGCCGGTCGCTACCCCAGTCACGCCACCACCGAGATCCCGGTCAGGTTGGGCAACGATTCGTTTTTCTTCAACTACTCGTCCCGGATCCCCTTTACCCAGACCTACTGGGGGGCGTTGCAGGAGTGGATCCTCGCCTACCCCCGCCGCACCGGCCGGGCCGAAGACCGGATCGTCAGCTTCGAGGTTTCAATCGTGGAGGACGACAGCCCGCCGCCGGGAGAGACCCAGCCGCGTAAGGTCCGCTCGCGGGTCTTTCTCCG
>DASRQT010000475.1:0-2885 GCA_035696485.1 Polyangia bacterium | reverse complement strand
CGGGCACCGCGGCCAGCATCGGCGGCCGGTGCTGCAGCCCGCGCGACATCGAGGACGCGCGCGCGACGGCGGCGGCGCTGGGCTTTCCGCACTATGTGATCGACGAGAGTCAGGCCTTCGGACGCGCCGTGATCGACGACTTCGTCGCCGAGCATCGCATCGGGCGCACGCCCAACCCCTGCGTCCGTTGCAACGAGAAGATGAAGTTCGGACCGCTGGTGGCCTTCGCGCACGCGATCGGGGCGACGGCCCTCGCGACCGGCCACTACGCGCGCCTGTCGGAAGCGTGTGACGGGGACGGTTCCGGTGTCGGCCGGCAGCTCCTGCGCGCGGTGGATCGCGACAAGGATCAGTCGTACTTCCTGTTCGGCGTGCGACCCGAGGTCTTCACCAGCGTGATCTTTCCGCTGGGCGATCGCACCAAGGACGAGGTGCGCGCGATCGCGCGACGCTTCGGGCTGCCGAACGCCGACAAACCTGACTCGCAGGAGATATGCTTCATCCCCGACGGTAACCACCAGGCATTTGTCGAGGCGCGCGGCGGCGCCGGCCGGGCCGGGACCATTCGCGACGAGGCCGGCGCGGCGCTGGGCGAACACGCCGGCACCCACCGGTTCACGGTCGGACAGCGGCGCGGTGTTCCAGCCTCGGAGGGAACCCGGCGTTTTGTCTTGCGGGTCGAGCCGGCGACCGGCGACGTGGTGGTGGGCCCGCGGTCGAGCCTCGGACGCCAGACCATGCGCGTGGCCGATGTGCGCTGGCTGGAGGGAGATCTCGGCCGGCGGCGGTGCGAGGTCCAGATTCGCCACCATGCTTCCCCCGCGCCGGCCTGGATTTCACCCGCGGCTGCCGCAGTCGCAATCGACGGGGGGGAGTCGGCGCAGGGCGCGGCGACCGAGGTCGAGGTCACGTTCGACGTCCCGGCGCACGGTGTCGCTCCCGGACAGGCCGCGGTCTTCTACCAAGGTGATCGGGTCCTGGGCGGCGGCTGGATCGTCTAGCGGCGGTGGTACGCCGCGCGCCGAGCGCGGTGTTACGCTAGGTCCAGAGCGATGACGACTGACGGCGGTGGCAGCTACGGCAGGCTGGAGACGGTGCTGGGCCACAGCTTTGCCCAGAGCGCCCTGTGCGAGGCTTCCCTCACGCACAAGTCGTGGATCAACGAGAAGCACGAGCCCGGGCGCACCGACAACGAACGTCTGGAGTTCCTCGGCGACGCGGTGCTGGCCTTGATGGTGAGCGATCTGCTGATGCGCCATTTCCCCGACCGGTCGGAGGGCGAGCTGTCAAAGACGCGGGCGGCCATCGTCAGCGAGGCCGGGCTGGCGCGCGCCGCCGAAGCCATCGGCCTCGGGCAGTGGATCTTTCTCGGGCGCGGCGAGGACCAAGCCGGCGGACGCGCCAAGCCGTCGATCCTGTCCAACGCGCTGGAGGCGCTGATCGGCGCGGTGTACCTGGACGGCGGTTTCGCGGCCGCCCAGCGCGTGGTCGAACGTCTGTTCGAGCCGGCGCTGGCGGAGGCCGAAAAGAGCGTCCGCCTGGACTTCAAGTCGCGCCTGCAGGAACGGTCGCAGGCGCTGCTGGCGGCGACGCCGCAGTACCAGGTCATCGCCGAAGAGGGACCCGATCACGACAAACGGTTCAGGGTGGCGTTGATGCTGGGCGGACGTGAATACGGGCGCGCCAGCGGCCGATCGAAAAAAGAAGCCGAACAGAGCGCCGCCGAGCTGGCCCTGGCGTTGCTGGAAGGCTCGTCGGATTCGCACGGTGATTGACCCGAAACAGATCCCCGCCGATGTCCTGGCGGTCTGCCGGCGGCTGGTGTCGTCCGGTCACGAGGCGCACCTGGTCGGCGGCGGCGTGCGCGATCTCCTGCTGGGGCGGCCGCCCGCGGACTTCGACGTCGCGACCAGCGCCACGCCGGAGCAGGTGCTGGGGCTGTTCGGATCGCGGTTCGCGATCCCCACCGGGTTGCAGCACGGGACCGTCACCGTTCTGACCGACGCCGAGCCGCCGCGGCCGGTCGAGGTCACCACCTTTCGCGGCGAGGGCGCGTACATCGACGGCCGCCGTCCCTCGTCAGTGACGTATGTCTCTTCGCTGCAGGAGGATCTGTCGCGGCGCGACTTCACCATGAACGCGGTCGGGTTCGATCCGATCAGCGGTCGATTGACGGACCCGTTCGATGGTCAAGGGGATCTGACGCGGCGTCTGGTGCGCGCCGTGGGTGATCCGGTGGCCCGCTTTCGCGAGGACGGCCTGCGTCCCATGCGCGCCGTCCGCCAGGCTTCGCAGCTGGAGTTCACCGTCGACGAACCCACCCTGAACGCGATCCCTCAGACGCTGGACGTGTTTCGCAAGGTGTCGGCAGAGCGCATACGCGATGAGCTGCTAAAGCTGCTGGCGTCGCCGCGGCCGTCGCGCGGCCTTGAGTTGATGCGCGCGACGGGCCTGCTGGCCGAGGTCCTGCCCGAGTTACTGGAGGGGATCGGGGTGGTGCAGAACCGCTTTCACAAGCACGACGTCTATCACCACACGCTTGCGGTCGTGGACAACACGCGGGGCAACGCCATCGTCCGACTGGGCGCGCTGCTGCACGACGTTGGCAAGCCGCGCGCGCGGCAGCCGCGGGAAGGCGCGCCGGGGGAGTTCAGTTTCTTCAAGCACGAATACGTCGGCGCCGCGATGGCGGAGGAGATCGCCCGGCGGTTGAAGCTGTCGACGGCGGAGCGCGAGCGCGTCGTGGCGATGGTGTCGGAGCACATGTTCTTTTACACGCCCGGCTGGAGCGACGGCACCATTCGCCGCTTCGTGCGTCGTATTGGACAGGAGTCTTTGGACGACCTGTTCTCGCTGCGCGAGGGGGACATAGCCGGCCGCGGCGT
>DASRQT010000474.1:0-3732 GCA_035696485.1 Polyangia bacterium | reverse complement strand
CCATGGGCAGCGCCGAGGAGGTTTCGGCCCTGGCGCCGCCGGAGGACGGGGGGCCGACGCCCGAGAGCGCCCTCATCCGCGCCGTCACCACCGAGCAGCTCGACCGCGCGATCCGGACGCTCCCTCCCGATTTCCGTGAGGTGTTCCTGCTACGCGAGGTGGAGGGTCTGGCCTACAAGGAGATCGCCGAGGTGGCTGACATCCCCATCGGGACGGTGATGTCACGGCTGGCGCGCGCGCGCCAGATGCTGCAGGGCCGGCTGGCGCGGGACGGCGCGCGAGGAGAGCACGAACAATGACCTGCACCGAATGTCGCCGCACCCTGGACGCCTATCTCGACGGTGAGCTGGACGTACGCGGAATGCTGGACGTCGAGTCACACCTGCAGGCCTGCGCCGCGTGTGCGCGCGCGGCGGAAGCGAAACGCGCGCTGTCGGCCGTCGTCCGTGAACGGGCGCCGGTGTTCAAGCCGCCGCCGGAGCTGGAAGCGCGTCTGCGCGCGCGGATTGCCAGCGCTACGGACGCGGCGGCGCCGGCTCGCTCGACCCGAACATCTCGGGTCGCGTCATGGGCTGCCCTGGCCGTGGCCGCCTCGATCGCGCTGGTCGCCGGTGTTCGCTGGCGAAGCGACGGCAAAAACGCGGAAGCGAGGCTGATGGAGGAGCTGGTGTCCGCTCACCTCCGTTCCCTGCAGGCGAATCACCTGGTCGACGTGGCGTCCTCTGACCAGCACACGGTGAAACCCTGGTTTCAAGGACGCGTTGACTTCGGCGTACCGGCGAGGGCCCTGACCGCTGCCGGCTTCCCGCTTCAGGGTGGACGCATCGATTACGTTGCCGGGCGTCCGGTGGCGGCGCTGGTGTACCGCCGCCAGCAGCATGTGATGAATGTGCTGTGCTGGCCGCGAGACAGCGCGCTCAACGTGGCGGCGACCCAGACCCGCGGCTTGCAGATCGTTCCCTTTGCCACCGGCGACGTCGATTGCGCGATTGTGTCGGACGCTGCCTTGACAGAGATTTCACAACTGCGCACCTTGCTGACGGCAGATGCAATACGATAGCGGCCTCTCCTGAGAGGGCCATGACAGAAACCAATCCGGAAGTTCGTCGCTCACAGGTCACGTTGAAGACGGTCTTCACCGTCTGTTTCGGCGTCCTGCTGGTGGCGGCGCTGGTGCTGGCCGTCAGCCACTCCCTGGTGGCGGTGACCCTGTCCGCCACCGCCCTGCTGCTGGCCATCGCTCTCAATCACGTCGTCGTGATGCTGACGCGGCGACGGGTCTCACGACCGCTGGCCATCGCCATCGTCATGCTGTCCGTGGTCGGCGCCCAGACCGCTGTTGGTTTCACCATCATCCCGCCGGCGGTCAACCAGGGCAAGCTGCTGGTCACGATGGTTCCCGGTTACGTCAAGGCGTTGCGCGCGAACCGGCTGTTCCAGATGGCGGACAAACGAATGGACCTGTCCAGCAAGGTCAGCGAATTCGAAAAGAAGATCCCCGAGCTGCTGGAGGGAGCGGCGGCGCCCATCCTGTCGGCCGTGGGCGGGATCCTCAGCCTGGTGGCCGCCGCGATCACCATCTTTTTCCTGACCGTCTTCATGCTGATCTTCGGGGGCCCGCTGGTGCAGGCCGCCCTCCACGAGGCCCGGCCCGAACGGAGGGCGATGTACCGCAACATGATGGACAAGATCTATCAGTCAGTGGGCGGTTATGTTGGCGGCTTGATCCTGATCTGTTCCATCAACGCCACCCTGACCACGATTTTTCTCGCCATCAACGGCGTTCCGTTTTTTCTGCCGCTCGGGATCATCAGCGGATTGTCCAGCACCGTCCCCTATGCCGGTCCCTTCCTCACCGGCACCGGAATCACGCTGCTGTCGCTGGTGACCGACGGGCCCTGGCATGGCCTGGCCAGCGCGGCCTACTTCGTCGCCTACGGCCAGCTGGAAGGCAACGTGCTCGGCCCGCTCATCTTCCGGCGCACCGTTCACGTCAATCCTCTGGTGGTGACGCTGTCGGTGCTGTTCCTGGGCGAGATCGGCGGCATCATCGGCGCCATCGTCGCCGTTCCGGTTGTGGCGGCGTTCCAGATCATCCTGCGCGAGGTCCTGCGAGTCCGCCGCGAACAGCTGCACATCGCCAAACAAAACGGAGACAAGCGATGAGCACCATGCGAGGCGAGCTCCGGACAATCGCGCACCGCGCGATGCTCGAGCGGGGTTTGTTGCCGGATTTCTCCGCGGCCGAACAGGCGGAGAGCAGCGCCGCCTCGTCTGACGTCGGGCCGGTTGCCGGGGCGATTCGCGACCTGCGAACACTGCCGTGGTGCTCGATCGACAACGACGATTCGCGCGATCTGGATCAGCTGACCGTGGCCGAGGCGCTGCCGGCGGGAGGGACCAGGCTCCTGGTCGCGATCGCCGACGTTGACGCGAAGGTGAAACGGGGATCGGCACTGGACCATCATGCAGCCACCAACACCACGTCGGTCTACACGGACGCGCAGATATTCCCCATGTTGCCGGAGCATCTGTCGACGGACGTGACGTCGTTGAACGAAGGCCAGCTGCGACTGGCGATGGTGGTCGAGGTGGTGGTTGACGAAGGCGGCCTGGTCAGCGCCTCGAACGTGTATCGGGCCACGGTCTGCAACCACGCCAAGCTCGCCTACAACGCCGTCGCGGCCTGGCTGGAGGGGACGTCGGGCACACTTGCCAAGATCGCCGCCGTGTCAGGTCTGTCCGAGAACCTGCGCTTGCAAGATGGGATCGCGCAGGCATTGCGGGCGCGACGCCACCAGCAGGGCGCGCTGGGGCTCGAGACGCTGGAACCACGCGCGGTGTTCGACGGCGACGCGGTATCGGATCTGCGCCTCGACAAGAAAAATCGCGCCAAGGAGCTGATCGAGGACTTCATGATCGCCGGCAACGTGGCGACCGCGCGTTTCCTCGCCAGCAAGGGTTTTCCCTCGTTGCGCCGCGTGCTCCGTTCGCCGCAACGGTGGAATCGCATCGTCGAGCTGGCCTCGTCCTACGGTATTCGGCTACCCGACCAGCCGGACGCACAGTCGCTGGATGCGTTCCTGATCGACCGCCGCCAGAAGGATCCGACGCGGTTCCCCGACGTCTCGCTGGCCGTGGTCAAGCTGCTTGGGCGTGGCGAGTACGCCGTCGAGCTGCCCGCGCAGGGTGGCACCGAGCACTTTGGCCTGGCGGTGAAGAACTACACCCACTCGACGGCGCCGAACCGGCGCTACCCCGACCTCGTCACGCAACGGCTGCTCAAGGCCGCTCTCGCCGGCAACCCCGCGCCGTATTCGGGGGCCGAGCTTGCGGCGCTGGCGCAGCACTGCACGGTCCAGGAGGACAACGCCGCAAAGGTCGAGCGGCAGGTGCGAAAGTCGGCCGCCGCGATGCTGCTCTCGACCCGCATCGGGGATTCATTCGACGCGCTGGTCACGGGCGTTTCCGACAAGGGAACCTGGGTGCGGCTGCTTGCCCCTCCGGTCGAAGGCCGGGTGGTTCGTGGTTACCAGGGACTGGACGTGGGAGATCCCGTGACCGTCAGGCTCGAGCGCACGGACGTCCAGCGCGGATTCATCGACTTTTCACGGTGAGGCGGCTGCAATGAAGCATCTCGACGACAACGCGATTCCCATCGTCGCCTACAAGGACGAAGACTTTGTCGACAGCGACGAGGCGCGGCCCTTGCGGATCCTGGCCGAATACCTG
>DASRQT010000473.1:0-11973 GCA_035696485.1 Polyangia bacterium | reverse complement strand
CTCGGTTTCGGCGCCGAGGTCTCGGCCGAGCTGCCCGCGCCGCAGCAGGTCTGGCGCGCCCTCGACACCGAAGGCCAGCAGCGTGAGCGCGAGGATGTCGAAAACGTCGGCACCCGCCATCGCGCCGCCTACCGCTTCGTGCACGATCACCCGGGCGGCCTCGCCATCGTCATCTCTCATGACGGCGGCGTCTCCTTCGTCGCCAATCGCGACAAGGAGGTCGTGTTCTGGGAGCAGTCCGTCGGCCCGTGAACCGGGTGTGCGATGGGGCGCCTTACATTTCTCGGTCCGAAGTGTAAAAATTCGGGCGTGAAGCCTTGTCGAACCGGGTGGCGCACCGGCGTGGTGGCGCTTGTATGCGGTGTCGTGGTCGGTTGCGGCGGGAGCGGCGCCGGCTCGACCCTCGATGCCAGCGGGGGTGCCAAGGTGTCGGGCACGTTGACCTTGCCGGCTGCGAACCCGGGCAAGCCCTACACGGTCAAGCTGTTCACCATGGCGGGCCGCGCGAGCCTGATGGCAACGACCGAGACGTCGGGCCTGACGGCGGCCACCCCGTCGGTGGCTTACGCGATCGCGACCGTCCCCGCCGGGACATACTTCGTCCTCGGCTTTGTTGACGTCGACGGCTCGGGCGGGACCGCCTCGACAGCGGGCGACTTCGCCGGATGGTACGGCCACACCGGCGACGGCAATCCACCCGGCACCGCCAACGCCGTCGTGCCCGCCACCGGAAACGCCACGTTCGATTTCGCCCTGGTCGTGCGCTGACGACTTACTTGCGGGCGGCGCGCGAGCGCGGGCCGTCCAGGCGGTCGAGACGGCGATGCACGGCTTCCAGCTCGGCGCGCAGGGTCTCGAGCTCGCGGGCCTGTAGCTGCAGGGTCGCAACCGCGAGGCTGGTGTAGCCGTACAGGTCGACCATGTCTCGGGGCGCGTCGACCGCAACCGATCCTTCCTTGTCGTCGAGGATGAACCCAAGACGTTCGCGCGCCGGCTCGTTCTTGTAGCGCCAGGTGGCCAGCTTCATCTCCAGGAGCTCGTCGTGGTAGCGGCGCAGCTCATCGGTGCTGAGGTAGTGGATGTCGCGCTTGGTGCTGCGGCGGGAGATCGGGCAGCCGCCCCGTTCGGGGATCTGGCTCTTGTCGTCGCACACTTGAATGCGATTGCAGTCGTCGTGCGGGTCGCAGCTGTCGCCCTTGACCGTGCAGGCGCCGCCCATTTTCTGGGCCGCGGTACATTCGGTGAGATTCGGTTTTGGGCGCCAGCCCTGGCACTGGGGATCGCCGCAGGTGTTGTGCCAGGTCAACGGTGCAACGGTCTGGCCGGCCACCACGCACTGCCCGTTCTTGCAGGCGGCGACCTTGTTCGCGCACGGCTGGACGAGGCACCTCACGCCCGGGCCCGAACATTTCGGATCCGTCTCTGACTTGCCGAGCGCGCGGCAGTTACAGCCGGTGCAGTAGTCGTCGAAGAGGCGGCAGTCGGAGTCGACCGTGCAGACCGCGCCCGAAGCGTCGGGTTTGGGCGTTGTGCCGCCATCGTTGGGATCGCACCGGGGCATCGTCCAGTTGCAAACCCCGTTTCCCGTGCGCGCGCAGGTGAACACCGGCGTGCCGCCGTTCGCGCAGGCGATCTCGGGGACCGGTCGAAACTTGCAGTCCGCCGGGGCGCACGCGCCGGCATCGACAGTCCCGCCCGCGTCCATGACGCTGCCCGCAGCGCCGCCGCTGCCCGATCCTCCTCCGGGCGCTCCGCCACTGGCCACACCGCCGCCGGCGGCTCCGCCACTGGCCACACCGCCGCCAGCGGATCCTCCACTTGCGCCTGGGGCTGGCGACCCGGCCGAACCGCCCTGCGCGCCCCCTTTTCCGTTATTGCCGGGGACCAGTGGGCCGCGTTCGTCTTGGCACCCCATCAGCACGGCAGAGACAAGCAGGAGGGCGAGGGATCCGGTGATGGATGTGCGCATGGCGTCGTCTCCTCAATAGGTGATGACGAAGCTACAGCAACGCCCGTGCCGCCGCGAAGGGCCCGCATACCGGCCCCACAACCCCGGCGTGTCCACGGCCGCGGGCAAATATCTCGTGCTGATCTCAGAATTCTGAGAGAGCGCCGAGTCGGGTGTTGCCTTTCCCGGGAGCGGCAGAGGGTTCATCGGATCGGTTGCCGGCGCCGTAGCGTTTCGCGCCGTCGGCTCGCCTCCATCTCGTCGAAGATGGCCTTCCAGTTGTCGAAGCTCGCGACGCGGTGTTTGACGATCATGGTTGATGGGCGTCTCCTTTTTTGGTCGGTGCCCGGGACCATCCTGGCCAGTCACCGCACACACTACGAAGCCGACCCCCGCGCGAGAATTTGGGGAGCACACAGCCCCTGTGCGATCCTGCCCAGGCCCCTCTCATCAAGGACGAAGAGCCAGCACCCATCCAATGGATTGGAACGACCTTCGATACTTTCTGGCCATTCGCCGGGCCGGCACGCTGTCGGGCGCGGCGGGTTCGCTGAAGGTTGAGCACTCGACGGTCAGCCGCGGCCTCGCGGCCCTCAAGGATGCGGTCGGCTCTCGCCTCTTTCTGCGCGGCCCCGACGGCTTCACGCTGACCGCGGCCGGCGCCAAGGTCGTGCCGATCGCCGAGTCCATCGAAGGATCGATGGACTCGTTGGCCCGACAGATCACGGGTGAGGAGGAGCGGGTCGAGGGCACGGTTCGTCTGACCACGTCCGGTGTGCGCGCGTGAAGGGCATCCAGACCATAACGCGGTCCTCGGTGCCGTTTCCGTCGCGCGCGTTGCTGGACATCCTGGCGGATCCGGTGATCGCGTCGGATGACGGTGGCGCCATCCTTTATGCGAACCCTGCCGCAGGGCGCTTGCTGGGTTGCGACGCGGACGATCTGGTTGGCAAGCCGCTGACGTCGCTGATGCCGGCCCGATTTCACAGCGCGCACAACGCCGGTTTTCGTCGCTTCATGAGCACCGGGGAATCCACGATCATGGGCCGACCGATCCGGGTCCCGGTGGTGCACGGGGACGGCGGCGAGAT
Organism: Polyangia bacterium; assembly: GCA_035696485.1. GTDB lineage: Bacteria > Myxococcota_A > Polyangia > Fen-1088 > Fen-1088 > DASRQT01. The sequence continues at coordinate 8,934 of DASRQT010000473.1, read as the reverse complement.
CGAGGTCGAGCTGACCCTGTCCGCGCTGCCTGATGATCGGGGAAAACCGCTGGTGCTTGCCATCCTTCGCGACCTGCGCGAGCGCATCGAGCTCGAGCGCAAGCTTGCGTCCCACCGCAACATCCTCGCGCAATATTCGGCGGTAGCCGTGCTGACGGAGGCGACCAGCGCCGCCGTCGCCATTCCGAAGATTCTCGAGAGCACCGCCCGGACGCTGGAATGGGACGTCGGAATCTACTGGGCTGCGGATCCGGACTCGGGGCGGCTCGGTCTGTCCGCGACGTGGTCATCGGAGGATGAGGGCGCTCGCCAGTTTCTCGACGGATGCCGGTCTTATACGTTCGCTCCCGGCGAGGGCTTGCCCGGCTTGGTTTTCTCTTCTGGCCAGCCGATGTGGAGCCGGGATGTCCGTAGCGATGGTCGCTACCTGCGGGCGCCCCTGGCGTCGCGTCACGGTCTGCGCAGCGCGCTTCTGTTTCCCGTCACTTGCTCGAATCGAACCTGGGGCGTGCTGGAGTATCTGTCGAGCCGGACCAACGAGCCGGATCTGGAGCTGTCCCAGACGATGGCAGCCCTGGGGTTCCAGCTGGGCCAGTTTCTCGAACGGCTAGAGAATGAGGAGGAGCTGCGCCGAGCCGAGGAACGCCTGCGTCTGGCCGTCGAGGCCGCCGGCGTCGGAACCTGGGATTACGATCCCAAGACCGGTGCTGTACGCGCCGACTCCCGCTACCGCCGCCTGTTCGGATTGGGGGCCGAGGTTCCGTTGACGACCGCGATGCTGATGGCCGGCATTCACCCCGACGACAAGCAGCGCGTGACCGAGGCGGCGCAGCGATCCTTCGATCCGGCCTCCGGGGGCGAATACAACGTTGACTACCGCACGCGCGGCATCGAGGACGGCCTCGAGCGCTGGCTGGCGGTCAGAGGCCGCACGATCTTCGACGAGCAGGGCAGAGCCAGCCGGTTCCTCGGTACCGGCGTCGACATCACCCAGGAACAGCGGGCGCTGGACCGCCTGCGGTTTCTATCGGAGGCGGGCACGATCCTGTCTTCCAGCCTGGATTACCGACGGACGCTGGCCGAGGTGGCTGCGCTGGCCGTCCCGCATCTGGCCGATTGGTGTCTGGTTGAAGTCGGCACGGAAGACGGCGCGACCGAGCTGGTTGCCGTCGCGCACGTCGATCCGGCGAAGACAGAGCTGGCGCGCGAGATCCGCCGGCGATACCCGCCGCAATCAAATGCGGCGTCGGGCACTCTGCAGGTGCTTGCCACCGGGCGAGCGCAGTTCGTGCCCGAGGTCACGGACGACATGCTGGTCGCGGCCGCGCGCGATCCGGAGCACCTTGGCATGCTGCGCGAGGTGGGGCTGCGTTCGGCCATGCTGCTGCCGCTCAAGGTGCGCGATCGACCCGTCGCGGTGCTGGGACTGTTTCAGGCCGAATCCGGCCGGCGATATACCGACGAGGATCTGAAGTACGCCGAGGAGCTGGCGCGGCACGCCGCCGTCGCGATCGAGAACGCCCGTCTTTACGACCAGGCGACGAGGGCGATCGGCATCCGCGATCAGTTCCTGTCCATCGCTTCACATGAATTGCGGACGCCGCTGACGTCGCTGATGCTGCAACTGTCCGGCCTTGCGCGCCTGGTGAACGCGGGGACCATCCGGACACTCCCGGTCGAAAAGCTCGAGGGGCGCATCGCGCGGATGGAGCAGCAGGCCACACGTCTGAGCACGCTGGTCGACGAGTTGCTGAACGTCTCGCGTATCTCGGCCGGTCGCCTGGCCCTCGTTCCCGAGACAACGGATCTGGTCTTGATCGTGAGGGACGTTGTCGAGCGCTTCACCGACGAGGCCGAGAACGCTGGCTCCGCCCTCAGCATCGATGCGCCGGCGTCGCTGGCTGGCACCTGGGACCGCAACCGCGTCGACCAGGTCATCACAAATCTTGTGTCGAACGCCATGAAATATGCCCGCGGAAAGCCGATCCACCTCGGCGTCAGGCAAGACCGCGACTGGGCGTACGTCACGGTGCAGGATCAGGGCCCCGGAATCTCCAAGGCCGACCAGCCGCGCATCTTCGATCAGTTCGAGCGCGCGGCGCCGGCGGCCATGGCCGGTCTCGGCCTGGGACTCTGGATCGCGAGCCGGATCGTGGACGCGCACGGCGGCCGGATCGACGTGGTCAGCGAGATCGGCGAGGGCGCATCCTTCACCGTTGCCCTCCCTCTGACGGCTCGAGTGTGACGCTTCTGGTCATTGTGCTGCTTTAAGTCCTGCGGGCACGACATTAACACAAATATAGGTAACCTTGATTACTGAAATTGGCTGAAACCCAGAGCTTCTGGCGATTTTGCAGCCGTCCGACGCCGATTGTTCAGCCCGGCACCGTGTTTATGCCTGGCTCCACCCCATGAGCCGTCTATTCCTGACAGTGGCGTCTATCGTGACCCACGTGGGCAACTGCGAGGAGAGCCTATATCGATGCTGAACTCTCGACGCTTCGTGACGGTCCTCTTTCCCATGACCGCGGCGGCTCTGGTCGCGGCGCTGACGGCGACTGGCTGCAACGGTGAAATAGGCACCGGTGGCCCCAATACTGGTCCGGGTCCAGGCCCGGGACCCGGCAGCTCGGGTGGTAATGGGCCAGTGACACCGATCCCGGGAACCATGGAGGCACCGAGCCCCCGGTTCATACGCCAGCTCACGCTGAGCGAGTACCGCGAAACCGTCGGAGACCTGCTGCGCATCACGACGCCGGACACGACCAGCATTCCGCCAGACGTTGCCGTGCGCGGGTTTACCACCAACGTCACTGGCGGCGGCATCGACAAGAACAACGTTGACCGTTACGAGTCGACCGGATCCGCCCTGGCCGATCGCGCGGTGGCCGAATCCTACGCGACGCTGGTTCCTTGCCAGACGCAGGACATGGCCTGCGCCGGCACCTTCATCGACAAGTTCGGTCTGCGGGCGTTCCGCCGTCCGGTGACCCCGGAGGAGAAAACCCGATACCTGGCCCTGTTCGACGCCGGTCTGACCGGCGGCGATTTCAAGGTCGGTGTCGCGCTGACCGTCAAGGCGATGCTGGTCTCCCCCAATTTCCTGATGCGCAGCGAGCTCGGGACCGATATGGGCGGGGGCAAATTCGTTCTCACGCCGTTCGAGATCGCGAGCGCGCTGTCGTACACCTATTCGGGCACCATGCCGGACGACGCGCTGTTTGCGTCGGCCCAGAGCGGCGCGCTGGCGACGAAGAAGGAAATCGAAACCCAGGTGCGCCGTCTGTTGCTGACGCCGCGCGGGCGGGCGCGCATTGCCACCTTCGCGTCGGAGCTGGTCGAGGCTTCAAGGGCCTTCGTGGCGACCAAAGACGCGACGCTGTTTCCGGGGCTCAAGGATACCGCTACCGCCACCGCCATCGTCAACGCCATGAAGGCCGAACAGGATGCCTTCATCACCAACATCGTCTTCGATTCGACCAAGAAGTTCCCTGAGCTGTTCACCGCCGACTACACGTTCGTCAACGACCGTCTGGCGGCGTTTTACGGCCTGCCGGCTCCCGGGACCGGCGAGAAGGTGGCCAAGGTCACGCTGCCGGCCGGATCTCCGCGGGGCGGGCTTTTGACCATGGGCATGTTCCTGTTCGGCCATGCGCGCGCCGACCAGTCGTCGCCGACGACGCGGGGACATACCATCCGCGCCAACCTCTTTTGCACCGAGGTCCCGCCACCGCCTGTCGGGGTCGATGCGACGGTCAAGCCCGGGGGGCCGACGGAGACGGGGCGGCAACAGATTGAAGCGTTGACCGGGTCGGGGACGTGCAATGCCTGTCACAGCCTGATGAATCCGATTGGATTCGGGCTGGAGGGGTTTGATGCCGCCGCGCTGATCAGGACCACGGATCACGGTCAGCCGGTCGACACCTCGGGGGTGATAAACGAAGTGGGGCCGGCCCCGATCCTGTTCAATGGGGCCAAGGAGCTGTCCGCGATCGTCGCGAAGAGCGAGATGGCGCAGGCGTGCATCGCCTCCACGTTCTACCGGTTTGCCCGCGGCTTCGACCCGGCGCAGACCGAGATGGACGCCGATACCCACGCACCCGAGATCCTGGGGCAGGCGTTCGTGAAGGGGAACCTCGACCTGCAGGAGCTGTTCGTCAAGGTTGCCCTGCAAGAGTCCTTTACGGTCCGCCGCTCGGTGGAGGTTTTGAAGAAATGAGAAAGATCATTGAACGACGCGGGATCCTGAAGGGCATGGCGGCCAGCGCGCTGGCCGCGCCGCTGGCGCAGGCGTTTCGCATGCACACGGCCCGAGCCGCGGCGGCGCCCTCGCCCAAGGTGATCTTCTTCTACACGCCGTGCGGCGTGGACTTGCCGCTGTGGCACCCGACCGAGACCGGCACGACGTTCACGCTGCCGCGGCTGTCGGCGCCGTTGCAGCCGTACGCCTCCGACTGCATCTTCATGGACGGCATCTCGATGGTGCCGCTGACCGACCACCAGGGCGGGTCACAGCAGATGCTGGTGGGGGACGAGAAGGACACCAAGACCCTGGACCTTCAGCTGGGCGAATTCCTGCAGATGAACCCGGCCACGGCTTCGCCAAATGCGTTCGTCGAGCTCGGGGTTCAGTCACGCATCAGCAAGGGGGGGACGTCCGCGGTTCCACACCCGCACTTCACGCGTGAGAAGCTGGCCAAGGAGATCTTCGCCGAGGACAACCCGCTGGCGGCGTTCGCGTCGGTGTTTCCCGGCGGCGCCGCGCCGATGACCAACAGCCCCGCGGCGACCGCGGCGGCCATGCTGCTGGCCAAGCAGAAGAAGAGCGTGCTCGACACCGCGGTCGCGGACCTGAACGCGCTGTCCAGCAAGCTTCCGAACTCGGAGAAGAACAAGATCGTCTCGTATACGGAAGCCATCCGCGCGCTGGAGACACGGCTGACCACCGTCGGTGGGCCGTCGCTGTCCGCGTCGTGTAGCGATCTTTCAGGTTTCAACCCGACCAAGTTCACGGTTCCTCAGTTCAGCGACGCCAATCAGGCCAGCTATCAGCAGACCGCCAATCAAGGGGTGGTCGCCGATCTGCAGATGGAGATCGCGCGGCTGGCGCTTGCCTGCGGCCGCACGCGGGTGGTGACGTTGATCATGGGTCACACCAACGCCCACAACCCGATCACGGGTCTGGGCGCGTTCGGTGTGCACGATTCCTCTCACTTCAATGCCCCTCCCGGACAGCTGACCGGCAACGCGACGCCCGAGCAGGTCAACGCCAAGCTGACGGCGTGGCGCAACTACCGCGAGTGGTACGCGCAGAAGCTGGCCCAGTTCGTCAAGGCGATGAAGGAGACACCCGATCCGTCCGGCGGAACGCTGCTGGACAACACCATCATCTTCCACTGCTCCGAGCTGGGCGACGCGGGGCCGCACAAGACCGACCGGGTGCCGTTCGTGTTCATCGGGGGTCGCGCCTTCGGGTTCAAGCTGGGTCAGGCGCTCAATTTCAACGGCGCCGTGCCGGCGTATACCAGCGGCGCGCACAACGGTCAGCGGTACATGTCGCACTCGCCGCTGCTGACCATCATCGCCAAGAAGATGGGCCTGCCGCTTCCCGGGCCGTTCTTCGGTTTCAGCGGCCCGCAGGCGCTGGATCCGATGTCCATCGGCGTCATCTAACTGGCGGCGCCACCGCGCGCCGGTTAGTGATACGTGAGCGATCCGCCGAACACGACCGCGGCGGGGTTGTTCTTGTAGGTGCACGACGGCACGCAACCGGCGAAGGAAGCGGGGCCATTCTGCGCGGCGATGGTGATGGTGTTGAGGCCCGGCGTCAGCCGGGGCGCGATGTCGAAGGTCGTCAACGTCGAGCCCGAGATCGCGGCCTCACTCTGGTCGGTGACGCTTCCCACCGTGTCGACGGGGGCTCCGTTGACGCGTACTTCGGCCGCGTCATCCGCCGAGAGGGTGATCCGACCGGACGGCATCTTGCCGAGATTGAATGTCTTCGAGAAGAAGAATTTCTTGAGGTCGGCCTGGTCGGTGCCGGTGACGCCCGGCCCCCAGATCCAGATGGCGTCGGGGACGATGAGCAGGTCCTGCCCCCATCCGGTGCCCCCGAAGCCGTAGAGGACAGCGCCGCTGGGGCAGCTTGGCGGGGAGGTGGCGTTCAGGCAGACTGCCTGGGCCGGGCCAAGCGGGTGGGCTGCCGGGTTCTGGGCCGGATCGCCGTCGTACACGATCCACTCCGCGCTGGACGCGAACCTGATCGTGCATGACCCGTCGCACGACGGCATGACGGCCGTGTCCATCGCCGTGTCCACACCGCCGCCGTCCGAGGGCGTGGCCGCGCCTCCGCCGCAGGCCGCGAACCCGACGGCCACGATGACCGTTACCGACCAAGCCCCCGCCGCCGGTCGCCGCCCTGGTTTCATGCGGGCCACGATAACACGGGCGTTTTCCGACTATGATGGGGTTAAGTTAACAGACGATGAAGGCCATGCAGCACGCAGCGCGGTTGTTCCCGGCCCTGGCGATGGCGGCCACGGTCGCCGCCTGCGGTGGCGGAGACGACAGCCACCGCCAGGGTGTACCGGGAACCGACGGCGCGCCGCAGGCCGATGGCGAGCGCGCCGATCCCGCCAGCTTCAATTGCCCGGAGGTCCCGACCGCGTATGTCTTCGACCACGTCGATCCCTGGACGGGGGTGCAGGGGGCGGCCGACCTGTTGAAGCAGGCCGGGTTCACGGTCGAGACCCTGCCCCTGGATCAGGATCCGGTCACGCTGCAGGGGCTGATCTTCTTTTCCTCGTTCGCCAGCGAGAGCGAGGCCTATCGGACGTACGTCAAGAACAACGCGTCCATGCTTTACACGTTCGTCGACAAGGGCAACGTGCTGGTGCAGATGACCCAGGCCGATCAGACGGAGGCGATGACGCCTTTTCTTCCGGCTGCCTACAGCGCGCGCCGCAGTGATCTGGATCTGTCACGGCTCAAGGTGCTGGACCCCGACCACCCGTTGCTCAAGGACGTACCGGTGACCGACGGATTCCTGTCCTGGCAGGCGCCAAACATCGGCTGGGAGACGTTCATCAGTCAGGGTGGATTCGAGACCGTGCTGGCCGAGAACGAGACCGGCGCCAACGGCGCGCTGCTGGAGGGCGCCTACGGACAGGGGCGATTCATCCTGACCGCGATGGCCTTCGACAAGCCGCTGGGCGGGGCGGCGACGCCGGTGCCGTTTCCGGCGGCGCTCGGCACGCCGGAGGACCGCGGTGCCTTCAACAAGGCGTTCTTCGCCAACCTCTACCAGCACGTCAAGAACGTGTGCCGGCGCCAGACCAAGGCCATCAACATCGGGGATCCGAACCGCCCGATCTTGGCACCGGATTCCTTCGTGCTGGCCCTTCTGCCCGACACGCAATTCTATTCGCTGCTTTTCCCGGGAATTTACAGCGCGCAGACCAGCTGGATCGTGTCGAACGCAAAGGCGCACCACATTCCGTACGTGTTGCACCTGGGTGACATCGTCAACAACAACACGCCCGCCGAATGGGCGCACGCGTATGAATCGATGGCGCTGCTTCACGGCGTCGTCCCCTACGCCCTCTCGACCGGCAATCATGACTACGGACCGTCGGGGGACGCCACCACGCGCGAGACGCTGCTCAACGATTATTTTCCGTTCCAGCGTCACGCCGCCATGCCGACCTTCGGCGGCGCCTACGAGAACGGCAAGCTGGACAACAGTTACCACCTGTTCTCTGCCGGTGGACGCGACCTCATCGTGGTGTCGCTGGAATGGGGGCCGCGGGACGCCGTCGTCGAGTGGGCGAATAGCATCATGGATCGCTATTCTGATCGTGACGGCATCCTGATCACGCACGCGTACATGAACAACAACGATCGCCGTTACGACTGGACGGACACCGGGCATCCGCAGGATTTCGACCCCCATGCGTACGGCACCCCCGGCGGCGTCAATGACGGCGAGGAGCTGTGGCAGAAGCTGGTGCGCCGCCATCGCTTCATCATGACCCTCAACGGTCACGTGCTGGGGGACGGGACGGGCTACCTGGCCAGCGTGACCGACGGCGGGAACACCTGCCATCAAATACTGTCGAACTACCAGTTCCGGAACCTGGGCGGCGAGGGCTACATGCGCCTGATGGAGTTCCTGGCCGACGGCAAGACCGTGCGGGTTTACACGTATTCGCCGCTTTACGACTCGTACATGATCGAGGCCGACCAGAAGTTCACGTTCACGCTGGATGTGCCGCCGCGGCACCTCCGCTAGCGCATGAGTCCGTTGGTGCGAAGAATCGCGCGCGAGCCGCTGGTTCACTTCGCCGTGCTGGGGGCGGCTCTGTTCGCCGTCTACGGGGTCGTCAATCGTCGCGGGGCGCCCGGCGCTGGCGGCTCATCGATGTCGCCCGTCAACGGACGCATCGACATCGACCAGGTTCTGCTCGAGCGCCTGGGGGAGGGGTTCCGGCGCGCCTGGAAGCGGGAGCCCGTGCGCGAGGAGCTGGCCGAGATGGTCCTGGATCACGTCAACGAGGAGATCCTGTACCGCGAGGCGCAGAGGCTGCGGCTTGATCAGGATGATCCCGCCGTGCGGCGGCGGATGATTGAAAAGGTCACGGTGATGAGGCAACCGCAGACACCGGTGCCGGAGCCGTCGGAGGCTGAGCTGCGACGCTGGTTCAGCGAACATCCGCACCATTTTCACCAGCCGGATCGGTTCTGGTTTCGCCAGCTATTCTTCGATCCGCGGCGACGTGCCTCCCTGAACGAAGACGCCGCCCGGGCCCTCGATGAGCTACGGCATGACGGCGAAGACGGCCGCCGTCCGGTGCCGGGCGCAGGTGTGGGCGACGTCTCGTCGTTGCCGCCGGTTGTCGAGGGGATGCCGGCGCTGCAGGTGGCGCACCTGTTCGG
>DASRQT010000472.1:0-17722 GCA_035696485.1 Polyangia bacterium | reverse complement strand
TATTGGCCAATATCTTCAGCTCCGCCAGCTGCGAGGCCTTGCCGCCGATGACCGGCAGATCGTCCAGCGCGCGGCCCCCGAGGTCGACCGGCCCGCGCACGGTCGTGTCGAGGCGCGGGCGCCGGAGCTCGCCGCGCGGGAACAACTTCTCCAGATGCGCGCGCACCTCGTCGGCCGTCGCCTCGCGCAGCATGAACCCGCCGCCGGTCACCTCCAGGCGGACCAGCTGGTCGATGAACGGCGCGATCCGCGCATCCTGGCGCGCGGCGGTCAGCGCCATGTCCGGTGTGCCGCGGTTCTTGGCCAGCACCGCCACGTGCGCCAGCGGCGTCTGGAACGCCTCGGTGATGAGACCCCCGACCAGCGGGATGTCATTGGGAACCTCGTCGGTGATCAGGATGACACCGGCGCCGAGGGATGCCTCTTCCAGGTCGGCGCCGGCGACGAAGCGCAGCAGCCCGAAGGCGGGCCCGGCCACCAGCGGCTGGAAGGTCCGACCGCGGAACGGCAGGTTGCGATCGGCGATCGGCACCGTGCCTTCGACGTCACGCACGCGCACAACTTGATCGTTGCCCGTCGGGCGGATGGTCCACGCGGTCGGATCGGGGAGGCGCGCGGTGACGGCAAAAAACGCGCGCCGCATCTGTTCGCCGGTGATGACGTCACCTTGCGCGAATTCGATGGTGGAGATGCGGCTGCCGCCCCAGTAAACGGCGGTGCCCAGCAGAAACCGGCGGTCGGTCTGAAAATACTCGCGCACCGAGAAATCGACCCACCCCTGGTTGAACACGGCCGCCTGTTGCGGGTCACAGCGGTCGACGCGGGCCTCCTGATAGATGCGCTCGCGGATGAAGGTGTAGTGAAGCGCCCAGGCCTTGGTGCCCAGGAAATGAACGACGTCGCCGCTGTCCATGTCGACCACGAACTTCACCGACCGGCTCTCGAGCTCGGTGCTACCGGCGGCCAGCGTCTCGAAGTCGGCCGGCGTGTAGAGGCTGTGAAACCGATCGCCGGCCGGGCGCACCGGCAGCTCGTCGCAGGCAGCCGCCGCCGTGCCGGGGGTCGGGTTGGCGCAGAACTGCAGGCGCGACCCGCCATCGGGTGCGCGCGACAGGACGGCGTCGGTCGGCCAGCGCATGAAGTCCGCCCGGTCGACGACAGCACCGTCGCCGGCGAACAGCGTGACCGCCCCTTCACGTTCACCGGCGGCATCGGGTAGCCCGGCGGCGTCCGGCGGCACGGCGACAACCACGCGCGCGCCCGGCCCGACCACCGCCTGCGGCCATGACAGCGGCGAGCCCTGCCCGGGACCCGGGATCGCCTGCGCGGGCGAGAACGCGGCCACACGCAGCGTGAAGTCAGCCAGCGTGACGGCGGACGCGGACGTGTTCTTCACCTCGACGAAACGCGCGGGGAAGAGCGCCACCTCGGTGATGGCCAGGGGAGCCGGCGGGCCTGGCTGCGGCGGCCAGGTGTAGGGACGGAAGTGCTGCTCGTCGGGGAGCTCGGGCGGCGGCGCCGGTCCGCATCGATCGCCGTTGCGACGGCCGGGGCTGGCGTACCGGCACACCCGCCACGCGCCGCCGTCGGGGAAGCGCGCGTACGACTGATTGGGACCCAGCGCCGGGAAGGTGACGTCGTCGACGACGCGACCCGCGACGTCGCGCAGGACCACGCGCTCGCCGGCGGCATCCAGCTTGAAACGCAGATGGCGATCGCCCTGTTGCAGATCGTTGTCGGCGTAGAACAGCAGCGTCTCCCCGGAAGCCAACGTCACCGCGGGGAGTGCCTGCGGCAATCCGTCGTTCTTGGCCAGGGTGAACCCGTCCAGCGCCAGCGCAGACGCCCCGGTGTTGACGAGCTCGATCCAATCTTCCAGCTGACCGTCCTCGTCGATGGTGGTGCCGTTGACGTCGTCGGCCAAAAGCTCGTTAATCCGCAGGGCCGAGGTCGGCAGACCATCAATCGACGTGTCGCCCGTCGTATCGTCGGCGGTGCCGTCCGGCGCCTGCCCGTCGTCGCGCTGACGTGCCTGCGTGCCGCACCCGGCTAGCCACACCGACATCCCCAGCAGGGCGATGGAGCACGCTGGCCGCCAGATCATTCGCTTCACGACCACCGCTTCTGCAAAGAGGACGCCACCCGATGATTGCGTCAATCCAGCGCCGGTGCCAGTAATCCCACCGGTTTAGCTGACGACGCCTCTCAGAAAAACGAGGGATCGACGGCCGAGCTGCCAGCTCCCTGCCGTCAAGCTTGCGGCGCCGGCGCCAGCGCCTTTCCGAGGTCGGCTTGTGCGCTGGCAACGAATGGTCTTTGATTTGCGGCATGACCGAACCCGAGCAGAACGCCACGGCTGTGGCCAGCCTGGTGGTGGGCCCGACAGATCTCGCGAGCGCGATCAGCGCCGACCCGGCGGACACCTTCCCGGACGTGTTCGCCACCGCCCGCCTGGTGGCCTTGATGGAGATCGCCAGCGCGCGGGTGCTGCGGCCGGCCCTGCAACCGGGCCAGCTGTCAGTGGGTGTCTCCGTCGACGTGGCCCACACCGCGGCGACGCCGGCCGGCGCGACGGTGACCGCGACCGCGCGTCTGGTCGGTCGTGAGGGGAAACTGTTCGTGTTCGAGGTCATCGCCCAGGACGGCGGTGGCGAGATCGGGCGGTGTACGCACAGGCGCGCCATCGTGGCCAGCCAGCGCCTGCTGGACGGCGCCGTCCGCAGGAACCGCGGTCTCGGTCTCGGTTGATCTCCCCACAAAACCGGGTTCGGGGCTAAAATCGTCAGCGTCATGCGTGTCAACCGCGATCACGCCGTCACCGCCGCCGTGATTGCCCTTGCGCTGGGCGGATGTTCGGCTGGCGTCGCTTCGGGCAATTCACCGGACGGCGGCACCGGCGGCCGCGCGATGGCCGGCGGCGCTGGTGGCAGCTCCGGCGGCACGGGAGGCGCGGCCGGCGCCCTGGGCTCGGTGCTGACCGTCCACCTCGTCCCCGCCGCCGGGGTATCCGGGATGACCCGCGTCAACTTCGCGGTGCCGTTACGTCCCGGTCAGCTGACCGACGCGGCTCGCCTGCGCGTCCTTTCGGGGGCGACAGAGCTCCGTTCGGGCCGCCGCGCCCTGGCCAGCTACGGCGACGGCAGCCTGCGCAGCGTTCAGGTGCAGGTGGAATTGCCGGTCGCCGGCGAGGCCGACCTGACCGTCCGGATCGGCGAGGCGGCCACCGCGGGCGATCTCCCCCTGGTCGCGGTCGCCACTACACTGATGCCGGAAGACGGAACCGCCGGCCCACGCGTGTGGCCGCTGTTGCCGGCCGCGTGGCTGTCGGGCAGCGGCGTGACGGGACCTCAGGTACCGGAAGCGGACGTCGCCAACTCGCCGCTTGATGCCTGGAAGACCATCTGCAACTACACGCGCTTTGACGTGACCGCGTTCCTGGCCATGCAAACCGACGCGTCCGTCTGGCTATTCGACCGCGGCACAGCAGCCTATCGCGGTTACGCGCGGCGCGGGGATCGCCTCACGCTGGAGACGGCGTATCGCGAGACCGCCATCTACCGCGCGGCGATCACGGGAACCGGCGACGCGACCCGGATCGGCCTCGCCGACAAGGCCGACGACCTCAAGTACTACTACGTGCAGAATCTGGCGATCCACTATCTGCTGACCGGGGACGACCGCTTCCGCGAGAGCGCCGAGGCGATCGCGGCGCGCGCCGGCGCGCTCTGGCCCAGCCCCGGCTATGCCGGCGGCAGCGACTTCTGGACCGAACGCCACGCCGGTTTCGGCCTCTTGGCGTACGTGTGGGGGATGATGGTCTCCGATGATCGCGCAGCCGAGTTCAGGGGTCTGGCGGACACCGCCGTCACTGCGTATCTCGACATGCAGGACAAATATCCGGTCGGCTACAGCGATGCCGGCGCGCGCTGCTTTGCCCACAGCGCCGACGCGCACAGCGAGTCGTTCGGCTATTTTGGCTGCAGCCCCTGGATGTCCGCGATCCTGGCCGACGGGCTGGACGCCTACGCCACCGAACGCGGCGGCGCCGAGGCGACCAAAGCGCGCGCGTCTTTGGTAAAGCTGGGCAAGATCGTGGCGCGCGACGGCCGCGATGCCACCGGCAAGCCGTTCTACTGGATGGGCGTCGGGACGCTGATGGACGAGGTCGATCCCGACGACGAACACTGGGGCGAAAGCGCGTACCTGGTCGCCATGGCGTGGCATCACGGCGGCCGCTCGGACGCGGCGCTGGAGACAATCGCGCGCGAGCTGGTCGCCGGGACCAAATCAAAAGGCGGCGCGCCGCACATGCGCAGCTTCAACTGGCAGTGCCGCAGCGCCGTCGCCACGCCCTACTATCTACGCTGACGTTCTAGCCGCGATCGCCAGACGGGTCGGAGGCACCGTCCCGGGGGACGGCGTCGCCGGTTTCACCGCCGTCGGAGCCCGCGTCGGGTAGCACGTCGCCGTCGTCGGCCGGGCGGGTCACGGTGACGAGACGCTGGCGCGTGAAGTCCTTGTCGGAGATCTTGTCCCATCCGACCATGTCAATCGACACGCTGGTCGCCGTCTTGGATCCGATGAGGCGGCCGAAGCGCCCGTCGACCGGAATGTTGCTGGCGGTGGCGTCAACGAACGGCGTGATGGCCTGGTTGGGATCGAACCCGATCGCATAGAAGCGGCCGACCTGCAGCGGCAGCGAGAGCAGGCCACTCGACGCCCAGCCTTCGCACGCGGGAACGTCGACCTGTACGTCCTTCAATCTTTGAAACGCCGAATCGCGCGACAACGCCTGATAGACCGAGATCGTGAAACGCGTTCCCATCATGTCGGAGCGCATGAAGATGTCGATCCGTTCCAGTTGATGAGGCGAGGTCACTTCGTAGATGTTGACGCGCGCCAGCGCCGACGTCCCCTGCAGCGCCTTGGCGCCCGGACCGAAGTCATCGGCCGTTGATTCGGACGAACCGGGCTCGGGCGCGGGGCAGGCGGGTAGCCCGACTTCGCCGCCGCCCTCCTTGCCGCCGTCGGTTGCGGTCGCGCCCGCACCCTTGCAGCCAGCGACCAGCAACAGGGCGACGGTCAGGTGGGTGCGGAGGGTGTGCGTTGGTTCGTACACGGGGCTCTCGACCGGTTCTCTCGGCAGCGTGGCCCCCGAAGTTGAGGATCACGGCCAGCCAGGGAGCAAACGGCGTCATTCCTCCCCGTCAGGACCGGCGGTCGCGCGGCTTTTGACCCGGGCCAGGTGAAGCAGAGCACGGGCGACCGTCGCCGACAGCGCGCACAGGGGCGTCTCACCAGGCACCTCATACACCAGATAGTCGCGGGCGATCACGTCGTAGCCAGCCAGATGGCGCACGTGGCGCAGCGAACGTCCCCCGCCCAGATCAAGGGCCGCGACGGGAGCGACCGGCTCCGTCGCATCGAACGCCACGCCGTAGCGGACCATCACGGCGCCGAGCGCGCGATCCGGCAGCGCAACCCGGCCATCGTCGCTGACGATACACAGGGAACCGTCCTGCAACCGCAAGAACACCGGCGACAGCTGTCCCTCGGGGGTGACCGTTTCCTGAATCTTGAGCATCGGATACCTACCTTGAACCACCTTCGCATGAGTCTCGCGCCCAGGGTTCATCGACAACCGACGGACTGATATTCTGCAACCCATGCGCAACCACATGTTCGAGCCCACGGCCGCGATGCTGGGGTTGGTGACGATCGTCGTCGCAGCGCCCGTGATCTTTGGTGGCGACACGCTCGCCGCCGATTCCGAGGTTCGCGCGGCCAAGACCAGGCCCGCGTTGGTCGAAAAGCACCCGGTTACAACCCGCGCGACCAGGAAGGAGCCGCCGGCGGACGCGCGCGCCGACGGCGAGGCCTCGTCGCGATGCCGCCCCGATGAGGACATCGCCTGCACCGTCGTCCGCGAGACCGCGCAGGGCGTTCTGATCGTCACGTACCGCGCCTCGGCCACCGGCGCGGCCGCCAGCGAGCGGAAAACCTGGGCCGTGGTCAGCGGCGCTCCGGCGGGGGCGTCCGCCGCCAGCGCGGGGACTGTCTACGTGGTGCCCAGCCTGCCGCAGAACCAGGTCGCCGCGGCCGGTCATTTGCCGGCGCTGACGGCGTCGTTGCCCAACGGCGCGCCCATCCTCGAGTGAGCGGGTTATCCTGACCGGGTGATGGACCTGGTCATACGGCTGGCGCTGCTGGTCGCGGCGCTGGCCGGCGACGCCGGCGCCCCCGACGCGCCCGTGCCGCCGCCCGACCCGCGCGCCATCGCGCTGATGTGGAGCGCACTGCCGACCCCGACCGACGGTCCGGCGCGTGCGATCGGCGCGTATGCCAACGGTTGCCTGCAAGGGGCGGTGGCGCTGCCGACCAGCGGCCCCGGTTACGAGCTCATTCGCCCGGGACGGCGCCGGTTCTTCGCCCATCCCGAGATGATCGCGTTCGTGCAAAGGTTCGCGGCCGAGGCCCGGCGGCAACGTCTTGGGCCGGTGCTGGTCGGGGATCTTTCGCAGGCACGCGGCGGCCCGACCCCCAGTGGCCACCGCAGCCATCAGACCGGCCTCGACGCGGACATCGGTTACGGCGCGCCGGCGGGATTGCGCGCGGGGCGCGTGAAGAAAAAGGATCGCGAGCTGATCTCGCCGCCGGTCGTGGTCGACCTCAAGACCAGCGCCACCACCGCGGCCTGGACGCCGAACATCGCCCGCCTGATTGGCCTCGCGGCCGCCGACCCCGCCGTCGACCGCGTCTTCGTCAACCCGGCGATCAAGCGCGAGCTGTGCGCGGCCACGGCCAAACAGGCCCCCGCCCCGTGGCTCGGGCGCGTTCGACCGTGGTGGGCACACCACGACCATTTTCATGTCCGCCTCCGCTGTCCACCGGGGGACGACGGCTGTACCGGCCAAGACCCGCTGCCGGCCGACGACGGCTGCGGCGCCTCGCTGGCGTGGTGGTTCACCGACGACGCCGAAGCGACGCGGGCCCGCCGTCAGGCTCCGCCCGCAGAGGCAACGCCCGGTCCCGTGCTACCGGAGGGCTGCCGCGCGCTGCTGCCGACCGAACCCCCGTCCGTGACCACCGCGCGATGACCGCCTCCGCCGTCTCCGCCGTCCCGGCGCGCCCCCCCGCCGAGATCTACCGAGCTCGATTGATGGAGCTGCGGTCGCTCTTCGAGCGACTGGCCCGGCGCGACGCCGCCCTCGCCTGGGCACGGCTGCTGGTGTTCCTGGCCGGGGCGTCACTGGCGTTCTTCGTCTTTCGCCGCGATGACGTCGCGGCGACCTGGTTGCTGGTTCCGGCGGCGGTCTTCGTGCTGCTGATGGTGGTGCACGATCGCGCGATCCGGGCCCGGCGGCGCGCACAGCAGACGGCGCAGCTTTACGA
Organism: Polyangia bacterium; assembly: GCA_035696485.1. Lineage (GTDB taxonomy): Bacteria > Myxococcota_A > Polyangia > Fen-1088 > Fen-1088 > DASRQT01. The sequence continues at coordinate 10,330 of DASRQT010000472.1, read as the reverse complement.
AGATGGCCTGGGACGCATCGACGACCGCTGGCCGGCCGGCGACGGGCGCTCCGCCCGCTTTGCGGGTGCGAACCATCCCTACGCCGCCGATCTGGATCTCTTTGGCCCCGGATCGCTGTTCGAACGGTTGTCGACGGCACGCACCTCCATGGGCCAGGAAACGCTGGCCGGCTGGTTGAAGGCACCCGCCACCCCGACCGAGATTCGCGGCCGCCAGCAGGGGATCGACGAGCTGCGCCCGCGGCTGGGCCTGCGTGAGGACCTGTCGGTCCTGGGCATGGAGACCGACGCCGAGATCCATCCCCAGGCCTTGAGCGCGTGGGGATCCGGGCCCGCGCAAAATCCCATGCGCCTCCCGCTGGGGCTACCGGCGGCGCGCGTGATCAGCGCGGTTCTGGGATCGATCACGTCGGCGACGCTGGTGATGTGGGCGTTTTTCGGTTTCAGCCCCTGGCCGTTCGTCGCCGCGGTCGCGATCGCCGCCGCCTGGGCTCGCGCCATGCGTCCGCTGGTCGAGCCCATTCTGGCCGCCGTTCACCGGCGCGCCGGCGAGCTGACGACGCTGGCGCTGATCCTGCGGCGTCTCGAGCGGGAACGTTTTCAGACCCCGGCCCTGGTGGCCTTGCGGGCGGCGCTGGACACGCGCACGGACGACCGGGGCGCGGCCGTCCCGCCGTCGCGGCGCATCGCCGAGCTCGCGCGGCGGGTGACGTTGCTGGACGTCCGGCGCAATCAGCTGATGGCGCTGCTGGTCGCGCCCGCGCTGTGGACCACGCAGGCGGCGCTGGCCATCGAGACCTGGCGGCGAGCGCACGGGCACGCGATCACGCGATGGCTGGCGGTGGTCGGCGAGCTGGAGGCGCTGTCTGCCCTGACCACCTACGCGTTCGAACATCCGGACCTGCCGTTCGCCAGCATCGCCGAGATCGCCGACGCCGGTCCGTTGTTCGAAGCCGAAGGCCTGACCCACCCGCTGCTCCCCTCCGCCACGCGGGTCGCCAACGACGTCGCGCTGGGCGGTCAGGAGAATGGACAGCCGCGGCCGCGCCTGTTGCTGGTCAGCGGATCCAACATGTCGGGCAAGAGCACGCTGCTGCGGACGGTGGGCGTCAACGCGGTGCTGGCGCTGGCCGGCGCTCCCGTCTGCGCGCGACGCTTGACCCTGTCGCCGGTCGCCATCGGCGCCACGTTGCGCGTGAATGATTCTTTGCAGGAGGGGCGCTCGCGCTTCTACTCGGAGATTACCCGCCTGCGCATGATCGTTGATCTGACCGCGGGACCGCTGCCTGTGCTGTTCCTGCTGGACGAGGTGCTGAGCGGCACCAACTCGCACGATCGCCGCATCGGCGCCGAGGGGGTGATCCGAACGCTGCTGGCGCGAAACGCGATCGGCCTCGCCACCACGCACGATCTGGCGCTGGCTGACGTGGCCCGGGCGCTGGGCCCACTGGCCGCAAACGTTCATTTCGAGGACGAGCTGGCCGGCAACACGATCGCGTTCGACTACCGGATGCGCCCCGGCGTGATCCAGAAGAGCAACGCGCTGGCGCTGATGCGCGCCGTGGGGCTGGACGTCTGAGGGAATAACCCGCGACAATCCCAGGCTTTCCGGGCGCGTCAGACGGCCCGGGGGCCAAAAAAGCCTGTGATCGGGCCGGTCCCACAGTATGATGCCGCCCGATGATCGTCGTCATCCTCTTCCTCGTGCACTGGCAGCTGTCGCTGTTCTGCCAGAGTTTTTTCCTTCACCGCTATGGCGCGCACCATCAGTTCACCATGTCGCGCGGCTGGGAAAAGTTCTTCAACGTCGTGACCGCGGTGTCGCAGAACTCCAGCTACCTGAACCCGCGCGGCTACGCGATCCTGCACCGCATGCACCACGCGTACAGCGACACCGAGAAGGACCCGCACTCGCCGGTCTTCTTCAAGAGGCTGGTGCCGGGCCTGTTCACGATGATGTACCAGACCAAGCGCATCTACCATGAGATCGCCTACTACCAGAAGGCGCCCGAGGCGCGCTTCGAGGGTCAGTTCGTGCAGTCGCGGTTCCTCGAGTGGATGGGCAAGAGCTGGGCGATGCGCTTCGTCTGGGGCACGGCCTTCGCGGTCTTCTACTGGTTCTTCGTGACCGAGCCGTGGCAGTGGGCGCTGCTACCCGGGCACTGGATCATGGGGGCCGTGCACGGCGCCATCGTCAACTGGGGCGGCCACAGCTACGGCTATCGCAACTTCGACCTCGCCGACGCCTCACGGAACACGATGCCGATCGATTTTCTGACCGGCGGCGAGCTGTTGCAGAACAACCACCACAAATATCCGATGAGCCCGAACTTCGCGGCGCGCTGGTTCGAGATCGACACCACCTACCAGATAATGCGAGTGCTCCACAAACTGCGAATCATCGACATGTCCCGCTCGCAGCAAATGCGTTACGCGGAAGGTACGGCCCGGGCGGCCTGACGGCCCGGAGCGTGACCGCCGTCCCTGCCGTCTGCCGGTTTGGCTTTCAGCCCGGCGCCCGTGACCCGGGATCAAAGGCCCGCCGTGGAACGCTGACCACGGTTCGTGGTGTTGTCGAGACGCCGGCGTTCATGCCGGTCGGCACGCGCGCCACCGTGACCGCGATGACCGCCGGCGAGATGCTGGCGCTGGACGCGCCCATCCTGCTGGCCAACACGTACCACCTGCTGCTGCGCCCCGGGGTCGAGCTGTTTCGCCGGGTCGGCGGCATCCACGCCTTCATGAAGTGGCCGCGACCCGTGCTGACCGATTCGGGGGGGTACCAGATCTTCTCGATGCCGGGAGAGCGCTCAATCTCGGAGGACGGGGCGCGCTTTCGCAGCTACGCCGACGGGACCATTCACCACCTCAGCCCCGAACGTTCGATCGAGATGCAGACCGCGATCGGCTCCGACATCATGATGGTGCTGGACGAATGCATCACCTCCACGGCGGACGAGTCGGCCTGCCGCGCGGCGATGGAGCGCACGCACCGGTGGGCGTTGCGCTGTCTGACCGCGCGCGCCGGGAACGACCAGGCGCTGTTCGCGATCATCCAGGGCGGGCTGTTTCAAGCTCTGCGGCGGGAATCGGCGCGATTTCTGACCGATCACCCGTTCGACGGATTTGCTATCGGCGGGCTGGCGGTCGGCGACACCCGCGCGCAGCGAGAAGACATGACCGCGTTCGCCGCGGAGCTGCTGCCCGCGCACGCGCCGCGCTACCTCATGGGCGTGGGCACGCCGCCGGATCTGATTCACGCCATCGGGTTGGGGATCGACATGTTCGACTGCGTGCTTCCGACCCACCTGGCGTGGCAGGGGACGGCCTTCACGTCGTCGGGACGGGTGCGCATCACGCGCGGCGCGAATCACCATTCCGACCAGCCGCTGGACGCCGCGTGCGCCTGTTCCACCTGCACCACCTACAGCCGCGCGTACCTTTACCACCTCATGAAGTGCAGCGAGCCTCTCGGCCCGCGCCTGCTGTCGCATCACAATCTGCATCACTACCTGCAGCTGATGCGCGACGCCCGCGCCGCCATTGACGCCGGAACCTACGCGTCGTTCGCCCGCGACCGGCTGGCGGCCCTGGACGGTCACGAGCACCGCAGACCGACGGCATGAGCCATGAGGTGGTACGCACCCGGGCCGGTCACCTGGCGATGCGCTGCCGGGAGACCGGCGAGGTGATGCACCCCGGGGTGGGACCCCTGGCCGAGGCCGAGGCGCTTTACGTCCGACAATCGCGCCTGGTTGAACGAATGGCCGAGGTCGCGCCGCGCCCGCTGGTGCTGTTTGACGTGGGCCTGGGCGCCGGTTCCAACGCCGTGGCCGCGCGGTCCGCCGCCGAACGCGCCCCATCGCCAGCTGCTCGCCTGGAAATTGTCAGCTTCGAGAGAGATCTGGGGGCGCTGGCGCTGGCCCTGACACACGGCCCCGCCTTTGGGCTCACCGGCGAACACGCGGACGCGGCCCGCGCGCTGCTTGACGCCGACACGCACGACAGCCAACACGTGGCGTGGCGGCTCCAGCGCGGCGATTTGCTGGCGGCGATGGACGCGCTGCGGGCGTCGGCGACACGCGCCGACGTGATGTTCTGGGATCCGTTTTCACCGCGCGCAGATCCCGCGCCATGGACGGTGCGCGCTTTTGCGACGGTTCGCGCGCTGGCGCGTCCGGGCTGCACATTGTTCACCTACAGCGCCTCGACCGCCACTCGCGTCGCCCTGTTGCTGGCGGGCTGGGCGGTGGGCACCGGCGACGCGACCGGCAGCAAGGCCGAAACCACCGCCGCCGCCGTGAACGTCGCTGACCTGGCGCGCCCGCTGCGGCCGCCGTGGCTGAGGCGACTGTCGCGGGCGCACGGTAGCGTCCCGTTGCCACCGGACGCACCGCCGGATTTCGCGGCCGCGATCGCGGCTCTCCCGCAATTTCTTCCGTAGTAGAACCCGCGCGAAAAACTTCCAGGGTGAACGCTTACCCCGTGCGGTCACCGGTCGCCGGTCACGGTCACCGGTCACCTACCTTGGGCCGCTTCGCCCCGCAGCGTCAGGCAGGTGCTGGTGGCGCGCGCGACCAGGCTGTCCTTGGGATCAAAGACGTCACATTCGACTAGCCCAACCGTTCGCCCGCGCTTGACCACCCGCGCCTCCGCGCGCAGCCGCGCCCGCCAGATCGGCTTCAAAAAGTTGATCTTCAGCTCCAAAGTCGTGAAGCTCTCCCCGTCATCAAGCGTCGAGGCATACGCCATCCCCATTGCCGCGTCGGCGATGTCGCACAGAACGCCGCCATGCAGCGTCCCCATCGGGTTGGCGTGCCGCTCGCTGGCTTCGAGCTCAATGGTGGCCCGGCCGTCTCCGACCGAACGCATCGTAAACCCCAGCAGCTTGGCGATCGGAGGTTCCGGCATCTTTCCCTCCCTTGCCAGCCGCATCACTTCATGAAGGTCGCTCATACACACCTTTGTCCAGCTTCAGAGTTGATAGGTGAAATCAAGGTGATTATAGTTCGCCCTTCAACATGAAGCAGCATGGGCGGTGTGGGATGGTTCTGTGGGTAGGGCTCCTGACATGCCTTCTCGCCTGCGGCGCCGGCTGCCAGGATCAGGAGAAGACGGCCGTCGTTCGAAGCCCTGGCGCCGGAGGAACGGGGGGCGCTGCCGGAGGCCAAGGTCTCGGCCGTGGCGGCACGCTCGGAGCCACGGGCGGATCATCGATGCCACCGTCGGACGCCGCGGTTGACGTCGCCGACGTTGTGTCCGGACCCGACGCATCCGACACCGTCACCACCGTCCCCGAGGTCGCGCCCGAGATGCCGATCAATCCGCTGGGGAGCTACGCCGGGAAGCCATGGAATGGCATGGTGCTACCGATTCCCGGGATTATCGAGGCCGAGTTCTTCGATGTCGGCGGCGAGAGCGTCGCGTTCCACGACACCGATGTCGTCAATCACGGCAACGGCATGCAGGACGTGTCAATGAACACGCCGCAGGCCATGTTCCGGCGCGGCGAAGCGGTCGATGTGTCGTTCATGAGGGCGAACGTCGACAAGAATCCGATGGGCATGCCCGAGCCGATCAACCAGCTCTACGTCGGCTGGATCGAGCGACAGGAGTGGCTGAAGTACACGGTGCAGGTCGCCGAGACCGGGAACTACATGATCTCCAGCCACGCCGCCGTCAACATCGACGCCGCCACCATCTCGTTCAGCTTCGAAGACGGTGTGACCACGGGGTCACTGTCCCTGCCCCGCTCTGGCTCTTTCGCAACCTGGGAGCACGTGGACAACATGGCGATCGTCAAGTTGACAGCGGGGTTGCACCTGCTCCACATCAAGTTCGACACCGCTGGCTACAACCTGAACTACATCAGCTTCATCCGAAAGCCCTAGTTACAGCCGATCTTCTTCGAGTCGAGTGCCACGTCGTCGACGAACAGCTCGAAGTTCTGATTGGAAACCTGGAAGACGCGCATCCCGACCGCCAGCGACTTGAACTCAGCCGGCAAGTTGAACTGCGGCTGGCCGGCGACGGGCCCCTTCCAGTCGAGGCCGGGTCGTTGCGTTCCGTCCAGCCAGTACTGCGCCTGCTGATTGGTGGCGTCGATGAACCACTCCAGGCAATACCAGGTTTTGTTCATGATCGGCGTCTGCGTCTGCACGCGGCCGCGTTCGGTCTCGTAACAGTTGGGTGACGGCGGAGGCATGCAGCCGGTCTTGTCGTGCGTATCGACATGCGTCAGCAGGATGTCCTTGCCGGGGGAATTCGGCCCGTTGATCTCGCCACCCTGTCGCAAGGCCAGGCCGCCGGAGTACGAGGTGCTGGCGTTCACCTCCATCACCATCCAGTGGTAGTACTGCGCGTCCGTCGGCGCCTGGTTGATGTAGAAAAAGAGGCGCCCGTAGTGCTGCTTGTGCAGCGCGGTCGGGAACGCATCGGTCAGGCGGGCGAACCGCGCCGCCAGACACGGCATGCCGTCGGTGCACAGCGCGCCCTTGTGCGGTAACACGTGCAAGGCATGGGCGCCCTTGTGTACCTGGACCGCGTCGACAACGGTTGGCGTCCCGTCCTGGTGCCAGCGGGCCGGATTGGGTGGCGAGCCCGACGTGTCGCTCTCGAAATCCTCGCAGAACTTGTACAGGCAGGCGCCCATCGTGGTATCGGCGCCGGAGTCAGCGCCGGTCGTTCCCCCGCTTCCCCCCGCTGCGGTGTCGGCGCCATTGGCGTCCATCGGGGGCGGCGAACCACCGGAACCACCCGATCCACTGGAACCACCCGATCCCATGTCGCCGCCGGATCCGCCCGAACCAGGTGAGCCGCCGCCGGCGTCGACTCCGCCCTGGTTGCCGCCGGTGCCCGTCATTGTCTTGCCACCTGAACCGCCGGGACCGGAGGTGGAGGGGCTGCTGGTGCAACCGGCAGCCGCGAATGCGAACAGCGCGAAAGCCAGAGGATGCGAGGACCGCAGGAAATTCATGGGATTACCTCCGAAGGAAAACAAATAAAGGCCCGCCCCGCCCTGCACTGCCAGGCCCGGCAGACTAGCATGAGAACACCGGCACACCCGTCCGACTGGATTCACAGTAGATCGGCTGCAACTGACGGTGCACCGGCATTATTACCGCAATTGCCGGCGCACGGACGCAGCGCTTCCCAAAAGCGGTGCAAAACCACCGTCGCGCGCGCAGCTTGCCGCGATACACCCGCCCGCGCGCGGCAAGGCCCGTCTTATCCTTCCCGTGCGCAGAACTGCTCAGATGGCGAAGTTTCGCGCGACTCTGTTGAGGTCTTTTGGATGACGTGATAGGCATCTCACGATGCGTGGGTTGCGAAAACTGCTGTTATGGAACCCTCGAAGGGTTCCATACCTCCCGCGATGGAACTCCGGCGGCAGAGCCGCCTGCGTTCCGACGCGACGAGCGGGGGCCTCACGGGAGGCTCAGCCGTGCAGAACTTACGGTCGGGGTATGAAGTTTTCCCCCCTGATCGCCGTCTCATTGAGGGTGGCACCAACCGCACCGTCGTGACCCTGGGGCGCGCAGGCGCTCCGCTTGCCGCGTCCCGACCCATCCGGCACCCATGACTCAAGGGGTTTGTGATGCGCCCTTCAGTGAACCGCATCATTCAGGTAGCACCCAGCCAGAAGGAGATTGCATGAAACCCGTACTTAAACTGGTGACGTTCTCGCTCGCAGTGGCACTTCCGTTTGTTCTGGTTAGCGCGGGTTTCGCCGCTGATATCAAGGAACGCAACATCAAGATCGGCATCGGTCTGACCGAAGATCACCCGCAGGGTCAGTCGGTCAAGAAGTTCGCCGAGATCGTCGCCGCCAAGAGCGGCGGCAAGATCAAGGTCAAGCTGTTCGCCGGCGGCGCGCTGGGCAACGACGTCACCATGGTCTCCGCGCTTCAGGGCGGCACGCAGGAGATGACGATTCCGGACACCTCGACGCTGGTCGGCCAGATCAAGGACTTCGGCGTCATCAACTTCCCGTTCCTCTTCAACAACGAGCAGGAGGCCGACGCGGTGCTGGACGGACCGTTCGGCGACAAGCTGCTGGCCAAGCTGCCGGAGAAGGGCCTGATCGGCCTCGCGTTCTGGGAGAACGGCTTCCGCCAGACCACCAACAGCAAGCGCCCGATCACCAAGGTGAAGGACTACGACGGCCTCAAGCTGCGCGTCATGCAGAACCCGCTGTTCATCGAGACCTTCAAGACCCTGGGCGCCAACGCGGTCCCGATGGCCTTCACCGAGCTCTTCACCGCGATGGAGACCAAGACCGTCGACGGCCAGGAGAACCCGGTGCCGACCATCAAGGCCTCGAAGTTCAACGAGGTCCAGAAGTACCTGACCCTGACCAAGCACACCTACAGCGTGTGGGTCCTCATGATGAGCAAGAAGTACTGGGACACCCTGACCCCGGACGAGCAGAAGCTCCTCAGGGAGGCGGCCATCGAATCCCGTGACTACGAGCGCAAGACCATCCGCGCCGCCGGCACCCAGGCCCTGTCCGACCTCAAGTTGGCCGGCATGAAGGTCAACGAGCTGCCCCCGGCCGAGGTGGTCAAGCTGCGCGAGAAGGCTCAGCCGGTCATCGCCAAGTACACCATCGAGTTCGGCGAGCCGGTCTCGAAGGAGCTGTTCTCGGAGCTGCAGAAGGTGCGCGCCAAGGGCGGCAAGAAGTAGCCGATTCGCCCGTCATCATTCGCCGTCCCCGATCGCTCGACAGCGTTGGGGGGCGGCGTTTTTTTTGCCCGCAGCTATCGCGCCTTGAGGGCGCGGGCGACCTCGACCACGTGCTCCGCGGTGATGCCGAGCTCCTTCATCACCTGGGCGCCGGGGGCCGACAGTCCGAACCGGTTGATGCCGATGCTGGCGCCGTCGAGGCCAACGTAAGGGGCCCACGTCGCCGAGACGGTGGCCTCGATGGCCACCCGGCGGCGGCAAGCCCGCGGTAAAACCTCGTCGCGATACGCCTCCGGCTGGCGGTCAAAACGGGAAAAACTGGGCAGGCTGACGACACGCGTCCCCGGTCCCAGCGTCTCGGCGGCGCGCAGCGCGTGCTGCAACTCGCTGCCCGCCGACAGCAGAATCAGGTCCAGCGCGGCGGTCTCTTTTCGTGCGACATAGCCGCCCGCGATGGTGCCGCGACGGCGGGTCTCGACCGGGATCTCGCCCAGCAGCGGAACCGCCTGACGCGACAGCGCCAGCAGCGTCGGGCCGTCCGTCCGTTCCAGCGCCGCCACGAACGCGCCCGCCGTCTCCTCGGGGTCGGCGGGGCGGATCACGTCCAGGTTCGGGATGACGCGGAGCCCCGGGATCGTCTCGACGGGCTCGTGCGTCGGACCGTCCTCGCCGACGCCGACGCTGTCGTGCGTGAAGATATAGATGACCGGGAGATGGCTCAAGGCGGCCAGCCGGATCGCGGCCCGGCAATAGTCGGCGAACACCAGAAACGTCGCGCCGCTGGGCCGAAACACGCCGTGCGCGGCGATCCCGTTCAGGATCGAACACATGCCGTGCTCGCGGATGCCAAAGCGGATGTTCCGCCCGCCGCGGTGGCCGGGCTTGAAGTCGTCGTCCCCGGTCTTCAGATCGCCGATGTAGTTCAGCGTCGAACCGTAGAGGTCGGCGCTGCCGCCGATCAGCAGCGGAACCCTGGCGGCCAAAGGCTGTAGCACGTCCTGCCCGGCCTTGCGGGTCGCGATCTTGGAATCGGCGGCGAAGGGCGGGATGGCCGCCAGCAGCGCGGCCGTGTCCGGGGTCTTCCGCGTGGTGTCCTCGGCCAGCGTGTGCGCGTAGGCGCGCGACACCGCCAGCTCCTCGGCCAGCTTGGGGTTTGCCGCCCGCCACGCGCCGAACAATTTGACCCACGCGTCGTGCTCGGCCGACAGGGATTTGGCGCGGTCGGTGAAGAACGCGCGCACCTCGGGCGACACGTAATAGGGCTGCGGCGGCAGTCCCAGATTTTTCCGGGCCGCCTCGGCAAATTTGGCCCCGCCCTCGCCGTGCGCCTTCTGCGTCCCCGCCACCTCGGGAATCCCCTTACCGATGAGCGTTTTGGCGATGATGAACTGCGGTTTGCCGCTGCCCGCCTGTTTGGCGCGATCGATGGCGGCGGCGACGACGTCCATGTCGTGCCCCTCGATGGTCTGCACGTCGAAGCCGATCGCCTCGAAGTGCTTGGCGGTGTTTTCGCCGAGATTGCGGACCTCGGCCCGCGAGCTGGCCAGCTCTTCGGCGAGGTGGGGGTTCTTGACCTTCCAGGCCTCGAAGATCTTGGTCCAGCTGGCGTGGGCGGCCGCCAGCTTCTTTTCGCGGGCCCCGAAGA
>DASRQT010000471.1:0-12420 GCA_035696485.1 Polyangia bacterium | reverse complement strand
TATCCCTTTGTTTTCGTAGGGGGGTGAATACGTTTTTCCCCGGGAATGTGCCGCCGCTGACTGGTTCCGGCCCCCGTTCCTTCTGCTTTCCTTTTCGCGCGCTTCCAAGGTAAGAGGAGGCATGTTGCTCGCGGGCGCCGGTGCTGCCGTGCACACTGATGGCTTCACCGCCGCCGGGCTGGCCGCCCACCGCGCGCTGGTCGCGGCCGGCACCAAGAGCGCCGAGGTGGTCCTGGTGTTCGCCGGATCGCGGCACGACGACGACGAATACGCGGGTGTCCTCAACGGCGTGCAGAGGACCATCCCCGAGGCCCGTGTCATCGGCTGTTCCGCGACCGGCGTCCTGACCTCCGGCGAAGAGCTGGAGAACGGAAGCGCCGTGGCCGTGATGGCGCTGTCGGGTGGCAACGGGATGCCGGCCGCGCTGGTGGTGAGCGGCCTGCGCGACGATGCCCGCTCGGCCGGCGCGCGCCTGGGGCGCGAGGCCCTCGAGGCGCTGGGCGGCGACGCGCGCGGCGCCGCGCTGGCCGTGTTGCTGGACCCCGGTGATCTCGACGCCGCCGACTTTATCCTGGGCGTGGCCGACAGCGCGCCCGACCTTCTGCTGACCGGAGCTGGCGCGTCCGGTGGCCCGCGCGGGTCACGGGTCTTCTTCGACGGGAGCGCGCACACCGACGCCGGGGTCGCGATGCTGATCCCGGCCGCGCTGCACCCGTCGTTCGGCATGACCCAGGGCTGCCAGGGGTTGACCGATCCCATGACGATCACCGCCGCTGACGGCAACCTTATCCTCGAGATTGACGGCCGCCCTCCGCACGAGATCCTGCAGCAGACGCTGGCCGATCCGCGCAACCGCGCGCTGGGTCCGATGCTGTCGTCGCACCTGCTGGCCGGGATCGGCGATCTGGCCTCGGGCGGACGATCCGACTACTTCGTGCGCCCGTTCGCGGTCACCGACGCTGATTCACGCGCGCTGGCGGTCGCCGAGCCGGTCCGCGCCGGTCAGACCATCCGCTTCACCCTGCGCGACGCGATCGGCGCGCGCGAGGACATGAAGGCGATGCTGGACGAACAGGCAGAAGCGCGCGGCACCGACGCTCCGCGCTTCGGGGTCTACTTCAACTGCGCCGGCCGCGGCAGCGCGCTCTACGGCCAGCCCGGTCTCGACCCGGAGCTGATCCGCCGTCGCTTCGGTCCCATCCCGGTCATCGGGATTGAAAGCTCATTCGAAATCGCGCCCGCCTGCGGTCGAACCCGCATCCACATGTTCACGGGGGTGCTGTTGCTGGCCGGCTGAGGGGGGCCGACCAGCTAGGCACCGTCCGTATCAGCGGTCTTCCCACCAGAAGAGCGTGATCGCCAGGCAGTGAAACGCTTCGTCTGACGATTGCGTGACAATCGTATCGACGATCTGACAGGAAGGATGCTCGCGGATCCAGGCCGTGACCTTCTCGCCCAGGTTCTCGCGTTCCTGCGCCATGGTGGCGGAGAAAACCCTGACTCCGTTGAAGCGCGCCGTTGTGTGGTTCTGGTTTTGTGCCATCGGTTTTTTTGTTTCCTTACCAGGCGAGGCTGCTGGTCTTGCGAGGTAGAGACGGAGTCCCCTCGAGAATTCCGTCGCGCGGCAATTTGGCGTCTGGGATTTCAGTTTCTGGCAAAATGCTCTTCGTGCGCCTGTCCCTCCCCTATACCAATGATTCGAGGACGACTGCAATCCCCTGTCCCCCACCGATGCAGGCGCTCCCCAATCCGAAGCGGTCGCGACGATGCCGCATTGAATAAATTAAGTGAGACAGAATCCGAGATCCTGACGCCCCCAAGGGGTGCCCCATCGCGATGGCGCCGCCATCGACGTTGGTCTTTTCGCGGGGCAATCCGGCTTCCTTTTCAACGGCCAGGTACTGCGGCGCGAATGCCTCGTTGACCTCGATGACTCCCATGTCCCCCAGCGACAGACCCGCGCGCGCCAGGGCCTGCTGCATCGCCGGCACCGGCCCGATGCCCATGATCTTGGGATCGACGCCGGCGATGCCCCAGGAGACGATGCGCGCCAGCGGCGCCGCCCCGAGTTTTTCCGCGGCGGCGCGCGAGGCGACGACCAGCGCCGCCGCCCCGTCCGCCAACCCCGACGCGTTTCCCGCCGTGACCACGCCGTCGGGTTTGAAGACCGGCGCCAGCTTGGCCAGCGTCTCGGGCGTGGTGGTCGGGCGCGGGTGCTCGTCGCGCGCGAAGGTGGCCACGACGCCCTTCTTCTGCTTCACCTCCAGGGGGACGATCTCGTCGCGGAAGCGGCCGCCCTCGTCGGCGGCGGCCCAGCGCTGCTGCGAAAGCAGCGCGTACTCGTCGCAGGCCTGGCGCGTGATTCCGTACTTCGCGGCCAGGTTCTCCGCGGTCATCCCCATCGAGCAGCCGGCATAGCTGTCGGTCAGCGTCGTCCACAGCAGATCCTCGGTCGGGGGCGCCTTGCCGAACGCCACCCCCCAGCGCAGGCCGCGAATCACATGCGGCGCCAGGCTCATCGATTCGGTGCCGCCGCACAGGACTACGTCGGCGTCACCGGTGCGGATCTCCTGCGCCGCGCTGATCGCGGCCTGAAACCCCGACCCGCACAGCCGGTTGACGGTCAGCGCCGGGCGTTCCAGCGGCACTCCGGCCCGGAGGCCAATGTGGCGCGCGCAGTAAACGTCCTCGGGCGTGGTCTGACCGACGTTGCCAAAGATCACCTGATCGATCGCGGCGGGCGGAATCTTGGCCTGATCCAGCGCCGCCTTCGCGGCGGCGGTCGCCAGGTCGGTCGCCTTCCAGTCGCGCACCACACCGCCGAAGGCGCCAAACGCGGTACGCTTCGCGGCGACGATCCAGATTTCGGGCGAGCGCAACACGTTGCTTGTCGACGGCCCAGGAGCCAGTCGAACGCAAACTTAGTACCCCGGGCGGCGCGCCGTCAACGCCGACGGACGCACGCAACGCTTTGCAATGTTAACCGGCCGACGGCCTCGGCCTGGCGCTATCTCTTGAGTCCGGCACCGGCGGGGGCGTTGGCCTCCTCGACGACCTCTTCCTCGACCGTGACCCGGGGTGTGGCGCCCGGAAGCGCGCGCGTCTCGGGCGCGGGGCCCAGGCCCATCTTCGCTTTCAGCTCGGCGAGCGCCATGTCGGAGCCGCTTCCGGATTCCAGTTTCTTGAACTTCGTCTGCAGCGTGTCCCCGGCCAACTCGTTGCCGAGCTCCGTCGACGCTTCCGATTCGGCCTCGATTTGATCGACCTTGTGGCTCATGCGCTCGAAGGTGTCGAAGGCGCTGACGTCCGACAGGCCACGCATGGTGTCCTGGATCGCCTTCTGCGCCTCGGCGCGTTTCTGCCGTGCCACCAGGATGTTCTTCTTGCGCTTGGCCTCCTCGATTTTGTCGTTGAGGGTGCGCAGCTGGTCCTTCAGCTTCTCGACCGCGTCCTTCTGCAGCTGCCACTGCTTGCCGAACTCGGCCTGCTGCGTGTCGTGCTCTGACTTGCGCTGCAGCGCCTCCTTGGCCAGGGCGTCGTCCCCGGAACGGACCGCCAGCATGGCCTTGCGCTCCCACTCCTTCGACAGCTCGATCTGCTCGTCCCACTGTTTCTTGAGACGTTTCTCGTCTGCGATCGAGACCGCGACCTGCTTCTTGGCCTCGACCAGCTGGTTCTGCATCTCGAGGACGATCTGATTCAGCATCTTCTGCGGGTCTTCCGCCTTGGAGATCAGATCGTTGAGGTTCGATTTGATGAGCGTGCCTAACCTTGAAAAGATTCCCATGTGAGTTCCTGTATTGGTTTCCGTTGGCCTAGGCCGACGCCGGCGTTGACGCCGCCGACCCGTGTCCCTCGATGAACCGGGAAAGATTGGGATAGTGCTTGGAGATCGCCATCGCCATGTCGTCGATGACGGCCTGGAATTCGTTGAAGTCCAGGTTCTCCAGCTCGAGAGCGTGCACGATGACCACGGCGTCGCCCTCCAGGCCAAACGCCCCGTGAACCATCTCGTTGGTGTTCAAGGTCAGCAGGGTCTTGTAGAGGGCCTCCCGGCCGGTCGGCGGCAGGTCCATCACCTTGATCCGGAAGGCGACCACCGGGCCGGCCATCGACACCGCCAGATTCTCGTCGCCGTTGAGCTTGATGATCCAGATTCCGGGCTTGATGATCTCTTGCGGCAGCCCGAGCCGCAGCAGGTAGGACTCGATGTCCTCAGCGCTTTTCATGACGCAAAGGTTAGTCGATCGAACCCGGGAAGGCGAGCGCGGCCGACGGGCAGGTCGTGACAAACGGGGCAGCTTGTGATACCGGAAACCCGCTAGATTATGTCCCCTGATCCGACCAAGCTGCCGCGCCACGTTGCCATCATTATGGACGGCAACGGCCGTTGGGCGCAGCGCCGCGGGTTGCCGCGCGTCGAGGGCCACCGCCAGGGTGCCGTTGCGGTCCGCGAGGTGGTGCGGGCCGCGCGCGAGGCGGGGCTGCGTGCGCTGACCCTGTACGCCTTCTCGTCGCAGAACTGGGAGCGGCCGCCCGACGAGGTCGGCACGTTGATGCAGCTCCTGCGCGACTACGTCATCGATGAACGCGACGAGATCATGGACAACGGCATCCGCCTGATCGCCATCGGCGACGTGGATCGCCTGCCCGAATTTGTCCGCGAGCCGCTGGAGACGCTGATGCGCGATTCGGCCGGCAACCGCGCCATGAGCCTGTGCCTGGCGCTGTCGTACGGCGGCCGCGAATCGATCGTCTCGACGACGCGGGCGCTGTGCGAGCTGGCGGCGCGCGGCGCGCTCAAACCCGAGGAGATCACCGAGGATCGCTTCTCGACGGCGCTGCAGACCGGCGGGCTGCCGCAGCTCGACCTTCTGGTTCGCACCTCGGGGGAAGAACGGCTGTCTAACTTCCTGCTGTGGGAGTCGGCCTACGCCGAGCTTTACTTCACCGATACCTTCTGGCCCGACTTCGGCAAGGAGGAGCTCTTCCAGGCCCTGGATTCCTATCGGCGGCGCGAGCGCCGATTTGGACGTACGCGCGAGCAGATCCGCAGCCTGGGCTAGGCGGCATGGCCAACTTCCTCGTGCGGGTGCTGACGGCGGTCGTCGCGCTGCCGCTGGTGGGCTTGCTGGTGTTGTGGCAGCGGCGGCTGGGGTTTGGCGTATTCGTGTTGCTCGTCGCCGGGCTGGCGCTGTGCGAGTACGTCACCATCACGCTGCGCGCGAACCCGCTTCCGCAGCGCGCCGGCGTGGTCGCGACCGGCATCGGCCTCAGCGCGGCTCTGTATTTTTGGCCGGGGCTCGCGCTGCTGTGGGTGTCGGCGGCGGTGGTGCTGGTGTCGGCGCTGGTGCTGGCGGCGCCGGGACCCATCGAGGTGGCTTCGGCACGGCTGGGTGTCGCCGGCTTTGGCGTCTTCTACCTGGGCGTCCTGACGGCGCCGCTGGCGCTGTTGCAGCGGGACGTGGCGGCCGGCCCGCTCTGGGTGTTCGTGGCCATCGCCGTTACCTTCGCGAACGACACCGGGGCTTACCTGGCAGGGCGGGCGCTGGGGCGGCACAAACTTTACCCGGCGATCTCGCCCAGCAAGACCGTCGAGGGTTGGTTCGGGGGGCTCCTGGGTGGCGTCGGCCTGATGTTCCTGGCGCGAGCGACGTTTTTTCCGGCGCTGACGCTGAACGATTGCCTGCTGGTGGCGGTGCCGGCGGCGTTCCTGGGGCCGGCCGGCGATCTGGTGGAGTCCATGCTCAAGCGAGCGGCCGGGGTCAAGGATTCGGGGCGCCTGGTTCCGGGCCACGGCGGCATCCTGGATCGGATCGACGCCCTGCTGTTCGTCGGGTGCTGGGTCTACGCCTACGCCGCGTACCTGCGGGCCTGAGGGTCCCATATCAAGGAGAGCGGGCCCCAGATATGGCAAAGCCCTCGCGAGTTTCGCGAGGGCCGCCAAGTACAGCTTCGTTTACACTGTTAACTAGTCTAGGTCAGGCAGGAAATATTGAAGCGGCTGAAGGCTGACGTATCGATAAATCCAAAAACCGCCAAGTTTAGAACCACACCGAATGAACGGTGTGGGGGAGGAGGGAGCACCCATGCGAACCCGAAGACCCGCCCGATGCTTCCGTGTCGGTCTATGAGCAAGCGATGTGCCGAGAGCCCGGCCGACCCGACGCCGGCGGCAATCTCGTTGAATTGCTGGCGGTTCCGTGTTACACGAGCCGTCACTCCCTCTCAGCCCTTCCCACAGACCCTGACATTCGCGTCAGGATGTGCCCCCCCAGCACGTAATTTTTCATAGCCTGGCATGTCGCAAAGCCTCCTGGTGATCAACGCCGATGGCCCCGAAACGCGGGTGGCGCTCGTCGAAGATGGGTATCTCGGCGAGCTCTATATCGAGCGCAAGCGCGAACGGGGTATCGCGGGCAACATCTACAAAGGGCGGGTCGAGCGCGTGTTGCCTGGCATGCAGGCCGCGTTCGTCAACATCGGCCTCGAGAAGAGCGCCTACCTGCACGTGTCCGACGTCCGGGGGACGCCTGACGACCTGAAGCGGCTGTTTTCCACCGAGTCCAGCCGGCAAGAGGACGACGAGGACGAGGAGGCCGCGGATGCCGCCCGTGCGCAAGGCGGGGCGCGCATCGAGGAGCTGCTGAAAGAGGGGCAGGAGATCGTCGTCCAGGTCACCAAGGAGCCCATCAGCACCAAGGGGGCCCGGACCACCCGCTACATTTCGCTGCCCGGGCGCCACCTGGTGTTCATGCCGACGGTCGACCATGTCGGCATCTCGCGCCGGATCAGCTCTGATCGGGAACGCAAGCGGCTGCGCGAGATCGTCGATTCGATGCGGCCGCCGGGGTCGGGGTTCATCGTGCGAACCGTCGCCGACGGGATGTCCGAACGCGAGCTGAAGTCGGACATGGAGTTCCTCATCAAGCTGTGGAACGAGGTCGTGCGACGCGCCGAGGGCGGACGATGTCCGTCGCTGATCTACAACGATCTCGACCTCTTGCTGCGCACGGTCCGTGACCTGTTCACGCCCGACGTCGAGAAGCTGATTATTGACTCAAGGCCCGAGTACGACCGCGTGAAGAAGTTCATCGCCGCGTTCATGCCGGATTTTTCGGGCAACATCGAGCTTTACGACGGGACCGATCCGATCTTCGACGGCTTCGGCATCGAGATCGAGATCGACCGGGCGCTGGAGCGCAAGGTCTGGCTGAAATCGGGCGGCTACCTCATCGTCGACGAGATGGAGGCGCTGACCGCGATCGACGTCAACACCGGACGTTTCGTCGGCAAGTCCAGCCTCGAGGACACCATCACCAAGACCAACCTCGAGGCCTGCCGCGAGGTGGCCGAGCAGCTGCGCATCCGTTCCATCGGGGGGATGATCGTCGTCGACTTCATCGACATGGATCGCTCGCAGAACCGCGAGAAGGTGACGCGCGCGTTCAATGAATATCTGCGGCGCGATCGCTCCAAGGCGGCGGTCACGCGGATCTCGGAGCTGGGCCTGGTCGAGATGACCCGCAAGCGCACGCGCGAGTCGTTGCTGCACACGCTGACCGAGCCCTGTTCGGCCTGCGAAGGCAAGGGCTACACGAAGTCGCGGCGCACGGTCTCGTATGAGCTGTTTCGCGAGCTGCGGCGGCAGGGCGATCTGATCGAGGGTGACACGGTGCAGGTCGAGGTTCATCCCGAGGTCGCGCAGGTGCTGGCGACGACGGACCGGGCGTTTCTCGAGGACATGGAGAAGCGGCTTCAGAAGCGCATCGTGATCAAGGGCCGCGGGTCGTTTCACCTGGAAGACTTCGAGATCCGGTCGCCGGGCGACAAGCAGCCGCTGGATCGGTCGGAGGCGGGTGGCGGCGGTCGCGACGACAAGGAACCGAAGCGCCGGCGGCGCCGCAAACGCGGCATCGGGTCGCCGGCCGAGGTCGAGGCGCAGCTGGCGGAGGATGAGGCGGCCAGCATCACCGCCGAGGGATTGGCGGACGATCTGGAGGAAGAGCGCGAGGCCGGAGCGGCCAACGGGAAACTCGAAGCCGGTGGTGACGTCACGGGCACCGAATCGCGTGGCGGCGCGTCCGAATCGCGCGGCGGCGTGCCCGAACCGGGTCGCGGCCAAGTGAGTGACGGCGCCGCGGACGCCGCGCCGGTGGATGGACCGAAACCGACGGAGTAGCCGGGCCGGGGCGTTGGGGTCGGGTGTGGTCAAGATCTGCTTCGTCTGCCTGGGCAACATCTGTCGGTCGCCGACGGCGGAGGCGGTGATGCGCCACCTGGTCAAGCAAGAGGGGCTGGAGCGACAGATCGCGGTCGCCAGTGCCGGGACCGGCGACTGGCACGTGGGCAGCGCGCGCGACAAGCGCAGCCAGGCCACCGGACGCGCGCGCGGGATCCCGCTGTCGGGGACCGCGCAGCAGTTCACGGCCGCCGATTTCGCGCGCTACGATTACGTGGTGGCCATGGATCGCGCGAACCGGGACGAGCTTCTGTCCATGGCCGGCAATGACGAGGATCGCGCGAAGGTCAGCCTGCTGCGTGCGTTCGACTCCGAAGCTGCGCCCGGCGCCGAGGTCCCCGATCCTTACTATGGAGGGCCGACCGGGTTCGACGTGGTGTTCGACGTGTGTGATACCGGATGCCGGGGCCTGCTGGCTCACGTCCGGCGCGAGCACGGAATCTGATCAATGGGGGTGACGTCGGTGCTGCCGGCCTCGCTGGGGGAGGCACTGGCGGCAGCGCTGGGCAGTCCAGTAATGGCCGCGCGGTCGCTGGCGGGCGGTGACATCAACCAGGCCTTTGCGGTCACGCTGGCTGATGAGCGCGAGGTGTTCGTCAAGACCAACGCGAACGCCCCGTCCGGCATGTTCGCGGCCGAGGCGCGCGGGCTCGCCTGGCTGGCGGAGGCGCGGGCGCTGGCCGTTCCCCAGGTGCTGGCAGCTTCGCCGGCCGGCGGCGGCGGACCGGAGTTTCTGGTGCTGGAGCTGCTGCGACAGGCAAAGGGACGTCCGGTGGTGGATTTTGATGATCAGCTCGGGCGTGGGCTGGCCGCGCTGCACCGATCGGGCGCGCCGTCGTTCGGTCTCGACCACGACAACTTCATCGGGCGGTTGCCGCAGGCCAACGGGCCGGTGGCGACGTCGACGTGGGCGGAGTTCTACCGGACGCGCCGGCTGGAACCGCAGCTGCGACAGGCGGTGAATCGCGGGCTGGCGTCGGCCGGCATGCGGCGCGGGTTCGAAAAACTTTTCGCTCGGTTACCCGCGCTGGTGGGGCCAGAGGAGGCTCCCAGCCGTTTGCACGGCGATCTGTGGGGCGGCAACCTGATGCGGGACGAGCGCGGTCTGCCCTGCCTCATCGATCCGGCGGTCTACGGTGGTCATCGTGAGGTCGACCTGGCGATGATGCATTTGTTCGGAGGATTTGCCGGCCGTGTCTTTGCCGCCTATGAGGAGACCTGGCCGCTCGGCGACGGCGCCCGGGAGCGGGTCGCCCTCTATCAGCTCTATCCGCTGATGGTGCACGTGAACCTGTTCGGCGGCGGTTACGGGGGGCAGGTCGAGGCGGCGCTCAAGAGCCTGGTGTAGGTCCCGCTGCGGCGGCGAATTTTCTCCTAAACTCGGCGCCGGGGATTGCCGATGTAGGAGCGGAGCCGGTGGTGGTGCAGATCCTCAAGCCAAAGGTGGCCGAACCCGACCGGGCCGCGCCGATGAGCCCCAGCGAGATGGCGCTGGATACGCTGGCCACGGTCCTGCGCATCGTGGGCGAATACGCCCTCGACACGGAAGAGCAGGAGGCGGCGGTCTTCACCCGCCTCAGCGAGCAGTGGGCCCAGCACGTCGCGGTGGCCTCGCCGCCGCCCGGGCCGCACAATGGGCCGCCTGCGAAGGGGGGCGACGCGTCGCGCCGCGACTGGACGGGCGTGCGCGACTTCGTGCGCGACTATTGCCTCAACAGCTCCGGCCACACGCGCGTGGTGATGGCCGACCTGCGGCAGGTGATCTGGGTGTTCATCCAGAACCTCAATCATTCGTTCGCGCAGGAGCAGGACAGCGACAACCGGATCAAGGAACAGCTGGGGCGGCTGGAGATCCTGGCTCAGGGCAGCTCGACCGGCGAACTGAAACGCGAGGTGATGTCGACGGTGGTCGCGCTGTCGCAGATCGTCGAGGAACGGAAGAAGAACCACCGCGAGCGGGTCGAGGATCTGGGCTCGCAGGTCAAGACGCTGGGCAGCGAGCTGGACAACGTCCGCAAGGAGACCGAGACCGATCCGCTGACCCGTCTTTACAACCGCCGCGCCTTTGACGGCTATTTCGCGCGCAGCGTCGAGCTGGCGCACGCGTTTGGCCAGCAAGTGTGCCTGCTGCTGATCGACACCGACGGGTTCAAGGCCATCAACGACACCTTCGGCCATCCCGAGGGGGACGCGGTGCTGCGCCGCCTGTCGGACGCGCTGACCCGGAATTTTCCGCGCAAGAATGACTTCGTGGCCCGTTATGGCGGCGATGAGTTTGCGGCCGTGTTGCGTGAGACGACGTTGAAGGATGGGATGGTGCTGGCCGACCGCCTGCTGCGTGCGGTACGAAACATGGAGATCGATCGCGAAGGGGTGCGGCTGAAGCTGTCGATCTCGGTCGGTATCTCCACCATCGGTGCGCACGAAAACGCCGCCGGCTGGCTGGCGCGCACCGATCGCGCCCTGTACGAGGCCAAGCGCCTGGGCCGCGACCGCATCATCTGCGCCGAGGGCGATTCCACCGCCCTTGTCCCTCGCTAGGGAATCGGATCAGCTGGCGCGGGGGACGCGTCTTGCGATGAACCTGGCGGCCCCGAGATCGGCGAGGCCGGGATGGCTGCCAGCGTGCGTGTCGTTGCCGCGGACGTAGGCGCCGGGCGTGAATCCCTGCGTGCTGCGAAAATGCCTGATGAGGTGGCTCTGGTCGGTGAATCCCACCTCCAGCGCCGCGTCACGCGCCGGGACGCCATGCGCCAGCTGTTCGCGCGCGCGCGCCAGGCGCAGGTGATTTTGATAGCTGTGCGGCGGAATGCCCAGGTCACGCGCGAACACGCGCAACAGGTGGTAGGTGCTGAGCCCGGCGGCGTCGGCCAGCTCTTCCAGCGTGATTCGCTCGGCGAAGCGGGCGTGCAGCAGGTCGCGCGCCCGGCGTACCGCCCGATGTTCAAGGCCGGCGTGGGCGGGAGCGGGGGCGTGGACCAGCGCCTGTTCAATGAGGAGGCGCAGGCATTCGGCGAACCGCGATTGCCGCTCCAGCGGAGTGGTGTCTTCCTCCAGGCACAGATGCAGGCGTGTCAGCGCGCGAAACAGCGGGCGCGATTGCACGAAGAAGCTGGCGAAGCGGGGCGGTGCGCCGGTCGCGCCCAGCTCGCGCGCGGCTTGCTCAACGGTCGACACGCCGATGTGCAGCTTGCCCACCGACTCGGGGGTCGGAATCTGAACATGGCGGAAGATGCCGTCCGGTTCCATCAGGGCGACGAGCCCCGGCGCGGCCTGGTGCCTGCGGCCGCGAAACAGCACCTGCGACTGGGTTTGGAAAAGCGTCGCGATCGAATAGGCCTCGTTGTAGTGGCTGTAGACGCGCGTCGAATTGTCGAAGCGGATGGCCCGCACGCCCGGCAATTCGGGCGGCACCAGCACGGGCAAATCCGCCTGCCCACCGCCCTCTTCGTCACCCGCCGCCATGGCTTTGAAGGCTCGCTCTGGCCTCAAAAACTGTCAACAGGAACGGATGGTCCAGGTTGCCGGGCGGCACGAAATAAGGGAGCAACCGGAGGCGCGGTACCGAGGGCGAGCTTGATCGCGTAGGCGGCCTGGTGGACCAGCATGCCGAGGCCGTCGGCGTAGCGCATGCCGCGTCCGGCGATCGCGCGCGCCAGGGGCGTATCCGCGCCGTAAGCCATCTCCAGCACCGCCTTGCCGGCGGGCAGGGCGGCGAGACCGGCGCGGGCGGAGCCGTCATCCCACGCGGCGGCCGGGACGGCCGATACCAACAGGTCGGCGTCATGGAGTGCAGTGGCCAGACCAGTTTGGTCCCACGGGAAAACCGCGATCGCGCGCCGCCGGACGGCCGGGACCCTGCCGCGCAGCGCGCGGGCGGCGGCCGGGCGGCGCGCGACGACGCGGATTCGCGCGCCGGCGCGGCCGAGCGCCTCGATGGCGCCGGCCGCGGCGCCACCGGATCCGACCACCACCGCGACACGGCCGCGCGGCTCGTCGGCGCCCAGATCGGCCAGCGCGGCCAGCATGCCCACACCGTCGGTGTTCTCGGCGCGCACCGAGGAACCGCGGCCGCTGAAGATCAGCGTGTTGGCGGCGCCGGCGGCGCGCACCGCCGGGGAGCGGGAGGTGGCCAGCGCGGCGGCGGCGTTCTTGTGCGGGATGGTGACGTTCAGATA
>DASRQT010000470.1:0-15957 GCA_035696485.1 Polyangia bacterium | reverse complement strand
CGGTCCCTTTCCCGACCGGCTTGGTGGTGAAAAATGGCTCAAAGATCTGCTCCTGGAGCGCCCGTTCCATACCGACCCCATCGTCACTGACCGCAAGTATTATGTACTCGCCGGGCGGTACGATGAGGCCCCGCGAGAGCGCCTGCGGCTCATCGATGGAGACGTTCAGAGTCTCTATGGTCAGGCGCCCTCCATTTGTCATCGCGTCGCGCGCGTTTACTGCCAGGTTGACGAGCAGCTGTTCGAACGATCCTGGATCGATTAGTGTCCGCCAGGGATTGTCGACCATCTTCGTCATGATCGAGATGTCTTCGCCCAGCAGGCGACGCAGTAGTTTGTCGACCGATCCAACCATGCTGTTGACGTCCACCACCCGCGGCGTAACCGGCTGGTGCCTCGAGAACGCGAGAAGCTGCTTGGTAAGTCCGCTCGCCCGATCGATGGCGGTAAGAACCTCCTGTAGGTCCGGGGCCGCCGCGTGACTGACTCCCACCGACTCCAGCGCGAATGAGGTGAATCCCTGCATGGCCGTCAACAAATTATTGAAGTCGTGAGCGACGCCTCCAGCGAGTTTTCCGACCGCGTCCATCTTCTGTGCCTGTTGCAACTGCGAATGGAGGCGTCGGTGCTCGGTAACGTCGACGGAGAGAACGAAGATTCCCTGCGGGCAGGGTTCGACACGCAGCTGAAAAACACCACGACTGCCGTCCGGATAGGCGAATTCGTTGTCGAGCTGCCGTGCCGTTCGGTCCCGCATGCAGGACTGCAAGACCCGATACATCGGTGTCTCGTCAATCCCGGCGTAAACCTCGAACATGACACGACCCAATAGATCTTCGCGGCTCCGTTTTCCGTGTCGGCAAGCGGCTTCATTCACGTAGAGATACCGCCAGTCGAAGCCGATGATCTGGACCCCATCGGAGATAGAGTCGAGCGTCACCGAAAGAACGCTGGAAAGATGCGGCTCGTCTTCCTTAGGTTCGTTCACCTTTAATTGCCTATTCTCCCCTGGCGTCCGTAGCATGCCGCGCGCGAGCGTATCGCTGGCGTGCGGCCGCCGATCCAGTTACGTCAGCTTTGGGGCACTACTTTAGGCCAAGGCCTCTAGCACCTGCGTCGCCATGCGTCCCATCGTATCTGCCTTTCATTTGGCGTCTACGAGATCGGATCAAGCCCAGATCGCGCTCGGTCGTGTTTAACAGCCGAAGGGCGGTCTCAATCGCATCCATGCTTTCCTCGAAGCTGCCGAACACGGCGCACTGGGTGATGTAAGGTTCCGGCGCTTCGTAGCGCGTGCCGCGCTCTCGACGGAAGCTCGGCAGGGGGTGCTCCCGCTCGATGATGCGATCCAGAAGCTGCCAGCCTTCTGACCATGACCCCAACGCGTCGCGCAAAACGATTCGGATCTGCATCCGTAGAGGATCGGGAACGACGTCATACACAAACGACGTTGGCCTTCCTCTTAGACGTTTGGAAAAGGTATGGAGAGTTCCCATCCTTGGACGCGAGCTTATACCTATGCCCTATGCCGTGGGGCCGGGCAGCCCCTGCCGCAGAGCCGGATTGAAGATCTTCCGGATGAAATGACCGTAGTGGCGCTTCGTCGTCGCCGGGGTCGCATGGCCCACGGCCGCACTCACCTCGTCGAGCTGGACTCCGGCCTTGAGATTTCTGGAGACGAACGAGTGCCTGGTTGCCTCGTACCACGTGACATCCACGTCCTTGACCGGTCGGTCCTTGCCACGCGTGGCTGCTTCCCAGCATTGCTCCAGGTACTCCTTGCGATACCCGGTCCACTCCGAGGTCCGGCGCCGATTCTGCGGCTTGGCAGGGACGAAGGGGAACACCAGATCGTCGGCCTTCGCGCCCTTGAGACGACGTCGCTTGAGGTGAAGCTTCAGCACCTGCTCTGCGTCCGCAGGCGCCGGGACCCACTTCACCTTGCCCTCGCCCCGCTTGTCCTCCTTCAGCGGGCCGCCGTAGCTGTGAGCTACCCGGATGACACCCTCCTTGAGGAAGTCGAGATCTCCCATGCGGAGCCCACAGACCTCGCCCGGCCGCAGTCCAGATCTGTTGCCCAGGTAGAACATCAGGCCGACCTCAGGCCCGAGCGCGGCCATCAACTCGCGGACCTTCTCTTCGTCCTCGAGCCAGGGCCGGTCGGCATCCAGGCGCGCCACTGGTCGCTTCCCGACCGGCACCATCCTGACCGGGTTCGAGGTCGCCAGCCCGCGCTCGATGCACCAGGAGAAGAAGCGCGACAGCAGCCCGAGCAGGTGCCGCTGCGATTGAGGGGATAGCTCGGACGCTGATAGCGTATCGATCCAGTTCATCACGCCAGGAAGTGTGATCTGCTCCACCTTCGTCTTTCCGAATCTAGGCAGCAGGTACCGCGTGATCCGCGAGCGGTCGTCCCGCGCGTTTCGGTTCTTGAGCGTCTCGGCCCACTGGCGCAGAAGTGGTCCGGCCGACCCCGTCGCGAGGGTAACGACTACCGCCTCCGGGAATGGGTCCCGGCCAGCGGCTACCTCGCGCTCTACCCGGGCGAGCTCCTGGCGAGCCTGGAATATGTTCTCCACTCCCTTGAGCAGCCGCGTGGACCGGACGCGGCTGCCATCCGGCATGTGTCCACGATCGAACTGGATGTAGAACTTCGGTGCGTTCCGCGGACCGCGTTTCAAGATCCCAGCCATGCAGTACTCCTTCCGTTGTGCGACGACGAGTGCCTTGTCGGCTCATCGCTGCAAATGGAGTACCCAGGGAGTACGGAGCGATCCGGCTATCAGAGGGGAATCGTAAAACGTGAATGATTTCAGCGGGGTGGACGGGACTTGAACCCGCGGCCTCCGGCGTGACAGGCCGGCGTTATAACCAAGCTTAACTACCACCCCAAACGGGACGACGATGGTCTGTCGAACCGTGCCTGGGCACCGATTTCTCGGCGACCACAGCACGCGGGTGGATCTACATGGGCTCCTCCGGTGTGTCAACCGGGGGCAGGCGCCTCGTGATACTTTCCGCCGCGGAGGTGACCTGAATGTCGCAGCGGAAGCTCGTGTTTGCCCTTTCGGTCGGAATGGTCCTTGTGGTCGTCGGGGCCGGCGTCGGTGCCGCCGTCGCGCTGGCCCAGGCGCCGGGTGCTGCGGCGGCAAAACCGTCCGCGACGCCGCCACCCGCGCCGACCTGCAAGACCTGGGGGACCAAGCCGCAGTGCTGTGATCCCAAGGTCTCGGCCCACCTTCCCAAGGACGCGGTCTTCAAGGCTTGTGGCGAATCCGAGGCGACGTTCCTGGGCGAGCTCGGGTCGAAAGACACCTGCAAGTACGTCTTCAGGGTCGAGGGACAAAAGGAGGACGAGACCTTCGTCCAGGTCTACGCCCCGGCTCAGAAGGAGGTGCCCGAATACCCGGCCGACCCCTTCTTCAGCTGGAAAAAGCTGGGCAAGGTCTTCATCACCGACAAGGCCAAGACGCCCAAGGCGGCGCCGCTGATGGCGACGTCGACCGGGCTGTGGCTGCCCGGTAACGGCTTTTTCGTCAGCGTCAACGCCTCGACCAAGGTCTGCGACAAGGCCCAGGCCAAGAAGCTGGCCCCCAGCATCAACTGACCGGGGGCGATCTCTTTTCGCGCGTGCCCATGACCAGGTCCATGAAGGGAATGGTCACGTTGAAGTTCACGTGCGCCATCCTCCGCAGGACGTGATGGCGCGTGTGGTGTGTGCGTAGCCGGTAGAACACACCGCCGGGACGCAGGCCCAGCCGCGCAAGCGTCGCCTCTGGCAGGTGATACAGCCCGTGCATCAGCTCGTACATCAGGAAGTACATCACCGCCGCGATCAGGAACACGCCGGCGACGCCCGGTCCGCGCACGAGGGCCGCGCCGATGATGACCGGCGACGTGACGACGAACAGACCGATCATCGTGTACCAGGGCATCATGACCAGGTCCAGCTCGCGCGGCTCGTTGACCGGCATGCTGTCCTCCGTGAACGCCAGGTGGTGAAGCTGGGCGTGGTTTTTGTACATGATCCGCGGCGTCAGCGGGTGGTGCATCGGGAAACGGTGGACCGTCCATTCGATGGCGTTGGCGACAAAGAAGAAAGCCGGGAACAGCAGCCAGTCACCACCGGTCGCCCTGGTCGCCAGCGCGATGGCCAGGGTCAAGATCGCGGCGGCGATCGACAGCGTGGTCATGATGTGCCGGACGGGCGAATAGTTCGCCGCGATGTGCTCGGCCCTCATGAAATGTTCATCGGGCCTGGCGCTGGCAGCTTGAGCGCTCACGACTCATTAACTATGGGCTATTCTCCACGCCCATGCCTTCCTTTGATGTTGTGTCCAAGGTCGATCTCATGGAGCTGGACAACGCGCTTAACACGGCGCGCAAGGAAATCGCGCAGCGGTATGACTTCCGCGGCACCGACACCCAGCTGGAACGAACGCCGGAAGGGATCGTCATTCGATCGTCCGACGAACCGCACCTGGCGGCGGCGCTGTCGGTGCTGCGCGAACGGATGGCCAAGCGCGGGGTGTCGCAGCGGTGTCTTGACCCCAAGGATCCGGAGGCCGCAGGCGGCAAGACCGTCCGGCAGCTGATCGTCGTCAAGCAAGGGATCGAACAGGAGACCGGCAAGAAGATCAGCAAGGCCATCAAGGACAACAAGCTGCGGGTCCAGGCGCAGATCCAGGACGATCAGCTACGCGTCACCGCCAAGAGCAAGGACGAGCTTCAAGGGGCGATCACGCTGCTCAAGAAGAACGACTTCGGCATCGACCTGCAGTATGTAAATTTCCGCGACTAGGGTCGCGGGCTATCATGGCCAGGTGGTGAAGCTGGGGGGCTGGAAGCGGGCGTGCCTGGTGACCTGCGGGGTCGCGGCGGCGCTGACAGCGGGCTGCAATGGCGGCGACCCGAAGCCGCGCGCGACGCCCGCAAGCGGCCCGGCCGCGCCCAGACCGGCGGCCGCCCCACCCGCGATTTCGCCAGCGCGCCAGCCCCACCCTGCCCTGCCGCCCGACCACAGCTACTACTATCGGGGCGCGAACGCGGAGGCGATGACCCGCGAGGCGGCGCGCGCGGCCGGGCTGATGACCGTCGATCTGGGCGACGAGTGGGCGCCGTTTCTCTTCCAGGACACGGGCGGGCCCGGTGATCCGGCAAAACCGAACGGCTATCGCGGCACCTTCGTCGCGCTCGGCAACGAACGGCTCAACGTGGACGGTGTGGCGCCGCGCGCCGGAGAGCACCATTACCTTGAGGTCTTCGGCATCCCGCCCACACTGTCGGTCCTGGCGGCACGTATTGCCGAGGATCAACGGCCGCAACGGCGCGCTTGCTTCGACAGGGTGGACGTCGAGGCGTTGCGCACCTTCACGGGCAACATCGGTTACCTCGACCGCGAACGGGCGAAGCGCGAGTACCAGGAAGCCTTGCAGGACGCCGTCTGGCTGGACAGGGAGACGGCCGCCCGGATCCCGTTTTCGCGCGAGGGCGCGATCGCGCTGATGCGCGCCGAGCCCAAGCTGCGCGGGCGCGTCGATCGCACCCTCCGCGGTCAGGAGCGCCTGCGGGCCGTGCGGGCGGCGCAGGCGCGGCTGGTCTGTGAGGGGCTGCTGTCCGACGGCGGCCGCTCCCGCTTCGTCGACGGCATGTTCGATCTGCTGACGCACGAGGCGTTGGCCATCTGGGAACGCAAGAACGACATCTTCGGCTGGGGGTTCCTGGGCGGCGAGACCGCGGCGGCCCTGGTGCGACCGCCGCTGGAGCTGCACTTCGACGCCTTCAAGCGCGTGCTGGCCGAACGGGTCAGTGACGCCGGCGGACTGCTGGAAGACGGTTCGATCGGCAAGAGCAAGAAGACCTTGCCGACGTTCAAAGACGAGGCCGGCGCTGAGCAGACGGTGCCGAACCTGATCGCCGACTTCGTGGGGGCGCTGCTGGCAGCCGCCGACATCTCGTCGCCCGAGGCGATGATGGCCTTCCTGCAATCACACGGCCAGGACGGCTTGAAGGTCCTCAAGGTCGCGTACGCGGCGCCGCCCCTGCCCCCCTACTACGGACCCAACATGGACCTGTCGGTCGAGATCGACCGTGGCGACGTCTGGTACGACTTCCCGTTCGACAAGCAGGGCAAACCGGTCCTTCAGAACCGCGACCACTACCCGCACCTGACGGTGTCGGTCAACTGGCGCGGGCAGACGATCCCACTGGCGTGGTGGCGAACCACGATCGGCTCCTGGCGCAGCGAGGTCGATGCCACCGGGCAGGTCTTCATGCGCTACAAGAACTCCGACGTCGGGCCGCGCGTCTGGCGGACCATCATCGCGGGACCGGCCTGGGTGCCGCCCGATTCGACGCCGGCCAAGGATCTGCTGACGCGCAAGGTGCTGGATCGCATGGTCGGCCCGGTGAACGTCGTGAACACCGACGTGATCGGGCCCGGGTTTCAATCAGCTTACGGCCTGGTCATGGCGATCCACGCCGATCCCAGGCGCGGCGGTTTCGACAACCAGATCCGCACCCACGGGTCGGTCGACTACACGTCCATCGCGCGGCGGTTTTCGCACGGCTGCCATCGTCTGGTGAACAATCGCGCTGTGCGGTTGTTCAACTTCGTGCTGCGGCACCGCTCGTTCCAGCGCGTGGGCAACCTGCCGCTCAACTTAAAGCGCCAGTTCACCGTCGACGGCCAGGCCTACGCGTACCAGATCAAGACGCGCGGGTACTCGTACGAGCTGGTCCGGCCCATCCCGGTGAGCGTCACCGAGGGTCGGGTGGTGGGCCAGGTCAAGCAGGCCATCGCCGGCTACATGCGCAAGCCCGGCGTCGCGTATCCCGCCCTCTCGAGCAGTGACGCATCCACGTCCATCACGCCCAAACTGGAGGCGCCAGCCGACCCGCCCAGCACGGGAGAACGGGAGCAGGAACGGGCAGCGGACTAAAGCCGCGGTCTTACTTTCTTGCGCCTGCGACCGGCGGCGGCTCCCACAAGCTACGCACCAGCGCGGTGGCCTGCGCCTCGCCCGGATCCGGCCGTCGCCCATACCGGCTCAGCGGCAGCAGGAACACCGCCGCGATCATCACCGCCATGCCGCTGTGCCACGCCCAGCGACCGGGCCTGACATCGGAACCCGAAGCGCCCAGCGAGACCGCCACCACCAGCGCCACCGCCAGCGGCGCCAGCGACCACAGCCCCGGCAGGTGCAGGACCTGCCCCAGGCTGTAAGGGATGAAACCATCGCCCAGCAGCGGCAGCGTCAGATCAAACACGGGATTGTTGAACTGGACCGGATAGTGGGGATAAACCGCTGCCGACAGCGCGTTCAGCGTGACCGACGGGATCAGCAGCCCGGCCGTCAACGCCGACAGCGCGAACGACGCCCTGACCTTTGACCAGGCATGCGCTACGCCGGCGACCAGAAACGGCGCGACGGTCGTGATGTAGCGCGGACCCACGCACCAGCCGGCGCGCCAGTTGCTCATCCCCGAAAGAAACAGAAACATCACCACGCACACCGCCACGATCAGCACGCCTTCGCGCCGCGGGCCGCGAACGGCAGCGTAAACCGCACAGGCGGCGCCGATGAACAGGACGGGCGAAAAAACCAACAGCCCGTAGTCGCTGGCAAACAGGAACTGGCCGATGGCGGGAAGTTTCGGGATCGACAGACCGTGAAATCCCTCGCTGTGGCCGGTGCGCAGGAACTCGGGGTTTTCGATGGCCGCGTAGGGAAAGGTCCAGGGTCGCCCGAACAGCGCTGTGTGATAGGCGCCGAGCGCGATCCCCGGCGGCACCGCCCCCGCGACGAACGACACCACCCGCGCGCGATGGCGGACGGCCGCGTAGGCCGCCAGGACCCCCGCCAGCAGCAGCGCCTGGTACTCGAACATTACCGACAGACCGGTCAAAAACCCCGCCCATGCCAGCGTCTTCGAGGCCCACGGTCGCGATCGCCCGGCCGCAACCGAACTCTCACTCGCATTCGCGCCCGCCGACAGCAGCATGTACCCGGAAAACGCCAGCGCCGCCGCCTGGGAATGGCCGACGAAGATCACGCCGTACGGATAAAACAGCGTCCCGACCCCCAGCGCGACCACCAGCAGATCGCGCGCGACCGCCGAGCGCGTGATCCGTTCGATGTACCCGGCAAAGAACCACAGAAAGATGCACAGCGGCAGTTCGACCGTGCAGAGGCGCAGCCAGAACGTCGTCGCGCGTTTCCCCGGTGACGGCCAGCCCGCCAGGTGTCGTAGCTTGGTGTGCAGGAACAGGACCGGCACCCCCACGAACGACGTCCCCGGCGCCTTCGAGGAGTACAGCCTCTTGCCAGC
Source organism: Polyangia bacterium (assembly GCA_035696485.1). Taxonomy (GTDB): domain Bacteria; phylum Myxococcota_A; class Polyangia; order Fen-1088; family Fen-1088; genus DASRQT01. Next base: position 7,626 of record DASRQT010000470.1, on the reverse strand, counting down.
GATGGCCTTGTCGTTGACCCAGCCCCACTCTCGCGAAACCTGATCGATGTTGAGGACGCCGTGCTCGACCACGGCGCGCGTCGCCCAGATGCGGACGTTCTCGTTCGGGTTATTGAGCCGTTCGTAGTAGGGAAAGACGTAGACGTAGGCCAGGCAGACCAACAGCCACGCGAGGTGGCGGCGCAAGGGCGACTCGCCCGAGACCGCTGCCACAGATTCCTCGGCCATGGTGACGCACCCTAGGGAGACTCGGCGCCAGAATCAAGCGCCTGCTGTTTCGTCGCTATCGGTCCGGATTGCGAAACCCGGGCAGCGGAGTCTTCCGCACCGCGCGCCGCGGCCCCAGCCGTTCCTGCATGCGATCCAGCTCGCCCTGAAACAGGCTGACGGGAAATGGAAACAGGGTGACCTGCGCGGCGCCGGCCATCAGCGCTGGTTTCTCGACCGTGTCCGACATCGCCGACGTGCCCGCGACGACGCGGCACCGCCGTTGCGACCGGCTGGTAAGCCCGGATAGAACGCGACAGGCATCAAACGCGTGCACGCTGGCCAGCCCCATGTCCAGAAAGACGACCTCGGGACGGTGGCGCTCGGCCAGCGTCACCCCCATGCTGAGGCTGGGCGACGCCAGCCCGCCGACGTCAGCGTGTCGCATCAGCGCTGTCCCCAGCTCGGGTCGCCCCTCGCCCGACGCCGAGATCAGCAGCACCAGGCCGCGGGTTGCAGTCGCCACGCGCGCCGGATCGATCGCGAACTGTGCCGCGTCGGCGCCGATGTCGGGCGGTTCGACGCCCTTGTTGTTGACCGGACCCGGTGCTGCCCGCCGCTTGCGGGAGATGTCGTCGGACCGGCTCAGACGGGCCAGCTGGCGTTGAGCCTGGTCGGCGGTCGTCGTCCCCGAGGCCAGGGCGATGAGCAGCATCGTCTCGACATCCAGCGCATCGGCCAACCGGACCAGATATTCGGCCCGGTCGACGTACATCTGGCCTTCCTTCCAGCGAACCGCCCGTGAGTGCTCGAAGCCGAGGATGTTCGCCAGGTCCCGCTCGCGCGTATCAGGTCCCCGCAGTTCCCTCAACCGGTCCATGCAAAACTGCCATAGCTCCCGGGAGGGAGGGTGACGCAACGTTTTCATATCTGTGTTGTTTCCACTTCCTACAATGTAAACGCGACTGAGAGTAGGGTCCCAACCTTAGAATGCAACAAAGACGCACAAGATCTTGTAACGACTTGGCAATTTTGCCGAACGGCCAAAAACGAATCGCTTTTTGCATTGCAGATCCATATTTTTGCTATGCGCGGTTCCTTACATAACCTAAAGGCTGGGTGGAGCTTCGATGAGACGCAAGCGCGAGCGTGCGAATACCGTGACCCTGGGCACTGCGATCGCGGCGTGCGTCGCCATGGCTTGCGGAATTGGCATTCGCCGCGACCTGTCGTCGATTCCACCCGGACAAATTGGTTTTGACGATATGTGCGGGCTGCAGGAGTACTTCGACACCCTGGAGGTCAAGGCCGCCGAGCCCCCCCGGCTGGTCAGCTCCGTCGATCTGGAGAGCGATGCCAAGAAGTCGCTGCGCGGCGGAAAGGCGCTGTACGCTTTCGAGACCGAGTTTCAACTCAAACACCTGCGGCGCATCCTGGATAACAACTGGAAACGCCTCCCGGAGGAGATCGCCAAGGCCAAGCGGATCGATCTCGAGGTCTACTGGGGGGAGAAGGCCGGCGTCAAACGGGTGGTCACCGAGACCGACTTCGAGCTGCTGATCGACAAGCAGTCCAACATGCTCCCGTATCAGGTTTGCATCTCGGAGCTGATCTACGGCGAGCCGCTTTATCGTCAGCGAAGGGTGATGTGGGGCCTGCCGCTGCCCAAACCGCCGGCCCCCGCGCAGGCCGGCGCCCCCGCCGACGGCGGCAGCACGGCGCCAAAGATCTGGAAGGAGGATGCCGGCGCATCCTCCGCCAGCAACTGAGGCCGCCGCTCGTCACCCTGGCGCGGGCCGGCACGCGGCGCTGCCACGCGCCCCGGTATAGAATGTCCCGTTCATGCCCTACGACCACCTCACCGTCGAACCGAAATGGCAGGCGCGCTGGAAGGAAGCCCATCTGCACCGCACGCCGAGCGATCCGGCCCGGCCCAAGTTCTACGCCCTCGACATGTTCCCCTACCCCTCTGGCGCGGGGCTGCACGTCGGACACTGCGAGGGCTACACGGCGACCGACATCATTACGCGCTGGAAACGGATGTCGGGGTTCAACGTGCTGCACCCGATGGGTTGGGATGCCTTCGGCTTGCCAGCCGAGAACTACGCCATCAAGCACGGCATCCACCCGCGCATCACCACCGAACAGTCGATCGCCAACTTCCGCCGCCAGATCGACGCTGTCGGGTTTGCCTACGACTGGGAGCGCGAGCTCAACACCACCGACCCCGACTACGTCCGCTGGACGCAGTGGATCTTCCTGCAACTCTTCAAGCGCGATCTCGCCTACGAGGGCGTCGTCGCGATCAACTGGTGCCCGTCGTGCAAGACCGGGCTAGCCAACGAAGAGGTCAGCCAGGGGCGCTGTGAACGGTGCGGCTCGCTGGTCGAGCGCAAGGACATGCGACAGTGGCTGCTGCGAATCACGCGCTACGCCGACCGCCTGCTCCAGGATCTGGCCGAGCTCGACTGGCCAGAGTCGACGATGGCCATGCAGCGCAACTGGATCGGCCGCAGCGAAGGGGCCGAGGTCGTCTTCAAGACGGTGCCGGCCGGCCAGGTGGCAGAGGCGCGCGAGATCCGCGTGTTCACCACCCGGCCTGACACGCTCTTCGGCGCGACCTACATGGTGCTATCGCCCGAGCATCCGCTGGTCGACGTGATCACGACGCCGGCGCAAAAGGCCGCGGTCGCCGAGTACCAGACCAGGGCCCGCTTCAAGAGCGATCTCGAGCGCACCGACCTCGGCAAGGACAAGACCGGTGTCCCGACCGGCGCCCACGCCGTCAATCCCGTCAATGGCCAGCCCATCCCGGTCTGGATCGCCGACTACGTCCTGGCCAGCTACGGCACCGGCGCGATCATGGCCGTGCCGGCTCACGATGAGCGCGATTTTGAATTCGCCAAGAAATTCGGCCTGCCCATCGTCGAGGTGGTGCGGCCGACCGACAGGGGCGGCGCGCCGGGTGGTGTGGCCGCGGAGGCGGGTGACCAGGCATTTGTCGGCGACGGCGTGGCCGTCAACTCAGGTCCGCTGGACGGCCTGCCCACGCAGCAGGCCAAGAAGAAGATCACCGCCGAGCTGGAGGCCCGCGGCGTCGGCAAGGCGACGGTGAGCTACCGCCTGCGCGACTGGGTGTTCTCGCGCCAGCGCTACTGGGGCGAACCGATCCCGCTGGTTCACTGCCCCCAGCACGGAGCGGTTCCTGTCCCGGAGTCGGCGCTGCCGGTGCGGCTGCCCGACGTCGAACGTTACGCCCCCACCGGGACCGGCGCATCGCCTCTGGCCGCCATCGACAGCTGGACCAATACCACCTGCCCCACCTGTGGCGGCCCGGCGAGACGCGAGACCAACACCATGCCGCAGTGGGCGGGTTCGTGCTGGTACTACCTTCGCTACCTTGATCCCCACAACAACCAGCAGATCTTCGACCCCGCGGCCGAAAAGAAATGGATGGCGGTCGATCTGTACGTCGGCGGCGCCGAGCACGGGGTACTGCACCTGCTGTACGCGCGCTTCTGGCACAAGGTGCTCTACGACATGGGGATCGTCACCACCAAGGAGCCATTCACGAAGCTGCGCCACCAGGGCACGGTGCTGGCCTACACGTACCAGGACGACAAAGAGCGATACTACGAGTTCGGCGACGTTGAGGTACGCGGCGAGCAGGCGGTGCTGAAGAGGACCGGAGAGCCTCTCAAGGTCACCGTCCAGAAGATGGCCAAGACCGCGATGAACGGCATCAACCCCGAAGACGTCATCCGCGACTACGGCGCCGACGTGCTGCGCCTGTACGAGATGTTCATGGGCGAGTTCGAGCTGCCCAAACCGTGGGATCCACGTGCCATCGAGGGCGTCAACCGGTTCCACAAACGGGCCTGGCGCCTGGTCGAGGCCTGGCAGGCGGCGACCGCGCCCGCGACCGACATCCACCTCACCCTGCGCCACAAGACCATCAAGCGCGTCACCTTCGACCTTGAACGGATGCAGTTCAACACCGCCATCTCGGCCATGATGGAGTATGTCAACGAGCTGACCGCGCACGGCGCGACACGCGAGGACATCGTCACGCTGGTGAAGCTTGTCGGTCCGTACGCGCCGCACCTGGGCGACGAGGCGTGGGAGAAGCTGGGAGAAAAGGGCTTCCTGATCGAGGCCGCCTGGCCGACCCACGACGAGGCGCTGACGCTGGACGCGCTGGTGACGCTGGGCGTGCAGATCGACGGCAAGGTGCGCGGCACCGTTGAGATCGCACGCGACGCCAGCGAGGACGACGCCCGACGCGCCGCCCTCGCGGTGGCGAACGTCGCCAAGCACCTCGAGGGGCGGGCCATCAAGAAGTTCATCTACAAACCCGGCCGCATCATCGGCATCGTGTCGGGCCCGGCCTAGCGGCAGCGACGGCCGTCAGGGCACCGCCGGTGTCCCGGTGGCGAGATACGATGCCAGGAAGGCGGCCCAGTCGGCGATCGCCTCGGCGTTCTTCATCGCCACGAAGTGTCCGTCGGTGCCGGCCGCCGGCCGGTACTGAAAGACCGCCGCCGTGCGCATCTTGTCATCGCCACCGAGGACGTTTGCGCTGACAGGCCGGTTGATGGCGGTCACATCGTATGGCTGCAGCACCGGCGCGACCGGTGCCAATCCCAGCGACTCGGCGTTGGCTCGCAACGTCTCCTGCGGCGTGTACGTGTCCCCGGTCCCCCACGACATGTACACATGCTTGGACCCGCGCATCGCCGGTGGCCGGCGAACGATGAGCGGGTTGTAGTTCAAGGGATCAGACCGATCGAAATAGCTCTGGAAGATGGTCATCACCGGATGACTCTCATCCAGCGGCTCGCCGATCAGGAATCCCATGCCGGCGCCGATGTTCACCGGGCTGCTCTTGTGCAGCAGCGACGCAGTCAGAAAGGACCCCGCGCCCGAGAACACGACCGCCGGCGCCGCGTCGGAGAAGGCGATCGCCAGCGCGCCCGACGTGCTCCCCTGCGAATGCCCGAAGAACGACACCGCCGTCTGATCGAACTTGATCACGGCTCCGGTAGGCGACGCCGCCGCATCCACGGTGATGCCGGCGACGCGCAAAGCTTGCACGATGTCCGCCCCCCCCTGCATAAAATTGTCGCGCGCGGCGCGCGGGTTCAGCGGGTTGAAGACCAGATCGTCGGGCTTCTTGCTCGAGGCGCCGCGCCGCGCGCCGTGGGCGACACCGTCGAAACCCAGCACCGCCGCCGGCTTCGCCGCCGTCCCCAGCTTCTCGGCGATGCCATCGTCGATGAACGAGCGCATCGAGCCGCCGGTGCCGTGGGCATAGACGGTCAGCGGCCAACCACCTGCTGGCATCGCCCCCGCTTTCGGCACCGACAGCGCGAAACAGACGTCGACCATCGCCGCCACCTCCGGGGCGCCGCCGGTGAACAGGATGCCACCGCCGTCGGCCGGCTTCTCGTATGGCGCCGTGCCTTGCTGGTATATCGGCACGCGCATCTTGCCGTGCAGCTCGTCAAACGCGGCGGACGCTGCCGGACAGGCCCGCGCCGGCGTCCCGTCGTCGCACGGCGATTTGACGCCGGTTTCGCACCGGACCAACCCCGTCAGCGCCGGTGGTGGCTGCGCTGCCACGCTGGCGGCCACGCGCTCCATGTGGCCGGTCGTGTCGGCGACGGTGAAGACGGTCGCCGCCGCGACGCTGGGCGCCTCCGCCCGCTTGCTGACCAGCCAGTCGCGCAGCGGCTTGTAGCTGTCCCAACCTGCCTTCAAGTCGGCGTCCGCCGGCGCCGTCGCCGCCAGCATCAACGCCATGTCGGCGTCCGGCGCGGCCGTCGAACCATCCTTCGCCTTGAGCGCCGTGGTCAGGATCGCGGCATAGGTGTGCTTGGGATAAAGTGGCGTGTCGGTGGTGTTGCGCACGATGAACCGGTTCTTGCAGGCGTATTTGCTGCGGTCGGGGATCGTCCCCCACGATCGCGACAGCTCGCGGCCCAGCATCTCCCCCGATGTCAGATCGACCAGACGAATCGCGGGCGCTGCGGCGGTGTCGAAGTTCACCTCCGCCGAGGTCCTGAAGGTCACGACGGCGACGGAGCTGAATCCGTCAAAATCCGCCATCCACGCGTCGACGTACAGCTGCACCAGATCGACGCCCAGCGGCGTTGGTCCCGGCCTGGGGAAGTCTGTCATGTCCAGCTTGCCAGCCTTTACGCGAATGTCGTTGGGGAACGGCAAGCGGAAAAAATCCGCCGGCGGCTTGTTCGGCCGCGGCACCTCGAAATAGACGCGAAAGGGACCGTCGTCGGTGCAGGTCACGCCCTTGAAGGGTGGAAATGCCGTGGCCAACCCCTGGCAGGTCTTGTCGCGCGCGCACCACAACCCCGTCAGGCAGTCCTTGTTGTCCTGGCATGCGCCCGCCAGATCGACGACGCCACCGGGAGCGCACGTCCCGAAGAAACCGTCCAGATTGCAACGCAGCGGCGGCATGCAGGCTGCGTCGGCCGTGCACGCGGCCCCCGCCGCCAGGGTGCCGCCCACCTCGCACGCGCCGACCGGGCTGCAATAGTGTCCGGTCGCGCAGTCGCGCGTCGCCGTGCAACCGCCGCCCGGCTTGACCATGCCGGGCTTGCTGCAGATGCCGGACACGCACACCTTCCCTTCCGAACACTGGGCGTTGGTCTGGCACTGCGCCCCACCCCCCGCGTTTCCGCTGGACGCCTTGGGAATGCACCCTGCCCCCCCCGGGCCCAACGCTGCCAGCAGCAGAGCAGCCGCGGCGATGACCCTGCCCCCCCCGACGCTGACCAGGCCCGGTCCAATCATGGGCGCATCGTAACATCGATCGCCGCCGAGCTGTTTCCGAGCAAACCCGGAGCCAGTGCTCGGGATTGAACCGAGGACCTACGGTTTACGAAACCGTATATTTTGGTACTTTCTATAAGCGTTTACAGGTACTTATCTCATAAGGCAAATCAGTTCTTGCCTTATTCCGGCCTTATCGGTAGCATTTTCGAACTATGGGGCGACAGAAAAGACGTAATGCAAAGGGCAGCGGTCAGGTATTGAGAGCCGGCAAAACGTGGGCGGTTCGGTACACCGAACACGGGGTACGGAGGTACGAAGGTGGGTTCCTAACCCAGGACCAAGCCGCAACGCGTCTAGCCATCGCAACGGCCGACATTGTGGCTGGTAGGCCGGGTATGCCCCTGCAGCCGAAAGAGACGGCCGCCGCGCCGTACTTCCGGGACCTCGCGGAGGACTGGCTCACGGAGCGCGCGCAAGACCTGCGGTCCCACCGTGACGACCGCAACCGGTGGACCAAGCATCTCGCCCCCCGACTTGAGCCGCTCCAAATCGACAAAGTCGACAACGTCGTCATGTCCGAGATCAAGAACGCATGCGCTAAGACCCTCGACCCTGCTTCGGTCG